>NZ_FNSI01000001.1:0-215000 GCF_900104955.1 Beijerinckia sp. 28-YEA-48
TCGTCAGATCATAAGCCGGCACGGCGGCGCGAAAGCGATCCAGCCAGGCGACGAGGGTCGGTTGCGTGGCGCGCCAATCGACCTGTTTGCGGAAGTCGAGATAACCGAGCGCGCAGGCCAGCGCGAGGGTGCCGACAGTGAAGTGGGTCGGATCAGGCGGTGCGGTCGCGAACGCTTCAAGGCCACGTTCGATCTTGCCGCGCTGATAGGCAAGCCAGGGCTCGTGATGGATTTCCGCCGGCCGATGCCGCCCTTCGTAGACGACGAGCACGCCGGCATCGAGGATGCCGTCGCCGAGCGCCTGCAGGGTGAGGGCGTCGAGACGCTTGTCCCAATCCTTCGGCAGCAGGCGGTCGCCACCGGCCAGATGATCGAGATATTCGAGGATGACGCGGCTGTCATAAAGGCGACGTCCGTTGTCGAGCCGCAGAACCGGGATTTTGCGCAGCGGATTGTCAGGACCGATGGATTCGACCGCATTCAGGGCGTCGACCGTGACGAGGCTGATCTGGCTGTCGAGTTTCAAATGTTGCGCGGCTATCCGGACCTTGCGGACGAAGGGCGAACTCGTTGTACCGCGTAACAGCATATAATTCTCTCCCATTACCCTGCTTGTATTACTCTGCTAGCGGCCTTCGTTCTTGCGCATCCAAGACACCAGAAAGGGCAGGCAGAGGCTGATCAAAAAATAACGCGCCAGGTGATGGGCGGCGACAAACACGGGGTCGACACCGAGAACCAAGGCGAGCACGACCATAACCTCCTGGCTACCCGGTGCATAGCCGATGAGGGCGGCGCCGAAGGGCACACCGAGAAGATGCGTCGCCATCGTGGCGAAGAGCATCGACACCGCCAGCATGGCGGCCAGCGCCATGACGGTGCCGAGGCAGATGCGGGCGAACAGGCTCCAATCGAAATCGACGAAGCGGGAACCGACCCAGGCGCCGAGCAGGCACTGGCCGATGTTCATCAACCACGATGGCGAGCGCCCAGGCGCGATGCCGAAATAATGCAGCATGCCCGACGCGATCATCGAGCCGAGGATCATGCCGCCGGTGATATTGAAATAAGCGAAAAGACCGCCGACGGCGAAACCAGCCCCAAGCGACAAGGCGATGGCTAGGGGCGGATCGATGGTGAGCGTGGCGAGTGCGGCGAAATCGCCGCCGACTTCGTGAACGATGATCCACGGCAGGACGGTGGCCAGAAAAATGACGCGCGACATCTGCACCACGGCGATGCGTGCCGCGTCGGCGCCCATGCTCATCGACACGGAGACGATGTAGCTCATCGAGCCCGGCACCGAAGCGAGCATGGCCATCGAGCGGGGCCAGCCCATCAGCCAGACCCAGACGGCGGTGGAGGCCAGCGTCATCATCACCACGCAGATGGCCATCAGGGCGATGCTCGCCGGATAGGCGGCGATATGGGAAAACGTGTCGGGGCCGACGACGGAGCCGATGGCCGTGCCGATGACGCCCATGGCGAGATAGCGCAGCGGCGCGCTGATGCTGGTGGCCCAGCCGACGACCGACAGAAGTGCGACCGCCACAACCGAGCCCGACATGGCGCCGCCGGGCACGTTCAGCCAGGCGAAAGTCAGGCCGCCCAGCGCGCCGACGGCGACGGTGAAGGCCTCGCCCAGAATGCCGGGCGCGGTGTAGTCGGACCTTTTTCCTGCTGTCATTGTCTGTTGGGGGCTGAGGTGTATTGAGGGCGGCGGGGCTTGTTTGAGCGCCGCGCTCCTGTCGCATGGGGATGGCGGGGCGGCAAGTCTTGGTTGTTATCAAGTCTTGACCAGCCTGGGTCGTTATCCACTCCGGCCGTTTCCAAATTCCGACGCGGCGTTCTAACCTGCGTTAAATTTCATCTTGAGAGATTTTCAATGACCGAACCGCGTTCTGATGCCGAACCGCATTCCATTGCCGAAGCACCTGCCCATCGGGCCACCGCCATGCGCGGGCGCGACCGCCATGAGGATCACCGGACGGCGACGCCGCTGGAACTCCTGTTCGATCTCACCTTCGTCATTGCTTTCGGCATCGCCTCGGCGCAATTCGCCCATCAATTGGCGGAGGGGCACTACCAGGCCGGATTGATCGGCTTTTCCTTCGCCATGTTTGCCGTGTGCTGGGCCTGGGTCAATTTCTCCTGGTTCGCGTCCGCCTATGACAACGACGACTGGATCTTCCGTGTCACGACGATGGTGCAGATGGCCGGCGTGCTCATCCTGGCGCTCGGCTTGCCGCGGATGTTCAAATCCATCGACGGCGGACCCTATCTCGACAATATGATCATGGTGTTTGGCTATGTGGTGATGCGGCTGGCGATGGTGTTCCAGTGGCTGCGCGCCGCGACGCAGGATCCGGCCCGCCGCAAGATCTGTCTGATCTACGCGGTGAGCATCATCGTGGCGCAGATCGGCTGGGTGATCCAGGCGATCGCCGATATTTCCGTGCTGCAGTCATTCCTCTGTGGCGTGCCGCTGATTGCCATCGAACTTTTAGGGCCGGTGCTCGCCGAACGACGGGAAGGCGGGACGCCCTGGCACGCGCACCATATCGCCGAGCGCTACGGCCTGTTGGCTATCATCGCGCTGGGTGAAGGGGTGGTCGGCACGGTGGCGACGATCTCGGCCATCGTCGAACAGCAGGGCTGGAGCATTGACGCAGTGCTGATTTGCCTCGCCGGCACCGGCCTGACCTTCGGCATGTGGTGGGTCTATTTCACCATTCCGTCCGCACAGGTTCTGCACGCGCATCGGGAGCGCTGCTTCGTGTGGGGCTATGGCCATATGTTCATCTTCGCCGCTATTGCCGCCACGGGCGCCGGCCTGCATGTGGCTGGGCTGTATATCGAGCATAAGGCGCATATCAGTGCGCTGGCGACAATGATGACGGTGGCCGTCCCCGTCGGGCTTTATCTGCTGATGCTTTATCTCCTCTACACCTATCTGATGCAGGAGTTCGATCGCTTTCACTTTGGGCTGATCGCCGGCACGGCTGTCGTGCTCGTGGCGGCGGTTTTCATGGCGGCGATCGGCGTGCGGATGACGCTATGTCTGGCCGCCCTCGCATTGGCGCCGCTGGTGACGATCATCGGCTATGAAATGGTTGGCTATCGCCATCAAACGCAGGCGCTGCAACGCGTGACGGAGTGAGTGTGACGGAGTGAGACAGGGCGACCAACGGATGAGACTGCGCGTCTAACGTTCGGCGCGACGCGGGCATACTCTGGAGCGAACTCAACAGCACCAGGGAAACACCGTGCGCGCGCTCCCGTCGATGATCTCCGTTGCTCTGGCGCCCATTGCTCGCAAGGCACGGCCAGTCGTGGCTGCCTTGCTGGCTTTGGCCGTCACCGCCCTGGCTCTGCCGCATCAGGGCTTGGCGCAATTCGACGATGCGAGCGGTGTCTGGTCGATGGTGGTTACCGACCGCTTCGGCCAGAGGCAACGTTGCCAGTTGGAGCTCTCGAATTCGAGCAGCATTCTCGGTGGCTATCGCGCCAATATTTCCGGCTGCGGCGGCGCGTTCATGTCGGTCTCGCAGTGGAAGATGAACAGGCGTGGTTTGACACTGAATGACATGTCTGGCCGTTCGCTGATAACGCTGCGACGTTCCTATGGCGGTTTCTCCGGTCGCAGCAGTTCTGGCCAGTCTGTCTGGCTGCGCGGCGGCCAGTCGATGTCTTCGTTTGGTGAGGCATTTGGGCCATCGGTGGCGCCTCCCATCATGCCGGCGCCGAGGGGGTGTTCCATCTACTACGGCTTGTCGCAGCGTTGCGCGGCAGACGATGATGTTTATGCGCCTCGCTTGGCTCCGGGACAGGCTCTCTCCGTGCGGCTCGTCTCTCCTGCCAATCTACGGCGGGCGCCGGGGCTGAACGCACCGTCCCTTGCAACTATGCCGCTCAACGCCTGCGTGGTTGCCGATGCCTGCGGACCACAAGCCGATGGCGCGGAATGGTGCCGCGTGCGCTACGGTGATCAGACCGGTTATGTGGTGAAGGTTTTCGCGCGTGGAGGACGGCGCTACATCCTGTTCTCGAATGCGTGTTCATCGCCGTGAAGCAGGCCGGCCGCCAAGATGCGGGTCAGGCGGATCGCGATCTTGTGCCGAGCGTGGGATCCCTGAACTGGCTTGGCGCCGCGCCAAACCGGCGTTTGAACATTTTGTTGAAGCTTGACTGATCAAGAAAGCCACAGCGGAAGGCAAGGTCGCTAATCGAAGCCGAGGGCTCGGCACTCAACAATTCTTTGACGGATTCGAGACGAGAGTCCCTGATTGTTTCGACAACGCCTGCGCCCTCCCGTTCGAAATGGCGATAGAGCGTCGCCCGGGAGCAGCCGAGCGCTGCGGCGAGGTCGTCTGGTGACAGATCGGGTTCGCTGAGCCGCTCGGAGATTTGGCGACGTGCCGCCGCCATGAAGGCAGCCCCTTCAAGCCTCGGAGGCGCGAGAGGGTCCGTTCGCAGCAGAAGCAAGGCAAGTTGTATCGCCACTTCGATGACGTCGCTTTGTTCGGCTTGCGCGAGCCGCGGCGCTTCGGCGGCCAAGAGACGGAGATGCGATGCGAAGAGTGTGGTGAAACTGGATCTGGCTCTGAAAATCTCGCCGGATCTCATCTTGGCTCTATCGCCCAAAATATCGATGGCGTGCCGCCGGTTGATCAGGAGCCCGAGCTCGCGATGCGGCAGCCATTCGGCGCGGATCGGTTGGCTGAAATCAACGATATAGATATCGCCAGGCCGCAACGCGAACCGTCGATCGCCGAATTCGAGATTGGAACAGCCGTCGACGATCAGGCCGATATAAATCTCCTCGCCGCCGTCCCGGGCGCAGCGCTCCCGGGAGCGCTCGACATAGAGCAGGTCCGAATAGTGATCCCAGAATTCACCGTTACGGGCGAGCGAGCGGCGCAGCCGCGCCTGGAACGGCTTGTCCGATGGGGCGGTTCGCTCGACCTCCATGCGTTTCAGCACCGTTGCGCTCCAATAGCGCAAGGTGTCGTTCGGTGACAAACCGTTGGTGTTGAATTCCATCGTGAACTGTTAGCCCGCCGCCATTTCGAGGAATCATCGTCAAGTATTGTCGTTTCGCAAGAGGGGTCAAGACCGAGGATAAAGGGAGCGCAAAGGCTTTCCGTAAAATGCGACCGATCGGTATGAGACGGGGCGACCAATCGTGATGAGACCTGCAGGCTAACAGGGCAGTTGCCCGCGCAGATATGCAACAAGCATCGCCAGAACCGGGCGTGGCGAGGGCGATGTTATGCGCGCCGTGTCCCGCACAGGCGATCGATCCATATGCGGACCATCATCGCGAGTAGGGTGAAACATGAGGATGACAGTTTTGCTGGCCGGCGCCATCGCCGCCAGCGTCAGCGGGACGGCTTGGGCGGCAGATCTACCCGTTCGGACCACAGCGATGCCGGCTATCATGGCGTATAATTGGGCGGGCATGTATGTCGGTCTGAATGCCGGTTACACCTGGAGCCAGAACCGGACGCGCTACAACTACGCACTGAGTGGCGCCGCCGATGCTGCCGATATCGCCGAGTTCAATGCGGCTGGCCTGGTGCCGTCGAGTTTCGGTGGCGCCCGTGGCGGTTTCACCGGAGGCGCCCAGCTCGGCTATAATTATCAGTTCGGAACATTGTTGTTCGGGCTTGAAGGCGATCTCCAATATCTCGACTCGAAACGCTCAGCGAGCCAAAGCTTCAGTTTTGTCGATGCCACGGACAATATATCGATCGTGACTGGCGCGCGGTCGCGTCTTGATTGGCTGGGCACTGTGCGGGCGCGCGCTGGCCTGACCTTTGATCGCGCACTGATCTACGCCACGGGCGGTCTGGCCATCGGTCGAGCAAAGGACGGAACGAGCATTTCGTCGACGGGTGTTAGCAATGGCGTTCCCTATGTCGGCATCTGGCGCGGCGAGAGGACCGGGACGCGTGTCGGATGGGCGCTCGGTGGTGGCATCGAATATGCCATCACACAGAGCCTGTCGCTCAAGGCTGAGTATCTCTATTACGACCTGGGAACGACGCGCTATGCCGTCGCCGGCTCATCTACGGATCCCGCTGAAGGCTTCCTGGGTGGTGTCGCGAAAGCGAAGCTGAACGGCAGCTTGGCCCGTGTCGGTCTCAACTGGAAATTCGCGGCCTATTGACGGTAGTGAAGTTCTCCTTCTCGCGCGTGGCGCGAAGCTAACGCGAGAGGGTCTTAGCCTATAACGCAACGCCGCTAGCGGCGTCGCGTTCCATGAAAGCAGTGTCGGCATCTTTCCGCGCATGCTGTAGCCAACAAGTGCGACGCACAAAACATTCGGTGCACGAGCTCTTGCTGGATGTCAGGCCATCGAAGCCACGTAGAGGCTCCTTTCGTACCTTGAGCCAGGCGGAACCAAACATCGCGGACTCAGTTGTTATTGGTAATCACCATTGACGGAGGCTGACATGGGCCGTGGAATTTTGCTTTGGCTGCTGGGTGTTCCGATCCCGATTATCATCCTGCTTGCTTTGCTCGGGCGCTGAGGAGGATGAGATGAGCCAAGTCATTTCTGATCGTGCAGTCTCCACAACGTCCGCTGCCTCCGCGGTTGCATCTGCCGTCTCTTGGGCGGCGGTGTTGGCGGGTTCGGCTGCTGCGGCGGCCTTTGCTTTGGTCTTGCTCACACTCGGTGTTGGGCTAGGCCTCTCGGCTGTGTCGCCCTGGGGCAGCTCGGTGTCGGGATCAACCTTCAGCTGGCTGGCCGTGGCGTGGCTTCTTGCCGTAAATCTTTTTGCCTTCGGCCTCGGCGGTTATCTGGCCGGTCGTCTGCGGACGCGTTGGACGGATTTGCATCAAGACGAGGTCTATTTCCGCGATACGGCGCACGGCCTGCTGGTCTGGTGCGTCGGTATGATCTTAAGCGCCTGTCTGATCGCCTCAGCTATCACAGGAACCGTGTCGACCGCGGCTACCACGGCGTCATCCGCTGTTGCGAACAATGCGACGTATTTTGTTGATACGCTGCTGCGCTCCGATCGAGATGCTGGGAATTCGGAACAGAGCCGGAATGAGATTGGTCTGATTTTCGGCAAGCTTCTCAGCAATACCGGCGTCACGACTGATGATCGGACCTATGCGGCGCAACTGATCGCGCGGCAGACTGGGCTGAGCCAAAGCGATGCGGAACAGCGTTTGTCGCAAACGATTGATCGAGCCAAGAGCGCGGCGGAGGCAGCTCGTAAACTGGCCTTGCAAACGGCCCTATGGGTTTTCGTCGCCATGCTGATCGGCGCCTTCACGGCAAGCTATATGGCAACCGTGGGCGGAGAGGCGCGAGACGAGGACTGAACCTCGCTTCACGCCGTTAGTAGGAAGACGATTGACATCAATGACCAGCCGCCCGTGGCGGCAGCCAGCGGGCGATGGCGACCTCGACAAGTTCAACCACCGCATAAACGCCTAGGCCCAGGAACGAGAGCGCAAACAGGGCGGCGAAGGCCAGTGGCGTGTTGAGCTGTGACGTGGCGCTCAACAAGAGATAGCCAAGGCCGCTGCTTGAACCCATGAATTCGCCGATGACCGCGCCGATGACCGCCAAGGTGATCGCGACTTTGGCGCCGGTAAGCACGAACGGCAGCGCGGCGGGGAATTGCACCTTATAGAAGATCTGCCAGGGCGAGGCTTTCAGACTGTGCGCCAATTGGATGAGTTCACGCGGGGTCGAACGCAGACCGGCGGCGGTATCGATGATGATGGGAAAGAAGGCCACCAGCCAGACGATGGCGAGCTTTGATTCGAGGCCGGTGCCGAGCCAGACGAGAACGATCGGCGCCAGCGCCACCTTCGGCACCGATTGCAGCGCGACCAGCAACGGATAGAACATCAGGTTGAGCGGCCGCGAATTGGCGATCGCCACGGCCAGCGGCAGGCCGACAGCCATGGCGAGGGCGAAGCCGAGCACGGTTTCGACCAGCGTCACCCAGCCTTCGCGCATCAGCAGGCCAAAGCTATTGGCAAACGCGATGGCCACTTGATCAGGCGCCGGCAGAACGACTTCTGGAATCTTGAGCAGCCAGCAGGCCAGAGCCCAAACCGCGACAATAATGACAACGCCGGCGAACGGATAGCCGATCCGGGAGAGCATAGTGTTGTCGAACATTCTCAATGCTCCGAGCTTGACGCAGTCAACAAACCAAGGACTTCGCTGGCGCGGCGTTCAGCCTCAATGAATTCGGGCGTAAAGCGGCTGGCCTGATTGCGGGGCCCTGGAATATTGATCTGGAACTCGGCGCTGACGCGCGCCGGCCGGCGCGTGAACACCACCACCTTGTCGGAGAGGTAGATCGCTTCCGAAATCGAATGGGTGACGAACAGGACCGAGGCGCTTGTCTCGGCTTTGATCTTGAGCAAGAGGTCGTTCATGTCGAGGCGCGTGAACTCGTCGAGTGCGCCGAACGGTTCGTCCATGAGCAGCAGCTTCGGCTTGTGGATCAGCGCCCGGCACAGCGAGACACGTTGCTGCATGCCGCCTGAAAGCTCGTGCGGCCGTGAATTGGCGAAGGCGTGAAGTCCGGTGATCTGCAGAAGCTGCTCAGCCCGCGCCTTCGCCTGAGCATCGTTGCGCCCGAGGATTTCCATGGGAAAGAGGACGTTCTGCAGCACCGATCGCCAGGGCATCAGGCTGGGCTGCTGAAAGACAAAGCCGTAGTCGGGATAGGGGCCATCCACTTCGCGGCCGCCGACCTTCACTGAGCCGGATGTCTTCGAGGCGAGGCCGGCGACGATCGTTAGGAGTGTTGTCTTGCCGCAACCGCTTGGGCCGAGCAGCGCGACGAACTCACCTTCGTTGAAGCTCAGACTTGCCTCGTCGAGTGCGACAACTTCCTTTCCCTTGCTTCCGAAAACTTTGCGGACATTCGCGATCTCGACGAAGCCCATTCCATTCCTTTCTAGCAGCTCCACGAGAAATCGCGGACAGCACAGCGTTTTAGAACAAAGCATTCAGCTTGAATGTCTACTGAAATATCTTATGATGTCTCTGTGGTCAATGGCAGCCGGCAAGCCGCGCGGCACAAGCCCGAAAGAGCAACCAGAGGAGATCGCGATGTTGAAAAAACTTGCCGGTGCAATCACGCTTGCGGTGCTGGCCGCGGCGCCAACCGGTGCGGTGGCAGCTGATACCAACGTCAAATTCATTCTCGATTTCATCAGCCTCGGTCGCCACGCGCCTTGGTATGTTGCGCTGGAGAAGGGCTATTTCAAAGAAGAAGGCCTGAACGTCGAAATCATGCCTTCGAAAGGCACTGCCGATGCCATTCGCGGCGTCGTCACCGGCATGGCGCAGATGGGTTTCATCGATGTGCCGAGCCTTGTGGCTTCGGGGAAAGCCGGTAGCGACGTCAAGATCGTCGCCAGCAGCTATGTGGAGGCGCCCTACTGCGTCTATTCCCTTAATCCCGGCGCCAATGTCACCAAGCCGGCGCAGCTCGAAGGCTTGAAGTTCGGCTCCAGCTCGGCCTCCTTCGTGCCGCAGATCTGGCGCGCCTTCATGAAGATGAACGGCCTGGACGGTTCGAAGCTTGAAATCGTCAATATCGATGCGGCTGCCCGCGTGCCCATGCTCGCGGCCGGACAGGTTGGTGGTGTCGATCAATTTCTGATGGCGGCGCCCGCCATTCGCCGCGCCGCGCCGGGCAAAGAGGCGGTGTGCCTGTTCGCCGCTGATTATGGCCTGGATCTCTATTCCAATTCGATCGGCGTGAAGAAGAGCTTCCTCGATCAAAATCCGGAAGCGGTGCGCGGCTTCGTGCGCGCGGCGCTGCGCGGCTGGCAATATACGCTGGCCAATCGTGATGAAGCGACCGCTATCATGGTCAAGAACGTGCCGGCTCTCGATCGCGGCATCGTGCGCGAAGAAATCGATCTGCTCGAGCGCATCGGTGTCAATGCCGACGTGAAAGCCAATGGCTTCGGCAATATCGTCCCGGCCAAGATGGCCAAGACATTCGAGTTCATCAATTCGAACGTCGAGGTTGCCGGCGGCAAGCTCGAAGCGGACCAGACCTTTGTGCCGGGCTTCCTGCCGAAAACGCCGATCCTGCCGGCACAGAAATAATTCAAAGACAGCTGACGGCAAAAAAGAATCCCCGGAGCTTGCTCCGGGGATTTTCATTTTAGCAAGGTACCGTCCGTCATTGCGAGAAGCGTAGCGACGAAGCAATCCAGGGGCGTGGTATAACGTTGTAAAATGCCTCTGGTGCAGGTCGATTTGCGTCTATGGCTCTATCCTTGGCTCCTGGATTGCTTCGCCGCGCTCGCAATAACGGCGGAAAGCCCTCAGGCTTTCGGCACAACCTGCTTAAACTCGATCAGCACGTTTGAATAAATGCCCTTGCTGGCATTCTCCAATTCATGGGGAATGCCGGGCTCCCGCCACATCACTTCGCCGGGCGTTTCCTTGGTTTCGCGGACGCGGCCATCGGAAAAGCGCATGATGTTTTCGCCAGGCGTCAGCGGCACGATCAGATAATGCATGTCGTGCTTGTGCCACGGCTGAATGCCGCCGGGATCGAGCTTGAGCCGCCAGACGCGGATCGTCTCGTTCTCGAAAATAACCTCGTCGCCAATCGCACCTAGAATGGTGCCTTCGGGCATGTGGACTTCGCTCATTATTTATCCCCTTTGCAGGTGAAGCGTGCCAGCAGGCGCGCCGGGTTTTCGCTCAGATATCTTTTGCGGCGCTCCGCCGAGAAGTCCGCCAGCTGTTGTTGCGGCTCGATCAGTCCCATTGGGAACGGCCAGTCGGAGCCGAAGACGACATTCTCGGACCCGAAGGTGTGATCGGCAAGTTCGGCCGCGGCCTCGCTGTGGCAGATGCAATCGACATGGATGCGTTTCATCAACGTCGAGGGCAGGGCGCGTTTGGTGTCGATATCGGGGCGCGCCGTGGCATGGCCGCGATCCCAGCGGCCGGCGACCGTCGGTAACAGGCCGCCGCCATGGGCAAAGCAGGTCGTGATATGGGGGTGGCGTTCGAGCACGCCCGAAAAGATCAGATGCGCGAGGGCGACCGTGGTTTCGTAGGGGTTGCCGAGGAGATTGGTGAGATAGAAGGATTGCAGCCGTCCGTCGGCGCATTCACCGGGGTGAAAGAACACGAAGGCGCCGGCCGCATCGAGCGCCTGCCAGAGCGGTGCGAAGGCGGCATCGCCCAAGGTGCGATCGTCGCCGGTTCCCGTCGGCATGGCGAACAGGACATGGCCGCGACCGATCCACTCTCCGGCAATCTCGGCGGCCACCGCCGGGTCTTCGATCGGCAGATGCATCAACGCTGTGAATTTGCCATCAGACGCCGCGGCGATGTCGCGCAAGCCGTCGTTGACGTAGTGCGCCCAGGCGCGTGCCTGCGCGCCGCGCAGCTGCTGCCGGTAGAGCGGCGGGGGCGCCGAGATCCAGGCATGCGCGACGCCATTTTTATCCATCCATTGCAGCAAGGCGTCCGGCTGAAACAACGGCTTCATGCCGACCACATGGCCGTCGATGATCATCACGCCCTTGCCGGCGTCCCAGGAGACGTCGTCAATCCGCGCCAGCCGCTCGGGCACCACCGGCGCCAGATGCGCGTGGACGTCGAGGGGGATCTGCGCTTGCGGTTGCGTCATTAAGCCTGTCCTCTGATCCGCTGGTAGATATCGGCGATCAATCGCGATCCGATCGGCAGAATGGCGGCGACGTGATCGTCTGGCCGCAGCAGAACCACCGTGTCGTCAGCACAACCCAGCCGGGTGCGCAGTCGGTTGCCGATGTCGAGCAAAGCCTGGTCGCGCAGGCCGGAATCGAGAGGCGCATCCCAGCGCGAGACCACGAAGCTCTTCAACCCCGGCAGATCGTCCGCCGGCACGGCCGGATGACGGCGTACATCGGTGAAATAGAGCGCGACAAAGCTGTCGTCGCAGAGATCATGCAGATGGATGCGGCGGCCCTGGCCGTCGAACAGCGGCATGTCGGGCACGCGATCGCCGACACGAATGGCCTCGCGTTCGGTCTTGACGATCGACCAGAGGCCCGAGCCATCGACATCCAGGCGCACGCCCAGCATGGAGCGCGTCATCGCATTGGCCCAGTCGGAGCCGGACATGGCGCGCGCGCCGTCTTTCTCGCCGCCCATCAGTTTGCGCGCCGCTTCGGCCATTTCGCCGGAGCCACGGGCCGCCAGCGGCCGTTGTTCGCGTTCATAGCCGTCGAGCAGACTGTCATTGGCCCAGCCACGCAAGACCCAGGCCAGGCGCCAGGGCAGATTGATCGCGTCGAGCACACCGGTGTTCAATCCAAGCGCCCACATCGGCGTGATCAGATGCGCCGCATCGCCGGCCAGGAAGACGCGATCCGCACGCCATTTCGAGGCGATGCGGTGATGGACCCGATAGGTGACGGTGTTGATGACTTCGAGCGCGCTGACCTCGCCGATGAAATGGCGGACCTTGGTTTCAAGTTCGGCCGGTGTCGCCTCGTCGGCGCCCGGCGCCAGCGGAAACAAGAAGCGCCAGCAATGGGGCTGGCGCACCAGGATCATCCACTCGTTCGGATCGGCGAAATAGGCGAGATAAGGATAGTCGCGCGGGTTGGAGGTATCGAGATCGACCTTGATGTCGACGAGCATGTAGCGCACGTCGAGCGATTGGCCTTCGACCTCGATGCCGAGCTGACCACGCACCGTGCTGCGGCCGCCGTCGCAGGCGATAAGATAGCTACCTTCGACCTCGCGCACGCCCTCCGGTGTTTCAAAGCGCGCGGTGACGCCTTCGGCTTCTTGCGTGAACGAGACCAGTTTGTGGCGCAGATTGACAACGCCGGGCGGTAGATCCGATAGGTTCTGCGCGAGGATCGGCTCGAGATGATGCTGCGGCATATTGATGACGAAAGGAAAGCGTGTTTCCTCGACGAGGTTCTCGGTCATCACGGAGGTGCGGCGGGTGTTGGTGGCGCGTTCGATCTCGCCGATCTCATCAAGCCGTAGCGCTTTCGATAGCACGGCCTCGTCGACGCCATAGCGGCGGAACGCTTCGATGGTCCGCGTCAGGATCGTGCCGGCCTTGGTGTCGCTGGAAAATTCGCGATCTTCCTCGAACAGGCGAAAGTCGATGCCGTAGAATTTTAGCGCAAGGGCCGTCATCAGCCCCACCGGGCCGGCCCCCACCACAAGAACCGGTTTCGTCAACTGCGGACTCCTAATCCTCGTCACGCGGGTAAGCCATATCGCGGCTGACGAGCGAGGCCGTCATGGTTGCCGCGTCAGACAGGAGAAACATCAGCGGGCCGATGACATCTTGCGCGCCGCCGACGCCGGTCGAGGCTTTCCAGCTGGCATCATCGGCGCCAGCATTGGCGGCGCGATATTGCGGTGTGTCGATGACGCCGGGCGCGATCAGATTGACGCGGACCCGATGCTCGGCGACTTCCTTGGCGGCGCTCTTCGCCCAGGCGATGAGCGCACCCTTGGTGGCCGCATAGGCGGAGGCCTTCGGCCAGCCTTGATGCGCCAGTCCGGACGAGAAAGCGACGATGGAGCCTTTGCGGCGCGCGATCATGGACGTGATCACAGCCTGATAGCACCACATCACGCCATTGAGATTGATGGCGATCACGCGCTGCCATTCGGCTGGGTCCATCTCATGGATGTTGGTGCGCGGCTGGGTCGCTGCGGCGCAGACCAGGCTGTCAACAGGCCCGATGGTTTGCGCGATCTCATTGAAGCACGCCATGACCGCTGTTCGATCGCTGACATCGAGACGACGGGTTGCGATGGACGGGGCCTCGGCGCGCAGGCTCGCCAACGCGGCCTCGTTGACGTCGCAGACCACGACGCGGGCGCCGGCCTGCAGGCAAGCCAGCGCCAGAGCGCGTCCGATGCCGCTGGCGCCGCCGGTGATGGCGATGACATCGCCGGTGGCATCGAAGCTCGCCTTCATACGACCTCGCTCATGGAAGAAGTGTCCGTGGTCTCGTGCAGGTTGGCCACGACACGGTTGCCCGAAAGATGGGCCGTGGCAAGACGCATGATCGATCAGCCGTTCGGCAGAACCGCAATCGCGCTGATCTCGATCAGATAGTCGGGCGACACCATCTTGGCGACTTCAACCATGGTCGAGGCCGGCACGGGCGCCTTGAAATATTCCTGGCGGACTTTGTGAATGGCGGCGAAATGCTCGATATTGCGCACGTAAACGTCGACGCGCACGACATCGTCCAGCGAACCGCCAGCCGCTTCAGCGGCAGCCTTGAGGTTTTCGCAGACCTGACGCGTCTGGGCGTCGATATCGCCGATCCCGGCAATCGTGCCATCGGCGCGGCGCGCCGTCATGCCTGAGATGAAGACCAGCTTGCCCTTCGCTTCGATCGTGGTGGCCTGAGAGAAATGACCGTTCGGCTTGGCAAGCTTGTCGCTGGTGATCTGCTGCTTCATGTCTTTGACTTTCAGTTGGAGAGAAGAGCGCTGACGTCGACGCCCAGGCCGCGCCCGGTTTCGATGAGGCTCGATAGCGCGGCTGCGGAGACGCGGCAGCGGCCAGCGGCCCCGGTGCGCGCGGCGAAGGCCAGCTCGCCTGGGGCATAGATGCGCTCGACGCCGGGGGCGCGGCGCGAGGCGGCGACGCGGGCGAGTTCGGCTTCGGTCCGCGTGGCAAACTTGTCGGCGTCAACGAAATGACCGACATCGATCGCCAGGAACAGGCTGGCGCTGCCATAGGGCTTGGCCGGCGGCCCATAGAGCGGCGCCACTTCAGCGCCGATGCCGCCGTCGGATAGGCCGCCGCAGAGGAGATCGGCGAGAAACGCCAGGCCAAAACCTTTGGGGCCGGCGGCGGGCAGCAACATGCCTTCGATCGCTGCCTTCGGATCCGTCGTCACAGCGCCGCTCTTATCGGCCGCCCATCCCTCGGGGATCGGTTGGCCGGCAGCCGCCGCGTTGCGAATTTTGCCCATCGCCACGGCGCTCAACGCCATGTCGATTTCAGGCGAGAACGGCGCCTTGCTCGGGGCGACAATCGCCAAGGGATTGTTGCCGGTGAGCGGTTCGGCGCCGCCGGGTGCTGGCATCAAGGGCCGCGTGTTGGCCATCACCATGCCGACGCAGCCTTGATCGGCCATCATCCGCGCGTAGCGGCCAGCGGAGCCAAAATGAAAGGCATTGCGCACGGTGACAGCAGCAAGGCCGTAGCGCTTGGCCCGCTCGACAGCGAGCGAGACCGCCTGACGGGCGGTCAACTGGCCGAGCACATTGTGGGCATCGATCACAACCGCTGCTTCGCGATCGGAGACGACTTCGCCGGCCGAGGCTGTGGATACGGAGCCGGCGCGCAGGCGATCCACGTACATCGGCACGAGCATCACGCCATGGGAGCCAACGCCCTCGACATCGGCAGCGACAAGATCTTCAGCCACGATGGCAGCGTCGGCTGGCGACACGCCCGTGGCGACGAAGATTTTGGCGACTGCTTCAGCCAGGGCCGCAGCGGAAATTCCGCCGTCACCGCCCTTCGACATCAGCGCGCGTCCTCGTCATTGGTGTACCAGGACGGACGCTCGGGATAGTGCGGGCCATCGTACATTTCGACGACGATCGTATCTTCGTGCGCCAAGGTCGGGCCGTGAACATTGCCCTTGGGGTTGCAGTAGAACGAACCAGCACGCAGCGTCACGCCGGTGCTGGTGTATTCGTAGTGCCCCTCAAGGCAGAACATGAACTGGTTCGACGCATGCAGATGCGGCGTCGGAATGCTTGAGCCTTTGTCGAAACGGATCAGGGCGATGGTCGCGCCGGTGGCCTCGTCGCGCCAGAGCATCTTTTCATGCACGCCGGCGAGGGACTTCGCGCGCCAGGGCAGGTCGGCCGACTGGATCAGGATTTCGCTTAAGGAGGGCATGCCCGGCGGGGTGGTCGGAGGCGTTTGGCTCGTCATTTCATCATCCAAATATCACAAAGTAGATTAGATGATATTTCAGGTGATCTAAAAAGCAAGCGCTTTGTCGGCGATGCCGATAATCCGGTGGATGGCGGCCGTGCGCCGGCGCTCAATCGCCTTGATACGGCGGCAGGATTCACGCTGCGGCCGCGCGTAGCAATCGTCCGTCTCTGTCGAGCGGCGTGGCAGTCCGTCGCTGATGCGGGGCAGTCGTTATTGGAGGGGGATTGGCCGAAAGGCATGCGGCGACATCCGCTGCAGCTTCTGCAATCGTGTGCGCAGCGCCGCGATGTGATCGAGCATGCGCTGTGCCGCCAATTCGCCGTCACCGGCGATGATGGCGGCGGCGATTTCCGCGTGCTGCTTGTTGGTCAGCGGCACATCGATTGTCTGCCACAGGTTGAGATACCAGAAGCGGGTCGAACGCTCGTGCAGCAAGCGGGCGAAATCGCTCATGATCGCATTGCCCGACATCTGCGCGATCTCGCGGTGGAACCAGCGATCGTTGGCGGTGAAGGCAGCGATATCCGGCGGGTCTTCGTCCACCGTCGCCGTGGCGATTTCCATGACGCGTGACAGCTGATCGGCGGTGATCTCGCCAGCCGCGACCCGACGCGCGGCGGAGCGCGCCAGTTCAGGTTCAACCGTCACGCGGGAATCAAGGATTTTCATGATTTCGGCCAAGCTGTCAGGCTGGACGATGATGCCCTTGCGCGGCAGCACGTCGACCAAACCTTCCATCTGTAAGCGCTGCAACGCTTGATGAACCGGCGTGCGCCCCAGTTTAAGCTGCGCGCAGATCGCCGCTTCATTCAAATATTGGCCGGGCAGAAAGTGCAGATTGATGATCCGCTCCTTAATGCTTTCATAGGCCTGCTGGACCAGCGATTTGCCTTCATCGACCTTCCGCTCCTTTGACGAGGCGGCCTGTTTTTTCGGCACAGAGGCTGACTTTTTCGGCTTGGGAGCCGCGGGTGACTTTGAGGCCGCGTTCTTGGACGTGGCGTTCTTGGACGTGGCGTTGGGCGTCGCGTTTTTGGGGGCTGCGTTGGATTTGGGGGTCGCGGCCATCAGCCAGCTCCTCATCAGCGACGGGAATCGTCCGTCGGAAATAGCCCCGATGACTATTCCTTACGCAACATGAGCGCAAGACTTAGTCATCACCAAAAATTACTGATGAAATATCTGACGAAACCGCTGCCTTATCAAAGTGCACCATCAGTCGATACTGATCTTGGCGCGTTGGATGACCTCGCGCCACGTGCGCGTCTCCGCATCAATCCGTTGCGCCATCGCGGTTGAACCATCGCCCAAGGCCGTAATGCCGACTTGCGCGAGCTTGTCGCGCAGCTCCGGATCGGCGAGCGCTTGCACGACGGCGCGTTCGATCTCCGCGCGCAGCGGTTCTGGTGTCGCCTTGGCGACGAGGAGGGCGAACCAGGCGCTGGTCTCGAAGCCCGCAACGCCAGCTTCGATCATGGTCGGGACCGCCGGCAGCGGACCAGCCCGTTGCGCGGTTGTCACCGCCAGCGCGCGCAACTGGCCGGCGCGGACCTGCTCGAGCACGGACGGCAGATTGTCGAACATCACTTGCACATGGCCGCCGATGAGATCGGCGACGGCGGGCGCGCTGCCCTTATAGGGAACATGGACCATGTCGGCCCCGGTCATCTGGCGGAACATTTCGCCGTTGAGATGGCCGTTGGAGCCGTTGCCTTGAGAGGCATAGTTGAGGCTGCCGGGCTTGGCTTTCGTCAAGGCAACCAGTTCGGCGATGGTCGCGGCCGGCACCGAAGGATGGACGACGACGACATTGGGCACCGAGCCGGTGCGCGTTATCGGTGCGAGATCGCGGCCGACATCATAACCAAGCGAACGGTAAAGCAGAGGATTGAGCGTCAGGGCGCTCGAAGCGACGGCAAGCAAGGTGTGACCGTCGGCCGGGCCGCGCGCCACGGCCAGGACGCCGACGCTGCCGTTGGCGCCGGGGCGGTTCTCGACAATGACTGATTGCTTCCAGATGTCGCCGAGCTTTTGCGCGAGAAGGCGGGAGATGATGTCGCTGGTTCCGCCGGCCTGGTAGGGCGAGATGATGGTGACGGGGCGCGATGGGAAATTCTGCGCGTGTGCCGTTGCAACACCGAGAAAGCCGAGAGTAGCGAGCGCGAGCCCGCGAAGCGCCCGCATCGAGCTCCTGTATTGTCCCCAATGCGACGACTTTATCATGAGTGTGCTCCGGTTTGTCAGATATTCAACACGGCGATAAAATGGGCAGAAGATGGCTCGGATGCTGCGCTTAAGGCGCTTCGATGTGGGCGCGCTCGATGGCTGATTTCCAGCGCGCGCCGTCCTGTGCCAGGAAGGTCGCGAAATCGTCGCGCGTTCTCAAATCAGTCGTGACGCTGAGATCGGCCAGGCGTTGCACCCGTGCGGCTTCCATGAATCCGCTGCGCAGCGCTTGGGTCAGGATTGTTGCTGTCTCTGCCGGCAGCCCCGCTGGTCCGAGCAGGCCGTACCAGGTTCCAACGCCGATATTGCGTATGCCGGCCTCTTCGAGTGTCGGAATATCGGGCGCAGAAGATAGGCGCGCTGGCGCGGTGACAGCGAGGGCGCGCAAGGTTCCGCCTGTCACTTGCGGCAGAAGCTGAGGCACGTTCTCAAACAGAAAGTCGACGTGTCCACTGATGAGGTCGTTCACGGCTGGCGCGCCGCCACGATAGGGCACATGCGTGGCCTCGAAGTCGGCTTCAAGGCGGAAGAGTTCAGCTAAAAGATGCACCGATGTGCCGATGCCCGGCGATGCAAAGTTGAGTTTCTTCGGCTGCGCCTGACCGGCGGCAATGAGGTCGGCGACGGTTCGGGCCGCGTTCTTGGGATTGACGACAAGAAAGCTCGGCACTTCCGTCACCAGAGCCAGGGGCGTGAAGTCGGCTTCCGTGCGATACTGTGCGTTCTTTGTCAGATGAGGGCCGATGGTCAGCGGGCCGCCGGCGGTGAACAGCAGCGTGTAGCCATCCGGGGTTGCTTTGGCGACGGTGTTACAGCCGATCATGCCGGAAGCGCCCGGCTTGTTCTCGACGACAAAGCTCTTCCCGAGTTTTTCGCTGAGCGTCTCGGCGGTGATGCGCGCCAGAATGTCGGCGGTGCCGCCGGCCGCATAGGGCACGATCAGGGTGACGGTGCGGGCAGGATAGTCTGCGGCGCGCGCGGGGATGCTCGCCAATCCGGCGAGTGCAAGCGAAACGGCGGTCCGCCGGGTGATGCCGTTGCGTGAAACTGGTCTCACGAAAGCCTCTCGATGAGCGCGCACGACTTCGGCTGCCGACAAGCCGTTCAGCCTGCCAAGCCACTGTCCCGGAGCGCTCAAAGCCTGAGCCCGGAATAGCTACCTCTGTCCTCGCACGTGATATTTCATAAAAAATCTTACATACTGCCGCAGCGAAGTAAATGCCCTGAACGCTGGCTTCGCAGATTTTCTGCGCCGGCAAATTCCGGAGCAGGTTCCGCTGTTTGCGCGGGCAGGATGCTTTGATTGGTGCAGGCGGGTGGCCGATTCCGACCTACGCGACCCAAGCGCTTCTCAAGTGGAAGGTGACGCCGATGTCGGTGCGTCGACCGTTGGCGGCTTCGCCAAGCCGTGACATGCGGGGCAGATGTCGGAAGGGGCGGCCGGCGCAGCGGCAGGCCCTATCTGCGTATGGCAATAGAAAGCTGTCGCGACGATGGCACGCGATAGGTGGGATATTACTTCTCTGCGGTCATCATGTAGCCAACACCGCGCACGGTGTTGATCTTGATCCGTGCGCCCAGATTCATGAGCTGCTTTCTCAAACGGTGTACATAGACTTCCACCGCGTTGGAGCCAACGTCGCCCGTCAGGCCGAACAATTGATCCTCCAGATGCTTTTTGGAGACGACGTTTCCTTTGCGTCGAAGCAGCAATTCCAGAACAGCAAGTTCGCGTGCTGAAAGCAGTTGCAGTTTGTCGTCGATGAACACCTGTCGATCTTCGGTATCGAAGGACACGTTGGAGAGTTGCAGCGAGCGTCCGAGAATTTGTCCTGGGCGTCGCAGTAGCGCTTCAAGGCGCGCCACCAATTCACCAAACTCAAACGGCTTCACCAGATAGTCATCTGCGCCGATCCTCAAACCATTGATCCGATCATGCACGCTTCCGCGCGCGGTTAGAATCAACACCGGCACCGGGTCTTTACGTATGCGAAGTTCCCGGAGGACGGTCAGTCCATCTCCATCCGGCAAGCCCAGATCCAGAATCAACGCGGCATAGCGCGCGTTGCGAAGTGCTTCTCTCGCAGCGACTGCGCTGGCAAGATGATCACTGTCGAAGCCCGCTGATTTCAAGCCATCGATCAGGAGATGAGCAAGTTCCGGGCTGTCTTCGACGACGAGCACCCTCATGAGCAATTCCCTCTTTGCATCTAATCGGCATAGCGCAAGGGCTGCTTAGATGTCACGTGTTCCGACATAATTACGCACCAGATGCGAAGTCAGTTTCGCGTAAGCTCTGGCGCGCGGACGCGACTGTAAGGTGGCTGTAATTTCGATGATCTATAATGAGATAGGGAAATATTGCTGAGAAAATCGGTACTGCCGAGGCGCTTGATCCGTAAAGCAAGCCGCCGTTCGCGCGGGTGGGAAGGGCATGGGGAATGATCGGGGTTAGGCGGTGATGCCGCCATGTCTGTCGGGCAGCTGCACCGCAGGAAGATGGATAATCCTCTCGGTCTTTGCCGAACTTTTTCATCAGCCTCGTGAAAGATCGGCGCCGCGTGCTGGCTCTCTGTCGGCTCCATTCCGACCAGTTGACGGCGATAACAACGAACAAGCTACCGGCGATGTGCGGAGTTGAGGTGAAAGATGGAGCGTTCTTCTAAGTCGCATGGCAGGTCTGGTGGCGCCAAAATGGTGGTTGCGCTTGCTGTTTTCGGCGTTGTCGCTTGCGCGGGCTTTGTGTCCTGGCGCGGAAACGGTGTTCCGGTTGCATCTGCGGCTCCGAGCGAACCGAAGGACAGAGATGGACTGTTCCGGCCGACGCAAGCTCAATGGTCGGTGTTGTCTGTCGAGCCGGTTCAAGCCATCGCCTTTCGCTCGGAGTTTTCGACGGAAGGCAAGATCGCGATCGATGAAGATCGCGCGACGCGCGTGTACTCGCAATATGCGGGCCGCGTGACGCAACTGGCAGCTGGCAGCGGCGACAAGGTTCAAAAAGGCCAATTGCTGTTCATGATCGAAGCAGCGGATTCGATCGAGACGCAGAAAGACTTCGTGTCCGCGCTTGGCGATCTCAATAAAGCGCGTTCGCAGGTCAATCTGATGACCATCGCCGAACGTCGTCTCGGTATTCTGTACCGGGATAAGGCGATGGCGCTCAAGGATGTGGAAGAGGCGCAGGCGAATCTGACTGCCGCCAAGAACGATGTGCGCACCGCCGAGATTGCGCAGCAGGCGGTGCGCAACCGCTTGCGTCTGCTTGGCAAGACCGAGGCCGAAATCACGACGTTCGAGAACACCGGGATCATCTCGCCCGAGGCGCCCGTCTATTCGCCAATTGCCGGAACGGTTCTGCAGCGTAACGTCGGCCCCGGCCAGTACATCGATGCCGGCGCCAGCAATGCCGATCCGGTGCTGCTGGTTGGCGATGTTTCCAAGGTCTGGCTCGTGGCTTACGTGCGGGAGGCGGATGCCGATCACGTGAAGCTCAATCAGCGCCTCACGTTCAAGGTTCTCACGCTGCCGGGCGAAACCTTCGAGACGCGGGTGAGCTACGTCGGATCCTCGCTTGATTCGGGAAGTCGGCGTCTTCTGGTCCGCGCCTCTGTGGACAATCCGCATGGCCGCCTGAAGCCGGAGATGTTCGCCAGCGCGCGTATTGCGGTCCATGAAACCGCGCCGTCTCCAGCGGTCGCGCGTGATGCGATCATCTATGAGGGAGACGCCGCGCGCGTATGGGTGGCGCGGAGCGATGGGGCCATCGAACTTCGTCGCATTAAGCCGGGCCTGGCTAATGGCGACCTGATTCAGGTGACGAGCGGGATCACCGCCAATGAGAAGGTGATCACCCGAGGCAGTCTGTTCATCGACCGCGCTGCTTCGCTTGGAAGCTGACCTTGGAAGCTGACCTTGGAAGCTGACCTTGGAAGTTAGCGCCGGACGCTAGCTTTGTCGCGAACTTGAGCTCTCGCCGCTGCCAGAAAGTTCTTTAACGATGCATACTATTCTTGAGTCCGTTCTGCGGCTGCGAACGCTGATCATCGCTCTGTTTGTGATGCTGCTGGTCGTCGGCGGCGTCACGTTCAGCCGATTGAACATCGAGGCCTATCCCGATCCGGTTCCGCCACTCGTCCAGGTGATCACGCAAAATCCGGGGCAATCGGCCGAGGATATCGAACGCTATATCACGATCCCGATCGAAGCTGGCTTGACGACGGCGCAGCATCTGACGTCTATCCGGTCGATTTCGCTGTTTGGCCTCTCCGACATTCGCCTGCAGTTTACCTACGACTTCACTTACGACGAGGCG
This sequence comes from Beijerinckia sp. 28-YEA-48, assembly GCF_900104955.1. Classification (NCBI taxonomy): domain Bacteria; kingdom Pseudomonadati; phylum Pseudomonadota; class Alphaproteobacteria; order Hyphomicrobiales; family Beijerinckiaceae; genus Beijerinckia; species Beijerinckia sp. 28-YEA-48. Next base: position 22,495 of record NZ_FNSI01000001.1, read on the forward strand.
CTGCAGCGCGTCCTCAATTTGCTCGGACAACTGCCGCCTTTGCAGAACGGCGCCCAGCCAGGGATATCGCCGTGGAGCCCGATTGGCGAAATCTACCGCTACCAGCTGGTCGGCCCGGCGAGTTACAGCGTGATGGACCTGCGTACCTTGCAGGATTGGGTGGTTGCGCGTCGGTTCCGCGCCATTCCTGGCGTTCTTGACGTCTCGAGCTGGGGCGGAAAGACCAAGACATTCGAAGCCCAGATCGATCTGAACAAGCTGACAGCCCACGGCCTGACGCTGGCGGACGTGGTTGAGACCCTCAAAAAGAGCAATGTGAACGTCGGCGGGCAAACGATGAATGTGGGGATGCAGTCGGCGGTTGTGCGCGGCGTCGGGCTCATTCAGACCATCGACGATATCCGCAATACGATGTTGAGCCAGTCTGGCGCCAATCCGGTGCGGATTCAGGACATCGCAGACGTTCAGGTCAGTCATTTGCCGCGCCTCGGTATCGCTGGTCGTGACAGCGTTGACGATATCGTTCAGGGCACCGTGCTGATGCGGCGCGGCGAACAGAGCACGCCGGTCATCGCGCGGGTGAAGGAGGAGGTGGAGAAGATCAATAGTTCCGACCTTCTCCCGCCAGGTGTCCAAATCGCTCGTATATATGATCGAAGCGAGCTGATCGGGATTACGACGCATACCGTGATGTTCAACGTTCTTTTCGGCATTGCCCTCGTCTTCCTGGTTCAGTGGCTATTCCTGGGCGATCTCAGAAGCGCGATCGTCGTGGCGTCGGCCATTCCGTTCGCGTTCTTTTTTGCCATCATCATCATGGTTCTGCGCGGCGAGTCGGCGAACCTGCTTTCCATCGGTGCGATCGACTTTGGCTTGATTATCGATGCGACCGTCATCATGGTTGAAAATATTTTCCGGCATCTGTCGATGACGGGGTCTCAGCATCGAAACGCCGGGGCTACGGACGGTCCACGAGCCGGAACAAAGCTTTCCATCATCTACAGCGCGGCGATGGAAGTCAGTCGGCCCATCCTTTTCTCCGCGGCGATTATTCTCGCCGGCTTCCTACCGCTGTTCACGTTGAGCGGGGTTGAGGGCCATATCTTCGGTCCGATGGCGAAAACCTACGCCTATGCGCTTGCCGGCGGCCTCCTGGCGACGTTCACGGTGGCGCCGGCGCTGAGCGCTTTCCTTCTGTCGGATAAGACAACGCATGAGGATACTTTCTTTGTCCGATTGCTGCGCGGGGCGTATTTGCCGCTCCTGCGCTCGGCATTGCGAAACAAGATATTGACGATGGTGTTCGCTCTCGTCATGGGCGCGCTGTCGATCATTGGTGGGCGGTCGCTGGGCCTGGAGTTTCTGCCGACCTTGGAGGAAGGCAACCTTTGGCTGCGCGCCACGATGCCGTCGTCGATCTCTTTGGAAGCGGGCAATGAATCGGCGAACCGCATTCGCCGCTATCTTTCTGAATTGCCGGAGATCGAAACCGTTGTTTCGCAGCAGGGGCGCACGGATGACGGAACCGATTCCAACGGTTTCTTCAATGTGGAATTCAATGTTCCGCTTGCGGCAAAGGCTAAGTGGCGCCCGGGAATGGATAAGCCGGCGCTGATCAAAGAGATCAGTGAGACTCTCAATGCACAGTTCCCCGGCATCGAGTTCAATTTCTCTCAGTATCTTCAGGATAATGTTGCCGAAGCGATCTCTGGCGTGAAGGGCGATAATACGGTCAAGGTCTATGGCCATGACCTCAACACGTTGAAAGAGGTTGCCGAGAAGATCAAAGCCGTGATGAACACGGTTCCTGGCATTGCCGATCTCAGCGTCTACACCTTGCTGGGTCAGCCGACAGTCAAAATCGAGATCGATCGGTTTGCCGCAGGACGTTATGGCTTGGCGCCGGGAGATATCAACACGGCGATCCAGACTGCTGTTGGTGGCGAGGAGGCTGGGAACCTCTATGAGCCGACCAGCGACCGCTTCTTCCCGATCATGGTTCGGCTGGCGCCGGAATATCGCAAGAATATCGAAGCGCTCAACCAGCTGACGATCGGTGTGAAAAACGACGATACGGACCAGATCATGCACGTGCCTTTACAGGCGGTAGCTAAGGTCAGTTTGGTCTCCGGGCCGTCCTTCATCTATCGCGAACAACAGCAGCGCTATATTCCAATCAAGTTCAGCGTGCGCGATCGCGACCTCGGCAGTGCGATCCACGAAGCGCAGCAGAAAATCGCCGAATTGAAGCTTCCCGCTGGCTATCGCTTGGAGTGGGCGGGACAGTTCGGCAATCTTCAGGATGCGATCAAGCGCCTTCAGATCATCATCCCGATGACCATTATGCTGATCGCTGTTCTTCTCTTCGTGAATTTCTCGTCCCTGACAGACACGCTCCTCGGTTTGAGCGTGATTCCGATGGCCATGGTTGGCGGCATTCTGGCTCTCCTTGTCACCGGCATACCGTTCAGCGTCTCGGCAGCTGTTGGCTTCATCGCGCTCTTTGGCATTTCGGTGATGGAAGGCATCATCCTTCTGTCTCAGTTCAATCAACTGATGAGCCGCGGGGTGGAGCGATCCGTCGCGGTTTACGAGGCCTGCGAGGTCCGGTTCCGGCCTGTAATGATGACATGTATGGCAGCTGGCGTGGGTCTGTTGCCGACGGCGTTCTCAACGGCGATCGGCGCGCAGGTTCAGCGACCCCTAGCGATTGTGATCGTGGGCGGTATCATGATCGCGCCCCTCTTCATTCTGATTGTCTTCCCCGTGCTCATCGAACGCTTCTCGCGGCGAACCGCGTCGGTCGAGGAAATGGAAGGGCTCGCCGCACCGGCGGAGTGAGTAGACGGCAGGGGCATGGCGCAGGCCACGCCCCTGGTCGTGCATTGAGGACGTTAGGGGAAGGGGGGCTCGCCGATTATCGACCGGTCGCGCCACGCACCTGCATGACGAGCTTGCCGCGCATGTGACCCAGCTGCGAGGTCTCATGCGCCGTTTTGAAATCGGCGAGGGGGAGCTGCTTTTCGACGGGCACGCGCAAGGCGCCGGAGGCGACGAGCTCGACCAAGGCTATGAGACTCTCCTGCCGGGGCATGACCGGCGCGATGACGACCTTGACGCCGAATTCGGCGCTTCGATCTTCAAAAGGCTCAGCCACCAGGCAAACCATGGTGCCGCCGCGCTTGAGGACCTGATAGCTGCGGCGATGGACGTCGCCGCCCAGCAGGTCGAAGACGACATCCATATCGCGCAGCTGGGACTCGAATGGGGCTTCATCATAGGCGATGACCTCATGAGCGCCGAGGTCGGTGACGAAATCGCGATTTCGCGCCGAGCAAGTGGTCACCACATGAGCGCCGCGGGCGCGGGCAATCTGAATCGCCAGCGACCCGACACCACCGGCACCAGCATGAATCAAAACACGCATGCCAGGCGCGATCTTGGCTGTCTCGACCAAGGCGATCCAAGCACTCAATCCGGCCAGAGGAAGCCCGGCTGCTTCCTGCATGGAGACCGTGTCGGGCAGCGTCGCCAAACATGAGCTTGGAAGAACAATCTGCTCCGCCCATGTGCCGACGGCGCGCGGCGCGAAAAAGCAAACCCGCGCATTCAGCAATGCCGGATCAACGCCGCTGCCAATTTCGCTGACGATGCCGGCGCCGTCGCGCCCGACAATGGCAGGTAAAGCGAGGGGAACAACGGCGCGCAAAAACCCTGAGCGAATCTTCCAATCGACAGGGTTGAGGCTCGCGGCATGAACGTCGATCAAGACTTCGTTTGGGCCAGGTTTCGGTCGGTCGATCTCCCGCAGTTGCAAAACATCGGGGCCACCATATTCAGCGAATTGCACAGCAAGCATCAGATGACTGCTCCATAATAAGGCGTCTGACCAATCGTTCAGCTGTTTGGATCGCACTTCGATACGAACCACCATCTTTTCGACGTCGACGCTTGACTTGCAAGATTGGAGCATAATAGCATTTCAAACAGGATACAGTATATTATTGTTGGGAGGGGCCAGCTTAACTGTTTCGTTCTCGCGTTCCTTGAGCGCTGAAGAGAGAATGACAGTGCGGTTATCCGGGAGGGTAAGGCTCACAGCACAGACGACGGCACGCCACACGGCGCGAACCTTGCTAGGCGCGGGTACGTGGGCGGATTTTCTAAGGACGATGAATCGGCGCAATACAGATTTCGTTTGATGAGGTGTCTGATGAGCGGGATAGGTCAGCTTTCAAAGCGTGAGTTCGTTTCGTTGATGTTGGGACTTCCAGCGACCGCGCTTCTGCCGGACTTGGCGGCCGCGCAAGCCTCCGGGACCCTCAACATTGCTTTTCCCGTCGACGTACAAAGCTGGGATCCGACGTCCGTTACGTTCCCGCTCGGGCAATCGATCTACAAGAGCGTGTTCGATTCGCCGCTGCATTATTCGCCGGACCAGAAGCTGCTGCCGCGCCAGATCAAGGAGCGGAAATGGCTCAATGATGACAGAACCCGGCTGGAGTTCACGCTGCAGGACAACATCCTGTTCCATGACGGTTCGCCTCTGACCACGGAGGATGTGAAATATAGCCTCGTTGATCGTCCGCAGAAGGATAAGAGACTGGCGGTCGCCGGGTTGCTGCAGGATTTAAAGGATATCGAAATCATCTCGCCGACGTCGGGCGTCATGGTGTTCTCGAAGCCCTCGCCGTCGGTTGAATTCTATCTCGGCTTTCTGTGCTGCTACATCCTGCCCAAGGCCTATCACCAGAGTGTTGGTGACGATGGCTTCCTGGCCAAGCCGATCGGCGCCGGTCCTTATAAATTGGTGGACTATCAGCGGGGCTCGCGGATCGTCCTGGAAGCCTTCGATAAATACTGGGGCGGCGTGCCGCCGATCAAGAACGTCACCTTCCAAGCCCTGACGGAAGCATCGACGCGCGTCGCCGCGATCGAATCCGGCCAGGTGGACATTGCCGTTCAGCTGCCGTTCCGCGAAGCGATCCGCTTGCAAAGCAAGCCGGACCTGTCGGTCAAAATCTATCCGCAGGCCGAGATCTATATGTTGCAGGTTCCAAGTTATGTGGAGGTTCTGCAGAATAAGGATGTGCGGACGGCGCTGCATATGGCGATCGACAAGCAGGCGCTGTCGAAGGGCTTCTTCGCCGGCACCGCGAAGCCATTGTCGATCCTGACGACACCGGGCTCAAGCGCTGATATTCCGGGTTATTCCTTCCCGTTCAATCGGGCGCAGGCGACTGAACTGTTGAAGAAAGCGGGGTATAGCCAGGCGAAGCCGTTGCGCCTCACCCTGCTGTGCCCGAACGGTTCTTTCCCGAACGATTATGAAATCTCCCAAGCGATCGCGGCGATGTGGCGTCAGATTGGCGTCGATGTGAAGCTTGAGGAAACCACGATCGCCAAATATCTTGAGCTCAATCACGCGGCGAAACTGCCCGGCATCATGTTCTACAGCTGGGCCAATGCCACCGGTGATCCGGAAAACTACGCTGGCCGCATTCTCAATCCGAACCTGCGATTCTCGGCGTGGAAAGAGCCAAGCCTCGTTGAGCGGATCGATAAGCTCTTCGCCATGAAACTGTCTGAGGAACGGCTCGACGCCTATCGTGCGTTGATGAAGGAAGCGTCCGATAATTCGTGGTCAATTCCGTTGCTGCAAACGGTCGGTAATATCGTGACCAAGAAGACGGTCGAAATCCCGACATATACGCCGGGCTACGTTCTGCCGGCCGAAGCGACGCGCAAAGCCTGATCCATCATGGTTGCAGCGGCCGCGTGCGCAAGTAGCAGGCGGCCGCCGGGAAAGTAGTGCCACGGTATCTCGATGTTTCAGGCTTTAATCAGCGTTGCCTTGAAGCGATTGGCTGGATCCATTCCAACAATGCTTCTCCTGTCCGTTATCGTCTTTGTCGTTCTCAGAGCGCTTCCTGCCGATCCTCTCGCCTTGCTGCTGCCGCCCAATGCGACGCAGGCCGATGCCGAGGTGGTGCAGAAAGCGTTGGGGCTCGATCGATCGATTCCGGTGCAATTCGTCATCTGGCTGAGAGATGCCTTGCACGGGGATCTGGGCAGTTCGATCTCGTTTCGCGAGCCGGTGACGCGGCTGATTGCCAACACGCTGCCGTCGACGCTGGAACTGTCGTTCGTCGGTCTGTTTTTCGCGCTGCTGATCAGCATACCCGGTGGGCTCATTCTTTATGCGGTTCGCGGCACGGCCGGAGAACCGCCGCTTGAAATCGCCGTCATCTGCATGTTGTGCATTCCGGCGTTTCTGTGGGCGATCTTTCTGATGCTCGGCTTTGGCGTGGCGCTGGGCTGGTTGCCGATCGCGGGACGGGTCGATTCCGGCGTGGCCATTCCTGGCGGCACGGGGTTTCTTCTGGTCGACTATCTGATGGTCGGTCAGTGGCGAAACTGGCTCAACGCCTGGTCGCATCTGCTCCTGCCGGCTTCGGCGTTGGCGCTGGGATTCAGCCCGCTGGTCATTCGCGTGTTGCGTGCCTCGCTGCTTGAATCCTCCGAAGAGCAATATGTGATGGCGGCTCGCCAAAGAGGTCTGTCGGAGCGAAAGATCATCATCTCGCACATGCTGAAGAATTCCGCCTTGCCGACCATCACTCTGATCGGCGCGCAATTCGGCTTTCTGTTTGGCGGAACGCTGCTGGTCGAATCGATCTTCTCCTTGCCGGGCCTGGGCAATCTGATGGTTCAAGCCGTGCGGAACCATGACTTGCCTCTCATTCAAGGGATCGCTCTGGTGTTCTGCGTCATGACGCTGCTGATCAACACGGTTGTCGATGTGCTTTATGTCGTGCTCAATCCCAAGCTGAGGCGCGCGCAATGAGTGCCGAAGACAAATCCTTCGCCGCCGAGGCTTTTCACCAAGCAGTCCGTTCGCCCAAGACCGTGGTGGGCGCGCTGATCGTTTGCCTGATGATCGTGCTCGCGCTCTTCGCGCCGCAGATCGCGCCGAACGATCCCGCCAATCAGGATCTGGCCAATATGCTGCTGCCGCCGATGTGGGCGCAGGGCGGCATCGCCGATTATCCTTTCGGTACCGATAGCCTTGGGCGCTGCATTCTTTCGCAGATGATCTACGGCGCGCGGGTTGCCCTGATGGTTGGCTTTCTCGCTGCCATCGGCGCCATGCTGTTTGGCACGACCCTGGCTTTGATCGCCGGCTATTTCGGCGGCTGGGTCGATCGTCTCATCGGCTATTTCGTCGATCTGTGGATGTCGCTGCCGCCCGTCGTTCTGTCGCTGACGCTCATGGTCGGCTTTGGCACAGGGATCGGCAATGTCATCCTCTCCATCGTCCTGGTCGATTGGACGCGCTTCTGCCGCGTTGTCCGCTCTGAAGTGCTGGTGGTGCGGCGCAAGGATTTTGTGTCGGCCGCTCAGCTTCTGGGCTTTAGCCACACCCGAATCATTCTGCGCGAGATTCTGCCGAGCGTCGCGCCGCTGGTGATTACGCTGTTCAGCCTGCAAGTCGGCATCGGCGTCATCGTCGAAGCGATTTTGAGCTTTGTCGGCTTGAGCGTGCCGGCGGATGTGCCGGCCTGGGGCATGATGATCGCCAGTGCCCGCAGCTATATGTATCAAGCGCCGTGGGGCATCCTGTTGCCCATTTTGGCGATGTTCGTGACCGTTCTCGGGTTCAACCTCCTGGGCGAGGGGCTGCGCGTCACACTCGATCCGCGCTTCCGGCGGAGGACCAGCTGACATGACCGTCCTGTCGTTTAACGCCGTCACCGTCACGGCCCGCATGCAGAGACAGCCTGTCGATCTGCTGCGCGATATCTCGTTCAGCTTGAACAAAGGCGATGTCATCGGGCTTGTCGGCGAATCCGGCGCCGGCAAGAGCATGATCGGGCGCGTCATCTCGGGGCTTCTGCCCGATAATTTCAGCGTCTCGTCGGGCGAGGTGATATTCGAAGGCTTAAATCTTCTGAACTTGAGTAAGAGCGCGCGCCGCGATCTGCTCGGCCGGCGCATCGCGTTCATTCCGCAGGAGCCGCTCAGCGCCCTCAATCCGGTGCGATCGATCGGCGATCAATTCCAGGAACATCTGAAGCATCTGGGCGTCGCTAAGGACGTTTTGCGCTCCCTGATGATCGAACGTTTGCAGCAGGTCGGATTGTCCAATGCCGAAGAAATGCTGCTGCGCTATCCGCATGAGCTTTCGGGCGGGCAGTGTCAGCGCGTTTTGATCGCCATGGCATTCAGCGGCGAGCCGGCCTTGGTGGTGGCCGATGAGCCGACGACGGCGCTCGATGTGGTGACGCAGGCGCAGATCATGCGTTTGATCGCTGCGCAGCAGGCGCAACACGGAACGGCGGTTCTGTTCATCACTCACGATCTGCGACTGGCGGCTAATGTCTGCCGGACTGTCGGCGTGATGTATGCCGGCGACATGGTCGAGTTCGGGCCGGCGGAAGCGGTCCTGCAAGCGCCGTCGCATCCCTATACCAAGAGCCTTCTGGCGGCGATTCCACGTCTGACCGGCGAACGTCGCATGTTGCCGACCCTCTCGGAACAGATGCCGGGGCTGAAAATGTTCTCGACACTGGCTGGGTGCCGCTTTGCCCAGCGATGCCCGGCGAAGGATGCAGCTTGCGTCAGCGCCAGGCTGGAACGCCGCTTCGTCAGCGAGAACCATTGGACGCGCTGTGGCGATACTTGCGGTGATTTCGAATTCGCCAGCGGCGCGCCCATTCTTGTCGAACCGCTGGCCGCCAGTGCGCAGAAGCCCGCCGTCGAGTTCCAGAACGTTCGGCTTGAGTACAAGGCCAGACGCGGATTTCTGGGCCTGCGGAAGACTTCGTTCGATGCGGTGCGCTCGGCGAGTTTCACCGTGCGGCCCGGCGAGATTCTGGGCATTGTCGGCGAGAGCGGCAGCGGCAAGAGTTCGATCGGCCGGCTGATCGTCGGCCTCGAGAAGTCCACGGAAGGGACGATCAAGATCGCCGGTGAGGAACGCGGCGCGCTGGGCAACACGCTGCATCTCACCCGCCGCGATACCCAGTTGATTTTTCAGGATCCTCAATCCGCACTTAATCCGCGCCGCAGTGTTCTGCAGCTGTTGACCCAGGGGCTGGAAGTGGGGCCGAACAGCCTGCCAGTGGAGAAACGCCGGGCGGCGGCTGACAATATTCTGCAAGACATCGGCCTGCCGGCGGATTGTCTTACCCGCTTTCCATCGCAGCTATCGGGCGGGCAACGGCAACGCGTTAACATTGGTCGCGCGCTGTGTCTTGAGCCAAAACTCGTCGTTGCCGATGAGATCGTTTCCGGCCTCGATGTCTCGGTTCAGGCCCATATCCTGAATTGCCTACTGGAGCTCAATCGCCAGAAAAATCTGACCATGGTGTTCATCAGCCACGATCTTGGTGTCGTGCGCTATCTCTGTAGCCGCATCCTAATGATGTATCGCGGCGAAATCGTTGAAGAAGGTGTGACCGAGGAGGTGTTCGCCCGGCCAAAACATCCCTATACGAAGCTCTTGATGGAATCGGTGCCGTCGTAGACGAATGGTGGAGGCTGACTTGCGCCCACGACTGGATAGCAAACGCGGCGACCTCGCGGTCGTGAAAAAGGGTCTCGGTCAGAAGCGCGCGATTCAGCGCGGGCCGGCGGTCTCTAAACCGAAGAACCTGCGCGAACAGGTTTACGACCTGATGCGTGACCGGATCGCCCATGGTCAGCTGACCTTTGACGAACGGCTCGTGGATCTCGACATCGCAGCGGCCTTGAACATCTCGCGGATGCCGGTTCGCGAAGCGCTGATGCAGCTGGTGCATGAGGGGATGCTGGAGAGCACGTCGCGCGGCTTTGTACTGCGCCGGATCAGCCGCCAGGAAGTGGCGGATATTTTCGAGATTCGCCGCTTGCTCGAGCCCTCGGCCGCCGCCAGCGCGGCGACCCACATGACCCCTGCGGTGCTGCAGAAGCTGGAAGCGGCGATCAACGATTGCGCGCACGCCAGCGAAACTGGCGATACGACGGCTTTCATTTTGTCCAATGCGGCTTTTCGGGGTGCTTGGCTGGCGCAAGTCGAGAACGTCAGCCTGGCGCGGGCGCTCACACGCTATATCGATCACGTTCAGGCCGTGCGCCTTAAAACCCTGTCGAACAAAGACGTTCGTAAGGACGTGCTGCAGCGCCTGCGGGCGATCTACAAGGCTTTTCGCGCCGGCAAGGGGGCGGAGGCGGCGGCACTCTTCATCAAGCATGTGGATGCGGCGGCGATAGCGTTTCAAGCTGAAGGCGAGGACTGATCTGCGGCTTTTTTCGGTGCCGGCCGGCTGTGCCGCACCTTGACAAGGTTTGTAAGCGAGCATTTAATATACAGTATATTGTTTGACGCGGGAGACTGAGGTTGCCAATCTTCAACCCAATGTCGGATCCAGAGCAGACAGGCTTCAAGCTTGGCGTTTTCTCAGCCAACGCGGATCGCGGGCTGACATTCTCGGTCGTTCCGGAAGCTTGGAAAGCGGACTGGGATGATGTGGCGGCCGCGGCGCAGATCGCTGACAAGGCCGGCATGGACTTCTTTCTGCCGATCGCGCGCTGGCGCGGTTATGGCGGATCGAGCAATGTGCGCGAATGGTCGTTCGAGACCTTCACATTCGCAGCCGGCCTCGCCTCGATCACCGAGCGCATCGCGCTGTTCATGACCGTGCACGTGCCGCTGCTGCATCCGCTTTATGCGGCCAAAGCATTGGCAACGGTCGATCACATCAGCCATGGTCGCGCCGGCTTGAACATCGTCTGTGGCTGGAACCCGGACGAGTTCGATATGTTCGGCGTGAGCTTGCAGAAAGAGCCTTATGCGCAAGCGGCCGAATGGCTCGACGTCATCGTCAAGACCTACAACAGCAATGGGCCGATCGATTTCGATGGCGCCAACTACAAGCTCAAAGGCGCGGTGAGCCGCCCGGCCTCCTTGCAGAAGCCTCGGCCGGTGACGATGAACGCGGCGTTTGGCCCGACCGGCCGGGATTTCGCGGCGCAAAACTGCGACCATCTCTTCACCAGCTTTACCGATCTGGACAGTGGCAAGGAACATGTCACCGATATCCGCGAACGGGCGAAGAAATTCGGCCGCTCGGTCGGCGTTTACACCATTGGCCATGTGGTCTGCCGGCCGACCCAGGCGGAGGCCGAGGATTATTACGACTACTATTCGCGCGACATGATCGACGAATTGGCCGTCGATTATCACATGCAGCAGAAGAAGAATTTCAGCCACAGCCACGAGGATGAAGCGTTCCGTCTCTACAAGCAGCGTTTCGCCGCTGGCACGGGTAGCTATCCTCTGGTTGGCACACCACGAACGATCGCCGGGGAGTTGGCCAAGTTCGCCGAGGTCGGCTATGGCGGCGCGGCTCTGTCCTTCGTGAACTATAAGGACGAGTTGCCGTATTTCTGCCAGGAGGTGATGCCGCTCCTGAAGGAGATGGGGCTTCGCACATGAGGACCTTCTCCTGATGAACCTGCGCGCCATGCGGATCGAGGCGGCCCTGCCGTGACTTCGCTGATCGACCTGCGGTCGACCTTTCCGCCATCGGCCCGCGTGGTGCCGGAGATGTTGCGCCAGCAGGCCGATCGCTATGGCGCGCGGCCGCTTTTTGTCTGCGGCGACGACGCCTGGTCGTTTGCGGAGGCTCCCGACAGAGCGGCTCGTTGTGCCGGAGCTCTTGGAGCTGCTGGCGTGAACGCTGGCGATCGGGTTGCGCTGTTGTGCAGCAATCGCTCCGAGTTCCTGGAACTGTTTTTGGGCTGCGCCTGGCTTGGTGCGGTATCCGTGCCGATCAACACTGCCGCCAGAGGCCTTCAGCTCCAGCACATTCTCAATGTCAGCGGCAGCCGTCTGATCGCGGTGGAGCGCGAGTTGCTGCCGGCGCTCGAGGGGCTTGATCTGGCATCCGCCGGCGTCACGACAATCTGGATTGTCGATCAGGACTTCGACGCAGCGGAATTTCCAGCGCGTGACGGTCTTGTCGTTGCTCCGATGCCGCGCAACGGCACGCCCGTCGCGCCCGCGAAATTGCAGCCACACGATCTTCTGACCATTCTGTTCACGTCGGGCACGACAGGGCCAGCGAAAGGCGTCTGCTGTCCGCATGGGCAATATTTCTGGTGGGCTTTTTACACGGGCCGGCAACTGGGTGTCGGCGAGGGGGATGTGCTGCATACCACCTTGCCCTTGTTTCACACCAATGCGCTCAATTGCTTTTTCCAGGCGCTGTTGTCCGGCAGCACGCAGGTGGTGGAGCGACGCTTCTCGGTTTCCAATTTCTGGTCCCGTCTCGTCGCTTCAGGCGCGACGGTGACTTATGTGTTGGGCGCCATGGTGCCGATGCTGCTGTCGCGTCCGCCGAGCGAGGATGAGAAGCGGCATCGCGTGCGCGTCGCTTTGGCGCCGGGCGTGCCCGGTCATTTCCATGAGGTCTTTACGGAGCGCAGCGGCATCCTGCTGCTCGATGGCTATGGCGCGACCGAAAGCAATGCGGTGATCGGCACCACGTCTGATAGCCGGCGACCGGGCTGGATGGGGCGTCTGGCCGATGGGTTCCAGGCGCGGGTTGTCGATGACGAGGACAATGAGGTTTCAGACGGCGTGCCGGGCGAATTGCTACTGCGCGCCAACGAACCCTTCGCCATGGCGGCCGGCTATTTTGGCATGCCCGAGAAGACGGTCGAGGCGTGGCGGAATCTGTGGTTGCATACGGGAGACCGCGTCGTCCGCGATCCAAGCGGTTATTTCAAATTCGTCGATCGGATGAAGGACACGATCCGCCGCCGGGGCGAGAATGTCTCGTCCTTCGATGTCGAGCAGGTGTTGTCGTCGCATCCCGCCGTCGAAGTCGCGGCCGTCTTTCCTGTGCCCTCTGATCTGGCTGAGGACGAGGTGATGGCCGCCATCGTGCTGAAAGCGGGCGAGAGCGTGGAGCCTGCCGACCTCGTGCGTTTCTGCGAGGGCAAGCTCTCCTATTTCGCGATCCCGCGCTTTGTCGAATTCTTCGACGCTCTGCCGCGCACCGAGAGCGGCAAGATCCAGAAGTTCAAACTGCGAGAGCGCGGCTGCTCGGCCGACACGTGGGATCTTGTGAAGGCCGGCATCGCGTTGAAACGTTAGCGTAAAGGGGCGGGCGAATGACGATTTCCTGGTTCTGTCAATGGGATTGCATTGGGGATCGTGCCGGCGAGGGCAAGCCCGCTCTGGACTCTTACGATCGGCAGGGCTTGGTGGCTTTGCTGCGTGGCTGTCGCGGCCTGATCGAAGGCCATGTTTTCTCGCCAGCCAGCGCGCACGATCCTCATTATGCCGCCGACCTTGGTGGGTCGCCGGTTCTCGTTCTGCAGCTCGAGTTTTCTGAGATCGCCGATCTGGAGCGTTGCCTGCAGGCGAATGGCTATTTGTCCTGCCTGGCCGATCCGCATTTTCTGCCGAGCCTTAACGGTGCTGCAGCCTCCCATCAGGCGATGTTGACGCGCCGCTATCCGGTCGCGGAGCCGCAGCCAGTTGCCGCGCCCGAAGGTCCGCTGAGCTATCTGGTCGAATATGCCGGGCCTGCGGCGGACGAGCAGGCCTGGCATCGCTTCTATGTCGGCAAACATCCGCATCTGCTGGCGAAGTTTCCCGGCATTCGCAAAATCGAAATCTATACGCCGGCGGTTGTCATTTCCGATCTGCCGTTCTCGCTACGCACATCGATGCAGCGGAACAAGACGGTGTTCGACAGTGCGGAAGCGATGAACGCGGCGATGCTGTCGCCGGTTCGCGATGCTTTGCGCCAGGATTTTCACAGCTTTCCCGCCTTCGAAGGGGAAGCCGCGCACTATCCGTTTCACACGCTCTCCGTTGCGGGAACCGCATAGACGCGGCGAATTTAGCCGGGCTATGCTGCGCACGGACGCGGTGCGAGAGGAGTGGGGAATGCCCAGCACGGACAGGACATGCCTGCGACAGCGGATTGGCGGGAACGCGCCTGTCGGTATGTTCTGGATGTCGATGGGCACGCCGGCGATTTTGGAGCTGGCGCTCGAAGCCACTCCCGATGCGATCGTCATCGATTCCCAACACGGCCTCTGGGAGCGGCGCACGATCGAAGAAGCGATCGGCACCGTGGGCGAACGCGCTCCTGTTCTGGTGCGCGTCGCCGAGAATTCCGCCTTAGCCATCGGCCAGGCCTTGGATGCTGGCGCTGAAGGCGTGATCGTCCCGCTTATCGAGACGCAGGCCGAAGCAGCGGCTGTGGTCTCCGCTGCCCGGTTTCCGCCGCAGGGCACAAGATCTGGCGGCGGCGTGCGGCCGCTGGGTCGTAATTTCGCGGCTTATTATGAGGCCGCGATTGCGCGAACCGTTGTCGGCGTGATGATCGAAACGGCAGGTGGCGTGCAGCAAGCCGACGCCATTGCTGCCACGGCTGGCATCGATTTTGTTTTCATCGGCACCGGCGATCTGGCGATTTCCTTGGGCTGCTTTCCTCAGATCGACGGACGCCATGAGGAAGCTTGCCAGCGTGTGCTCGCGGCTTGCCGAAAAGCCGGCGTGCCGTGCGGCATCTACACCGGCAATGCGGAAGCCGCGTTGAAGCGGCGGCAGCAGGGATTTGAGATTGTTGTCGTCGCCAACGACATCGATGTCGTCAGTGGTGGTTTCGCGGATGCGATGAAGCGATTTTCCGGCCGCGCATCGGGTGCGGTTCAATCGGGTTATGGTGGATCGAAGGAGAGCAAAAATATGTCAGCAGCGCTTCTTACTCAGCTTGTATCAGCCTTGTCGGGCGGGCAGATCCGCATGGTCGATCTGACGCAAACCTTGCGGCCGTCGACCCCGGTCATTCAATTGCCGCCGCCGTTCGCGCAATCCGACCCGTTCAGCACGACCGAAATTTCGCACTATGACGAGCGCGGCCCGGCCTGGTACTGGAACAACATCGCCTTGGGCGAACACACGGGCACCCATTTCGACGCGCCGGCCCATTGGGTGACGGGCCAGCACAATGCCAAGGGTTATACCGATACCATTCCGATCGACCGCTTCATCGCACCGGCTTGTGTGATCGATTGCTCGAAGGAAGCGAAGGCGGACGAGAAGTTCCTGCTGGAGCCGGCCTTCATCGAGGCTTGGGAAGCGCGTCATGGCCGCATCCCCGATGGTGCCTGGGTACTGATGCGTTCCGACTGGTCGAAGCGCGAGGATCCGGCGGCCTTTCTGAATATGAAGGAAGATGGCCCGCATGTGCCGGGCCCCTCGGCGGCCGCGGTGAAGTTCCTGGTCGAGCAGCGCAATGTGAACGGCTGGGGTGTCGAGGCGGTCGGCACCGATGCGGGACAGGCCTTTGCTTTCGAGCCCGCTTTTCCGGCGCATCATCTCATGCACGGCGCCAACAAGCTGGGGCTCGCCAGCCTCTGCAATCTCGATCAGCTGCCACCGACAGGCGCCGTGCTCATCACCACGCCGCTGAAAATCGAAAAGGGATCGGGCAGCCCGTTGCGCGTGATCGCGCTGATCGCGTCCTAGTCCGGGTTGAGATCATTGCCGCCGTCATGGCCGCCCAAGGGCGGTTGTGACGGCGTGTGTTTGTCGAGGCGGGCGTAGCGGCCAGTTCTACCTCCACTGGATTACCGAAGAGGCCGTGCCATCAACAGCTTAACTCTGATGACCGAGGCCCATCGCGCATCAGTCTCGGCAAGCTCGCATGGGCATTTTCACAATACTGCGCAACTATTTGGAATTTCGAGTGTTTCTAGTGGACGGATAGACCTCGAATTTTGAAAAGAATTCTGATGATCTTGATTGCCGAGGATGATGCTCTGCAGCGCCTGAATTTGGAGGCAGTCTTAGTAGAGGCTGGTTTCACCGTTGTCGCCACTGCGGATGGTGATGAAGCGCTTGGCGTGCTTCAGACGAGGTCTGATATTCTTGTGTTGATTTCCGACGTGCAGATGCCAGGGTCGTTGAATGGTATCGAGTTGATGTGGGTGGTTCGTGATCGGTGGCCTCCGGTCAAGATCATCCTCACATCTGGGAACGCTAAGCGCGACGGACTTCCCGATGATGTTGTGTTGTTTGTGAAGCCTTATATCGAGCGTGAGCTGCTTTCCAAACTTCGCCTGCTGCTCGCTTAGCGTTCCAAATTCTTGAGCGGAACGATCAATTGCGCGCGCAATCCTTCTGCTGACCAATCATAGTTTATCGTGCCTTGGAGGGACCGCAGGGTGTTGGCGATCAGTTTCGATCCAAAACCGCTTCGGGTTGGTTGGACGACAGTGGGCCCTCGATCTTCCTGCCAATTCAAGATGAGCTGGTCGTCCTTACATTTCCAATCGATATGGAGTTCACCACCCTCAACGCTGAGCGCGCCATACTTAACGGCGTTGGTCGCGAGTTCGTGCAGCATCAGCGCCATACTGTTGGTGGTATTTTCGCCGAGTTGGATACTCTGCCCTTTAAGTGTCGGCACGAAGTAGGGCTTCAGGATCTTTTCGACCAGTTGAGCCAAATCCACCCCTTGCGGTTTTATCGAGGGATGGAATGATCTTCTCACTAGGCCGTGCGCATCGGCCAGCGCTCCAAAGCGGCCGCGCAAAACTTCGACCAAGTCGTCTTTCGATTCCGCAAGACGGGCCGACAGTCCCAGAATGCTATTGTTGATCGCGAAGATATTGGAAATGCGGTGGTTCATCTCCCGCGTCAAAGTCTCCTGCTCCTCAAGAGCCTGTTTGAGCTTTTCGTCGGCTTTGAGCATCCGCAGGGCTGTTCCCGCAAAGGCGGCCAGATGGGTCAACGTCTCCATATGGCCTGCGTTAAATTCGTCTCCCTCTTTTGCAACAACCCACAGTGTTCCCAAGCTTTGTCCGCCATCAATCGGGAGCGGCACCAGCAGGACTTCCGGCACCGTGATGTTGGCCTTCCTGATCCAGTCGTAGACTCGTTCGGGATTGCGCATCAAAAGCGCTCCCTCCTGATCCAGGCAGACGCCGCAAGGGCTGTCATGGCGGGGCGTCGTTTCTCCGTCGAAAACCTCAAGCTTGCCGTGCAGGGCTGTCCAACGAAAAACCGGGCCGTCGAGAACACTAATGCCGGCAGAATCGGCGCTGCAAAGGTCGAGCGCCTGTTCGACGAGATGGGGGAGAAGTTGCTGAGGATTATGAGCCATCTGCCGGCTCAGATCGTGCAGCGCTAAATTTTCCCGCTGATAATTGCGATCAGGTCGATCACGACGCGCCAATTCGCCCGTGATAATAATCTCATCCAGCTCAAAACACTGTTCGTCTGGCATGTGAATTGGACCCGTGCCGGGTTTCCCCATTGGTGTCGCAGTGTATCAGAACGACTGGACCACGCCAGTTTTGCGTAAAGCGCTCGAAATCAGTCGGTGCTGTGTGATTGAAATTGGTTTGCTCGTTCCGCTCCGACCTTGACGAGCCAGCGGACGACGATCGTTCGGGGCGGGTAAGTCCTGGGCAATCCCGAGTCCGAAACAATCCAGGGACAATCGAACGTGCCGCAGGTCATTGCGCTTGTCAGGAAATTTTTGGAATTCATCCTGCGCCAGCAGAGGGGCAGGGTGGTAGCGGAGGAGGGACTCGAACCCCCGACCCCAGGATTATGATTCCCGTGCTCTAACCAGCTGAGCTACCCCGCCACGGGGTCTCCGGCGCGCCGGATGAGCGGGGGTATAGGGGGCAGGCTGCGGGGGTGTCAAGCAGGGGATGGCACTTCTGGTGGGGTGGGCTGCGCTAAGCGGCGTTCTTGCGCTATCTTGCGGAAATCCAGGGGGATCAAGGCGCCGGCGGGGTGGCCAACAGGGCCAACTGTCCACAGGCGCGGGTCGGAAAGGCGGGCCGGTGGCGTCAGGCAAGCTCAAGACATATCGCGCCAAACGCGATTTCTCGAAGACCCAGGAGCCGCAGGGGGCGGCGCGCGCGGTGCCGGCGCAGGCGCTGCGCTATGTCATTCAGAAGCACGATGCCACCCGGCTGCATTACGATCTACGCCTGGAACTCGACGGAGTGTTCAAATCCTGGGCGGTGACGCGCGGTCCCTCGCGCGATCCGACGGTGAAGCGGCTGGCGGTCGAGGTCGAGGATCACCCGCTCGACTATGGCGATTTCGAAGGCACCATCCCGAAGGGCGAATATGGCGGCGGCACGGTGCAGATCTGGGACCGGGGCTATTGGCTGTCGGCCGATCCGCACAAGGAGTTGCTGAAGGGCGATCTGAAATTCGTGCTTGAGGGCAAGCGGCTGAAGGGCGGCTGGGTGCTGGTGCGCATGAAGCAGGATCGCAACGGGGGCAAGCGCACCAACTGGCTGTTGATCAAGCATCGCGATGAATATGCGGTCGAAGGCGATGACGATGGCGTGTTGCAGGGCGATCGTTCGGCCGCCTCCGGGCGAAGCCTACAGGCGATCGCCGCCGGACGGGGCAAGGCGCCGGAACCCTTCATGACCCACAAGGGGCCTTCGCCTGATGCGATCTGGCATTCGAAGCCGAAGGAGAGCGCCGGCGCGCGCAAGCTGGCTGCCAAGGGCAAGGAGAACAAGCGCAAGGAGAAGACTGCGATGCCGGCGTTTGTCGCGCCGCAGCTCTGTGCCGCTTTCGATCAGCCGCCATCGGGCAGCGGCTGGGCGCATGAGATCAAGCTCGATGGCTATCGCATCATCCTGCGTGTCGAGGCGGGGCAGGCGCAGGTTTTGACACGCACCGGCCTCGATTGGTCGAAGCGCTTTCCCGAGATCGCCAAGGCGGCCGGCGCATTGCCGGACTGTATGATCGATGGCGAAATCGCAGCGCTTGATGGCGACGGCAGAACCGACTTCCCGATGCTGCAGGCGGCCTTGTCGGCCTCGCAGACGCAGGACCTGGTGTTCTTCGGTTTCGACCTGCTGTTCCTTGAGGGCGAAGATCTGCGTGAGCAAGCGTTGCAGGAACGCAAGTTGCGGCTGAACGATTTTCTTAAAGGACATGGCACCGACCGGCTGCGTTATCTCGATCATTTCCTGTCCGAGGGCGACGAGGTTCTGCAATCGGTGCGCGCGCTGCATCTGGAAGGCATCGTGTCGAAGCGGCTCGAAGCGCCTTACCGTTCCGGCCGCAGCGATCTGTGGCGCAAGATCAAATGCCGCGCCGGCCATGAGGTCGTCATTGGCGCGTGGACGTCGAACGGCAAATCCTTCCGCTCGCTGCTCGGCGGCGTCTATCGCGACGGCAAGCTGGCCTATGTCGGGCGTATCGGGACAGGATATGGCCAAAGTGTCGTGCAAAAACTGATGCCGGAACTGAAGGCTCATGCGGCGCGACGTAGTCCGTTCAGCGGCAAGAGCGCGCCGAAGGCCGACAAGACGATCCACTGGTTGAAGCCGGTGCTGGTGGCCGAGATTGAATTCGCCGGTTGGACCGATGATGGCATGGTGCGGCAGGCAGCATTCAAGGGGCTGCGCGCTGACAAGCCAGCGCAGGAGGTTGTGGTCGAAATGCCGAAACCTACACTGCCTCCGATTGCCGCGTCGGCGGCGCCTGTACGATCCGGCTCGTTGGCCCGCGTCATGGGCGTCGATATTTCCAAACCGAATAAGGCGCTGTGGCCCGATGGTGGCGATGGGCGGCCGGTGACGAAGCTCGACCTGGCGCAGTATTTCGACAGTGTCGGCGATTGGATGATGCCGCATCTCAGGGGCCGGCCCTGTTCCATCGTGCGCATGCCCGATGGCATCGGTGGTGAGAGCTTCTTTCAGCGCCATGCCATGCAGGGCATGTCCGATTTGATCGATCTGATGGAGATCGCGGGCGAGAAGCCGCCCTATGTCAGCATCGATCACAAGGAAGCGCTCGCGGCTTTGGCGCAGGTGGCGGCGCTTGAACTGCATCCCTGGAATGGCGTGCCTGGAGATCCTGATCATGCCGGCCGGTTGGTGTTCGATCTTGACCCGGGGCCGGACGTTGCCTTCGATGCGGTGATCGAGGCGGCGAAGGATCTGAAGGAGCGGCTCGCGGCGGTGAAGTTGGAAAGCTTCTGCAAGACCACGGGCGGCAAGGGGCTGCATGTAGTCGTGCCGCTGATCGACAAGGGGCGCGGGCTGGCGGACTGGCCGACGGCGAAGAACTTCGCTTATGCGCTGTGTCTGGCCATGGAGGCCGATACGCCGGATCGCTATGTGGTCAATATGGCGAAGGCGAAACGGGGCGGGCGGATCTTTCTCGACTACCTGCGCAATGATCGTAAATCGACCGCCGTGGCGCCGCTGTCACCACGTGCGCGCCCTGGCGCTCTGGTCTCCATGCCATTGCCGTGGACGCGCGTGCGCAAAGGGCTCGATCCCAAGGCGTTCACGCTGCGCACGGCGCCGGCGTTGCTGGAGAAGATCAAGCCATGGGCGGACTATGATGAGGCCCGTGGCTCTCTGGCCGATGTGTTGAAACGGATGCAGAAAAAATAAGCCCTCCTGGTCGCAAGACCGGGAGGGCTGTTTGTTTCAGGCGAATCGCTTTGCGTCGTTCAACGCAGGGTCTTGAGCGCCGAATCCCACTTGAGCATTTCGTCGAGCAGGGTCTTGGCGGACAGTTCGATCGCGTCGTTGCCCTTGAATTCCTTCTTGTCGTCGAGCAGAGCGCCGACGGCGGGGACGGGCACGCCTTCCGGCGGTGTCACCAGTTTCAAGGAGGTGGCCATCGAGCGGGCAACCTGGGCCGAGCGCAGGCCGCCGGAGACGCCGCCATAGCTGACGAAGCCCGCCACCTTATAGTTCCACTCGTTGTAGACGTAGTTCAGCGCGTTGAAGAAAGACGGCGGCGGATTGTAGTTGTATTCGGGAACAACGAAGACATAGGCATCGGCCGACTTGACGCTCTCGCTCCACTTCTTCGTGTGCGCGTGCTCGTATTTCTGCATGCGCGGATGCATCGGCTCGTCGAAGACCGGCAGATTGAAATCGGCGAGGTCGACCAATGTCGAGTCAAAGCCGCCATGCTTCTGGGCGTAGCTGTTGAACCACTTGCCGACAGCTGGGCCGATACGGCCAGGACGGGTGCTGGTGATGATAACGTGAAGTTTCGACGGCACGGGCAACTCCAATGACGGAAAAGGCAGCAATGGGGCTTGTACCCCAGTTACTAAATGTTACCTAACTTCCAACTGATCTTTGCGCAAGAAGGCACAGGCATGGAACGAAGGAACACGGGTGTCACCGGCAATTGTCAGCATGTGCGGGAAACCCTGACCCGTATCGGCGACAAATGGTCGGTACTGGTCATCATGACGCTCGGTGCCGGTCCGATGCGGTTCAATGAGCTGCGGCGGGCGGTCGACGGCGTTTCGCAGCGGATGCTGACATTGACCCTGCGCGGTCTTGAGCGCGACGGCTTCGTCATCCGCACGGTGCGACCGACCGTGCCGCCGCAAGTCGATTATGAGCTGACGGGCCTGGGCATATCGTTGCAAGGACCGGTGCGGGCCCTGGGCCAATGGGCCTTCACCCATCAGCCGCTGGTAGAAGAGGCGCGTCGGCGTTACGACGGCCCGGCCACCGCCGGCTTGCCAGAGCCTAGAGCAGGTCGCCTTTCGACAGAAACGCGGCTTGTCTAGAAGCTTTGTTTTGATGGGTCTTCAAGGCGCTCGTTCAAGGCGCTCGTTCATGGCGCTCGGCGATGCCGCCGAGCTGCGAAACGCTGTGAACGCTCTATTTGCGCCGTAGCCGCACGAGCGTGAACAGGCCGAGCGGCGACAGGGTGCGGCGCTCGAGCAATTCGACCTCGGGACGCGCAGCGATCCAGTCACCGATGATCGACCAGGGGAATTGCGGGCGCCAGCCGAGTTTGGCCGCCTGTTTGGCCATGGCCGCTTCGATCCAGGAGATAGGGCCGCTTTCGGCGCCGATGTGATTGACGATGATGATCTCACCACCTGGGCGCACGACGCGGACCATTTCGTCCAGGGTGCGCGCCGGATCAGGCACGGTGGTGATGACGTAGGGCGTGACGGCGGCGTCAAAACTGTGATCGGAATATTCGAGGTTCATGGCGTCCATGACGCGCAGCTCCTCGACATTGCGGAGGCCGAGATCGGCGACGCGTCGGCGGGCGATGTCCAGCATCGGGCCGCAGAGGTCGATACCGGTGATCTTCACTTGAGTGGAAAACAGCGGCAGTTCGAGGCCGGTGCCGATGCCGACATCGAGCACGCGGCCTTCGAGGCGATTGACCGCGTCAGCGGCGGCTTGGCGCCCCGGCTTCATGATCAGCGCGAACACATTGTCGTAGACCGGCGCCCAGCGCGCGTAAGCGTCTTCGACGTTGGAACTGGTGATGGTCTGCACGCGCTTCTCGTCGCCCCCGGCCATGTTGTCCATATCTACCGTGCATGCTTGCCTTGTGCGAGCCGCATACGCAAGCTTAGGCTATGCAGTGGCGCGGATGAAGCCGCCGCCGAGGACGCGGGCGCGCGGTGAGGCGTCTTCGTAGAAGACGCAGGCTTGGCCTGGCGAAACGCCGTCCTCGCCCGACAGCAGTTCCACAACCACGGCGCCGGTATCGTCGCGGCGCAGCACCGCGGGGGCTGGCGCGCGGGTCGAGCGCAGGCGGGCGGCGATTTCGACGCCGGCTGCGGGAATTGTGGCGAAGTCGCCGCTGCCGATCCAGTTGACGTCGCGCAGATGCACCGCGCGCGTCGCCAGCGCCTCACGCGGGCCGACGATGACCTGGCGCTTGGCCGAATCGAGCTTCACCACGAACAGGGGCGTGCCGCCGGTTGTCGCATGGTCGGTGAGGCCAAGGCCGCGCCGCTGGCCGATCGTATAGCGGACGATGCCCGTGTGGCGGCCAAGCACGCGTCCATCGATATGGACGATATCGCCGGGCTCGCCAGCCTCGGGCCGCAGGCGGGCGATAATGTCGGTATATTTGCCCGACGGTACGAAACAAATGTCCTGGCTGTCGGGCTTGTCGGCGACAACGAGACCGAATTCACGCGCCAGATCGCGCACCTGCGCCTTGGGCCGGTCGCCGAGCGGGAAGCGCAGCATGCGCAGCTGGTCGCGGGTGGTGGCGAACAGGAAATAGCTCTGATCGCGGTCGGCGTCGGCGGCGCGATAAAGCGCACGGTCGTCCGAACCTTCCACGGCGCGCGACGAGATATAATGGCCGGTGGCCAATACATCGGCGTTCAGGTCGACGGCGGTGTTGAACAGATCGGCGAATTTGATGTGCTGGTTGCAGGCAACGCAGGGAATCGGCGTCTCGCCCGCCAAATAAGAATCGGCGAAAGCGTCGATGACCTTTTCCCGGAACAGCCCTTCATAATTCAGGACGTAATGGGGAATGCCGATGCGCTCCGCGACGCGGCGGGCATCGTTGATGTCCTGGCCGGCGCAGCAGGCGCCCTTGCGATGGGTGGCGGCGCCGTGATCGTAGAGCTGCAGGGTGACGCCGATGACGTCATACCCCTCCCGGGCCAGCAAAGCGGCGACAACCGAAGAATCGACCCCGCCGGACATGGCGACGACCACGCGCGTTTCCCCCGCCGGCTTGGGCAAGCCAAGCGAATTCAGCGGGGCGCCAGACGATTCTGCCAGGCTGCGGGCGGAAAACATGGGTCAAATCTCGTGAAACAGGCCGATGTCAAAGACCATTCTGGCGGCAAATGCAACCGCCAAACAGTCAGGCTTGCGTTGTCGCTTTATGTGGGGACGGCCGGCCCGGCTGCCAAGGCAATAAAACCGGTTTGTGAATGGGGCGAAAATTCGGCTGACCGCAATTATGGTTAACCATCCGTTTGAGCCTGTTCCGAACGGGCACGCTTTCGCGGCCTTGGAAAGAAATTGGCAATAAATGGCAGTGTTTTAGGCGATTTTTACGGGAAAAGTCAGCGCCTCACTTAGGCAAATTTTAAATCCGCGCAGGTACCGTTCTCAATAGTTGAGGTCACCATTTAGTACGCGAGTGAGTAACATGACCGAGCCCCACCGCCCGAGGGTCAAATATGTCATCGGGCCCGATGGAAGTCCTCTGACGATCGCCGATCTCCCGCCGCCGACCACCAAGCGATGGGTCATCCGGCGTAAGGCTGAAGTGGTGGCTGCGGTGCGGGGAGGTCTTTTGTCCCTGGACGAAGCCTGCTCCCGCTACACCCTGACCGTCGATGAGTTTCTGAGCTGGCAGATGTCGATCGACCAGCATGGTCTGGCCGGTTTGCGTACCACGCGCATTCAGCAATATCGCCAGTAACGGTTCGCCGTTTCAGGTAGACTTGTTTCAAGCTTGGAAAGGCCGGTCCGCAGGGGCCGGCTTTTTGCTGTTCATATCCATGACGGCGGCAATCCGCCGGCGCAGCGCCTGCGCGATTTCCCGCGAGGCATCGGGCGTCAGGTGCAGCCCGTCGACGGACATCGGCTCGCCGCGGTGGTCCGCAGCGTCGCAGATCTGGGCGCCATCGACATAGATCCAGCGATGCGCGCGGGCAAAGGCGTTTGCATCCCGGTTGAGGCTCTCCATCGCGGCAGCGCCATGGGCGTAGTCCGGCGCGGCGGTGTCGATCCGCGGCAGGGATAGAATGAAGGTCGCCTCGCGGCCTTCGACGGCATTGGCGATCTTGCGCAGATTCTCTTTGAAGTTCGTGCGCGTCGCTTCGCTGGCGCCCTTCTGCAGCGCGTCATTGGCGCCGATCGACAGGACGGTGATGCGCGGTCGGCGGCCGGAGAGGATCTGGGTGATCCGGGGATGGAATTCCCCGCTGGTCAGACCCAGCAGCGCAACTTCAATGACCGGCAAATCGGCGATCGGGCTCAAAACCAAATGCGCCACGGTCGAGTCCCCCGCCACAAGCACGAAATCCCCGTCGACTTGGCGGAGCCTGGCTTGCGCATTCAAGGTGGCGCGATTGGCATCGCGGCGGATGAGTTTTCCCTGGCGGCGTGCGCCGAGGATCCAGCCGATCATCAGGCACACGGAAAGGGCGAGCGCCAAGCCGATACAGAAGATGATGATGTCGCGTGCGGTGAACATGAACTACCCGCTGACGGTCAAAATCGCATCGCGTGTAACGAGAAAATCGACGCGATCGTCGACGAGGGCCGTGGCGGCTTCCTCGGGCGTATTGATGATCGGTTGTTCGTGGACGTTGAAGCTGGTGTTGATCAGAACCGGCGTGCCGGTCTGGTGCTTGAAAGCATCGAGAATGTCGAAATAGAGCGGATTGGGATCGCGCGTGATGATCTGCGGCCGTGCCGTATTGTCGACATGCACGACGGCTGGAATGCGTTCCGCCCATTGTCCCTTGACGTTGCAGGTGATCGTCATGAAGCGACAGGCATAAGCGTTGGTTGACGTGACATCGAAGACATCGGCGGCATCGCTTTCTGGCACGACCGGCGCGAAAGGCATGAACTCGGTGCGATCGAGCCGTTTGTTGATCGAATCGTTGATGTCGCGGCGATGGGGAGACGCCATGATCGAACGGGCGCCCAGAGCGCGCGGGCCATATTCCATCGGCCCGAGAAAGGTCGCGCCGACCTGGCCATCGGCAAGCAGCCGGGCCGTTGTCGCTGCCAGCGATCCTTCAACGACGTGAATGCGCTTGTCATGCTTGAGAATGCGAGCTGTCGCATTCGCATCGAAATCGCGACCGGTGTAGATGCCGTCGAGACGGTGTCGTTGCCGCAGCCACGTGGGCATTCCGTCCCGTCGCAGGAGAAAGTCGAGCGCGCCACCGATGGTGAGGCCTTCGTCGCCCATGGGCGGTACGATGAAGACTTCCTCGGCGCCGGTTTCCTCGGCAAGACGCTGGTTGAGTTTGACGTTGGCGAACAGGCCGCCAGCCAGGCCGATATGGGAAACCCTCTCCCGTTCCAGGATCCGTGTCACCGATTCAAGTATCACGGCCTCCGTCGCCACTTGGATGGAGGCGGCGCAGACTTCCCGCGGTTGATCGGCGCAAGCTTTGAAATAATAGGCCCGCTGCTCATCGGCGCTGCTGAACGCGCTGGAAATGATGCCGCGCTTGTCGACGGAGAACGGCTTCCGGAAAGCTTCCGCGAGCGCAGGTTCGCCAAAGGCGGCGAGGCCCGTGATCTTGCCTTCATGATGCAGCGGTTTGAAACCGAGCGCCTCGGTGACGTACATATAGGCGCGCGCGATGCTGTCGTTGCGGTAGGGGGTGAGCAACCAACGGTCGTCGCCAAACTGGCAGTCGATCTGCTCGTAGCGAAAGATGCGCTGGCTATAGTTGACGTTGTCGCCATAGCCGTCGGCTGTGTAGAGCAGCGCATTGTCCCAATCGGTATGGAACAGAGCTGGCAAAGCATGGGCTTCGTGATGATTGGCGAAGTGGATCGTGGTCCCGCGCGGGAGGCCAAAATGACGGCGCAGCGCCGCAACATTGACGACCCGGCTCGCATCCATGCTAACGGCGCGGCGCATGCGGTTAGCAAGATCGGTTGTCTTGCTCGATTTGCCTTGTAGCTTTTCGGCGATGGAGCGGAGCAACGGCTGGCGCAACATGCCGCGCGTGACGAGCATGCGGCTGAAAACGGCGACGTCGATGGCTGAGCGCTTGAGGCCCGCGATGGCAAGCACTTCATCGACGCAGATCGAGGGATCGCCGCCATCTTTCTTGATGCGGGTCAGACGTTCCTTCTGCACCGCAGCGAGAAGCGTATAATCGTCGAACAAGGCCGCGCTTGAATCGTGCACGCCCCAGTGAACGCTTAGGATAACCGCCATATCTCCTCACAGGCTGATGCCTGAAGCGGGGGCCTTGGCGGCCGTCCAAACATTCGGGCAGGAATGGTCAAAATCACAACGCACGGAAGCGCGGATTCGATCCCTGTGCCCGTAAAGTTAGGAAATAATACGATTTTTTGAAGACAAATGCGGCGCAGCTTGGCCGCAAAGTTAATGCCGGCGCCAAGTCAACGCCAAGTCAACGCCAAGTCAATGCCAGATCAGGCGTGGTCAGTGCTTGAGCCCGGTCGGCGGCTCGATGTCTTTGGTGGCGCGTCCAAGCTGCGAGCGCTCGAACAAAAGAATGGCCGGAATCGACAAGACCAGTGGAATGATCAGATAGAACAGGCGCCAGACCAACAAGGCGGCGAACACCGAGGTTGCGGGAATTTGCGGCATGATGGCGAGGAACACCGCTTCCATCACGCCGACGCCGCCGGGCACTTGCGAGAGCAGTCCGGCCGAGAACGACAGCAGGAATGCACCCAGCACGATGGCGAAGCCGGGGTTTCCGTCGGCAGGCAGAGCGAAATAGATGATGCCGGCAGCGCCCGCGAGTTCAAGCGGAGCAGCGAGATATTGGCGCGCCACCACGGGCATGCGTGGATAGACCAGTTTGAAGCCGCCGATCTGCAGCGGTTTGAAGTGCAGCCAGGCGCCGATCGTATAGAGCGCGCAAAGAACCAGCAGGGAGACGCCGATTACGCGTGCCGGCGTTTCGCCAAGATCGAATCTCGACGACAAGCTGGTGAGCGGCTTGAGGATCTGCGGTTCCCACAGCAGCACCCAACCAAGCAGAATGATGGTGCCGAAGGCGAATGTGAACGAACACAGAGCCACCAGAATGGCGACTTCCGCGCCGGTCAGTCCCTTGGCCGTGTAGGCGCGAAAGCGCACCATGCCGCCGGAAAACACCGATGCGCCGATATTGTGGGAGAGGGCATAGGTGACGAAGGAACACACCGACACATAGAGCCAGGAAATTCCCTTCTGCCGATCAAGATGGATCAAGGCGATGCGGTCGTACCAAGCCAGTGCTGCATAGGCGACGAGCGTTGAGAGGCCGGCGAAGAGATAACTGTGCGCTGGAATAGCTGAGAGTTTGCCGCCGATCGTCGTGGCGATGATGACAAGATCGTTGAAAAAGCCGCCCGTCTTGAGCATGGCCTTTACAGAGGGATCGACGGCGACCTCCGCGAGGAGCTTCACGTACAATAGTTTAAGCGACCAGACGACCGCCACCAGACCGATGACGGGCCAAAAAAATTTCGTCAGTTGTTTCACATTCGCTCTCGTGCGGCAGTCCTGGCGCCCTTGTTCGGCACGGCCGAGGCCGCTCCGAAGTCATGCGATCCGTGCATGACTTCATGACCGATGCAAGACATTCCTCGCGTAATTCGCGGAAAATGCGCGATAAAAATGCGTCATGGCCCAAACCGCGTGGATCTGGGCCATGCCGGATATCAAAAAGCGGAGAAATCAGGCGCCAGCAGGGCGGAGCATCATGGCATCCGGGCGCGGAACGTCGACGAGGCGCTCGCCACTTTTGTCGCGGCCTTCGAGATTTTGGACCTTGGCCAGTTCTTCAATGGCCACTTCCAGCTGAACCTTGGCTTCTTCGAGCTGGGCGCGCAGTTCGTTGGCGGAATTGCTGATGTTGTCGCGGCGGCCACGAGCGGCGCGGGCATAGGTGGAATAGGCGAAGTGGCTCGGGTCGGAATTGCCGGAGCGCTGTTCCTCGGTCGCGATCTCGCGGTCGAGTTCGGCCTGCATGCGCGAGAATTCCGCGATCATGGCCTCGATCTGGCCGACGCGACGACGCTTTTCGTCCGCCTGAAATCTCTTGAGTCGAATGAGGGTATCCCGCGATTTCATTACCCGAACTCCAAACGCTGAACGCTATGCCGGCGATCCCCCCAGGGTTTTCACCGGCTGTTTACTTTTGACCGCGAGACAGATTCACCATGCCACAGCATCGTAACCGGTTCGTTACCGTGAGGCGGATTTGGGGACGGATTTTGTGGGGTGAAGGACGTGGATTTTGACAGGCGATTCGCGCGATTTGCGCGCGGCGCGGTCTTGCCTGTCTGCGCCGGCCGGCAGGAGGCCGAGCAGGGGCTCAGAGGCCATTCGTTACCAGGATGAGTCCTCAGAATCCCTTATAGGGCTTTGTTCATCCAAAACTTTAATTCGAATTCACATGCGAACTCACTGATTCTGAAAGATTTGCACGATGAATCGTTTTCTATGTATGAATGAGCCAGGCGAAAAACACGCTTTGTTAACCAATCGTCGTTAACACTATCAAGCCGGTAGAACACGGGATTGCTCCGTTGGCGATTTGTCTGCGGCCGCGACGCTCCAGTTGGGTGGTCGAAGTTGCGGGACAAAGTGGGGACACGACATGCGCGTATTACTGATCGAAGACGACAGCGCGACGGCTCAAAGCATCGAACTGATGCTGAAGTCCGAGAATTTCAACGTTTACACCACCGATCTCGGCGAAGAAGGGATCGATCTGGGTAAACTGTATGACTATGACATCATCCTTCTCGATCTGAACTTGCCGGACATGTCCGGCTATGAAGTTTTGCGGACCTTGCGCGTCGCAAAAGTGAAGACGCCGATCCTGATCCTGTCGGGTCTGGCTGGCATCGAGGATAAGGTGAAGGGTCTCGGCTTTGGCGCCGACGATTATTTGACCAAGCCATTTCACAAGGACGAGCTGGTGGCGCGTATCCACGCCATCGTGCGCCGTTCCAAGGGACATGCACAGTCGGTCATCACGACCGGCGATCTGGTCGTTAATCTCGACCAGAAGACGGTGGAGGTCAGCAGCAACCGCGTGCACCTCACCGGCAAGGAATATCAGATGTTGGAGTTGCTCTCCCTGCGCAAGGGAACGACTCTCACCAAGGAAATGTTCCTCAACCACCTTTATGGCGGCATGGACGAGCCGGAGCTGAAGATTATCGACGTCTTCATCTGCAAGCTGCGCAAGAAGCTTGCGAATGCCAGCGAAGGCCGCAATTACATCGAAACCGTCTGGGGCCGCGGCTATGTGCTGCGCGAGCCCAGCGACGTGGACGAGCGCATCACGGCTTGATCGAAAGCCCGATCGAAAAATAAAAGCCCCGGTTTACCGGGGCTTTTATTTTGCCTTACGCGATGGCGAGGTGATTGCGTTGGGCTTCCGACACAGGCGCGCGCAGCTGAAGCAATGCCGGGCTTTCCGCCATGGGTGCGAAAGGGCTGTCGCCGGGCGTGAATTCCGTCGCGCCGAGCATCAGAATGCCATCCGGCTCCAACGAGCGGGCAAGGCGAGCGAGAACAGCCTTGCGGGTAGCCTGGTCGAAATACATCAGGACATTGCGGCAGAAGATCACGTCGAACGTGCCCAGCCGGGTGAAATCGTTGATCAGATTGATCTGCTGGAACTGCACGCGCGCGCGGAGATGTTCGGCAATCCGCCATTTGTCCCGATCGGGTTGAAAATGGCGCAGCAGCGAGGCGATCGGCAGGCCGCGCTGCATTTCGAACTGGTTGTAGAGACCATCGCGCGCGATCTCCAGCGCCGACGCGGAAATATCGGAAGCGACGATTTCGACGCTCCAGCCCGTCAAGGAGTGGGCCGCTTCTTCGACCATCATGGCGAGGGAATAAGGCTCCTGGCCCGTGGCGCAGGCGGCCGACCAGATGCGAAGGCGGCGCTCCTGCTTACGTTCCAAGAGCCGGGGCAGGATGACCTGCTGAAACAGTTCAAACGGTTTGCGATCGCGAAAGAAGAAGGTCTCGTTGGTCATCATCGCATCGACGACGGCGGCTGAAAGCTGCGGGTCGCGCTGCTGCAGGTGACGATCGATCAGATCTTCGACCTGAGCGATGCCAAACCGCGCCGCCACGGGGGACAGGCGTTGTTCGATGGCCTGCCGTTGATCGCGTTCCAACGCGAGACCGGTGGACGTCTGCAGAAAGGCGCGGAGCTGTTCAATCCGGTCGTTCATGTGGCACGTCCAGGTTCAGGGGCGTGGAACAATGATGCGATCTTGGGACCCATGACGGTGATGGGCAGGACCATGGAGGCGTAGCCGTGTTCGATGACGGCGCCGGGCATGCCCCAGGCGGCGCTCGAACTTTCATCCTGGGCGATGACGGTACCGCCGGCCGCGGCAACAGCGGCGGATCCGGCGAGACCGTCTTGGCCTGTTCCGGTTAGCACCAAGGCGAGCAGGCCATGGCCGTAGGTCGCGGCGGCCGAGCGGAAGAGAACGTCGGCGGCAGGGCGACAAAAATTTTCGCTGTCGCCGTCATCAAGCCGCATGAGCGCGCGGCTGGGGCGTCCGCTGAGCCGTAAGTGGCGGCCGGAGGGGGCGACATAGATATGGCCCGGCAGAGGCGGCAAGCCGTCCGTTGCCGGGCTGGTCGGTCGGCCACTGATGCGCTCGATATAGGCGGCGACCATGGCGGAAAAATCCGCCGGCATGTGCAGGACCAGAAAAATCGGAACCGGAATGTCGCAGCCGGTGAGGGATTGGAACAGGGTCGCCAAGGCTTCCGGGCCACCGGCGGAGGCGCCGATGGCGATCGCCTTCGGCCGTGCCATGGCGGACGGCTTCGCGGATGTGGCTCTGGTGGCGCTCGCGGTCATGCCGGTCTTAACCTGCGTGTCGTCAAGCGAGGCCGATTTCTTCGAACTTAGATTGGACGATGCGGGTGTCGAAGGGCTTCATGATGTATTCGTCGGCGCCGGCATGGATGGCGCGGGCGATATTGGCGACATCGTTCTCGGTCGTGCAGAAGACGACTTTCGGATGCGCGCCTTCCGGGTGGCTGCGCAATTTTTGCAGGAAGGTCATGCCGTCCATCACAGGCATGTTCCAGTCGAGCAGGATGCCATCGGGCATTCTTGCCATGCACATGGCCAAGGCCTTTTCGCCATCATCGGCTTCCGAGGTTTCGAAATGAAGCCCTTCCAGGATGCGCTTGGCGATTTTGCGGATGACGGTGGAATCATCGACGATCAGGATGTGCTTCATGATAGTTCTCCGTCCTCTCAGCCATTAGGCGGCTTGCGCCGTCCCGTTGGCCAAAATCGTTTTCGATATGTCGAGCACCGGCAACAGGTGCGCGTTCCAGTGGTAGATCGATAGCGTCAGTTGCGCGCGCGCGTCGGCGATATGCGTGGGCGGCGGCAAGCGATCCGTCTCGCGCAGTTCGACAACATCTTGGACCGCGTCGACGATCAAAGCGAAATCTTCGTCGTCGTATTTCAGGCAGACGGCGAAGGGCTCGCTCTGGGTGTCGGGCGGCAGGCCGAGCCGCAGGCGCAAGCTGATCGTCGTCAAAATCTTGCCGCGCAGGTTGATCAGTCCAAGGATATGAGGCGGCGCCAAAGGGATCGGCGTGATGTCGGTCACGCGGAACACGGTGCGCACATGTTCGATCGGCAGGCCGAAGGTTTCGTCATTGATTGTGACGGTAAAGACGAGCGATGAGGCGGTGGCGCGCAGACGCTGGGATTGTGCGGCGGAAATCGGTGCGCCGGTGCGGCGTTCGAGCTCTGGGCGGTTCATGCGGCCGCTCCTTTGAAGGCGCTTCTTTCGATGGACGAATTGCCGAAAGTTTCCGCCTCCAGGGCGGTGCTTAGCCTGCCGATCAAGCCTGCACGATCGAACTTGCCGACCACGTCGGTCATGCCGGCGTTTTTCGCGGCGGCGGCGATGGTGGGGCCGGCATAAGCGTCGATGGCGATGATCGGGCGCGTGCCGAAAATCTCATTGGCGCGCAGAGTTTGCGCCAGCTTGTAACCGTTCATATCGGGCATATCGATATCGGTGATCACGGCATCGAAATCGATGCCGCGTTCGACCAGGCGGATCGCCTCGGTGCCGGTGCCGACGGCGGTGACGTCATAGCCAGCAGCGGAAATGACTGGCGCCAGCAGGTCGCGGAAGAACTGCTTGTCGTCGACAAGGAGCACGCTGAACTTGCGGGCATGGCCGCGCCGGAAGGCATCGGGCAAGGCAATCTGCATGTAATGGGCGAGATCGATGATCTCCGTGGTCTGCCCGGCGAGGGTCGTCGAGCCGAGCAGCGTGGGAACGGAGCTGGGAATGTCGATGTTCATCGGTTCATCGATGATGTCGATGATCTCGGATACGGCGAGCCCCATGGGTTCGCCAGCGACCCCGATGATCAGAACCGGCCATTGCGGCTGGGTGGAGAAGTCGGCTTCCCAGCAGGCGGCCAGGGGAATGATGGTGGTGCCGCGCTTGAGGATATACGTGCCGCCGGATCTTTCGATGTCGGAGGTGGCGACATTCTCGATGCGGGAGATCTGCGAGAGCGGGACGGCCTTACGCGGGCCGGGGCCGGCGCGGAAGACGATCATCCGCATCGGTTCCTTATGATACTCGCCGTCGTCTTTTTCTTCCGGCCGGAAACTGGTCGAGGTGGTAAGACCGAGCGTTGCGGCGAGACTGGCGATGTCGAGAATCAGGATTACCGAGCCATCGCCCAGAATCGTATTGCCGGCGAAACCGGAGATGTCGGCCAGGGAGGCGCCGAGCGGCTTGACGACGATTTCCTGAATGTCGGTGATCGTGTCGACCGTGGCCGCGAAAGTCGCCGTGCCCGAGCGCAGGACGATGACAAGCTGCTCGCGATCGATTGGTGTCGGCGGCGCCGAAGGGTTGAAGTGACGCGCCAGATCGATGACGGGCAGGACCTTGTCGCGCAGATGCAGGACAAGCGCGTTCTGCGTCATATCGAGGTAGTTGACGCCGCCAGGCTGGCAGGCGACCGCTTCAAGAACCGCGTGCTGAGGCACGGCAAAGCGGTGAACGTGCGAGGTGACGATGAGCGCCGGGGCGATAGCGAGCGTGAGCGGCAGGTTCAGCTTGAAGACGCAGCCGACGCCCGGTTGGCTGGACAGGCTGATGCGTCCGCCAATCGACTCCACGGTCTGTCGCACGATGTCCATGCCGAGGCCACGACCGGAAACCTGGGTGACGTGGCTGGCGGTGGAAAAGCCGGGGGCGAAGATGAAATCGGTCAGCTCGTCCTTGGACAGGCCGGCGAGGTCCGCCGCGCTGGCCAGGCCTAAGGCCTGGGCCTTGGCGCGGATCTTTTCGCTGTCGAGGCCACGGCCGTCATCGGCGACCTCGATGGTGATATGGCTCGCCTCATGACTGGCCGAGACGCGGATGCGTCCCGTAGCCGGCTTGCCGATCGCCAGCCGCTCCGCCGCGGGTTCGATGCCGTGGTCGGCGCAATTGCGAATGATATGCACGAGCGGCGTGCGCAGCAGTTCGACCAATTGCCGGTCGAAATCGGTGTCGGAGCCTTCGACGATGAGGTCGATCTTCTTGCCGAGTTCGTGACCGAGGTCGCGCACCAGGCGCGGCAGGCTCGAGAACAGCCGATCGATCGGCTGCATGCGCACCTGCATCACGCCGTCCTGTAGATCGGTCGTGATCGCCGACAGGCGCTGCATCGGCAGGGCCAGTTCGCCGGCGCTGGCGTGGCGGGTGATCTCGGCGAGCTGATTGCGCGTCAGCACCAGTTCCGACACCAGGCGCATCAGCCGTTCGACGGCGCCTACCGCAATCCGGATGCTGGCGTTTTCGCGGTTTGATGGCGTGTGCGACGCAGCCGGTGTTGCGGCGACCGGTGGCTTTTCGGCGACAGGCTCCTCGGCCTTCGCTGGCATTGCCAAGAGATCGTTGGCCAAGAGATCGTTGGCCAAGAGATCGTCGGTGGGAGCGGGAAGGTCGGCGGCGGCCAGGCCTTCCAGGGTCGCGATGAGATCGCTGTCGTCCTCGACCGGTTCCTTGCCAGTCTTCTCCAGGCCATCGAGGATCGACTGGATGCGGTCCACCGTGGAGAGGATCAGGGAAACGGCGGCAGGGGTCGCGACGCGCTCGTCGCGGATGCGCGAAATCAGGGTTTCCGCCGCATGGGTGAGGCGTGCGAGACGCGTCAGGTCGAGGAAGCCGCAGGTGCCTTTGATGGTGTGGATGAGGCGATAAATGCTGGTGATGCTGTCGAAGTTCGTCGGCTCGCGCTCGAACGCGACAAGCTGCGAGGCCGCGGCTTCGATCTGCTCGTTGGCTTCGACGATAAATTCGCTGAGCAGTTCATCCATTACGCACGCCTGTCCCGCCGCTACTCCGCGCGGCGCTAGAACAGTGCACACAATGGGTTAAGGGCTGGTTGCCCTCGGGGTTAAAGACTGGTCCGGGTTTAAGGTTTGCCCGGATCAGGCGGCGGCGGCCAGGGCCGCCGGGCGGGCGCTGATGGCGACCTTTTCAGGCGTCACGGTGACGTTGACCTGCATGTCGCAGGCGCGCGCAACAAGGCCGGTGTAATAGGCCTGGATGCCGTGGGCATCGATATTGCCCGTCTCGGGCTCGCCGGCGATCAGGGTCGGAACGCCGCTGGCCAGACGCAGATTGGGGCCGGAGGCTTCGAGCGACACGTCGGTGGTGTCGTTCTCGCCGCTGATGACGACGCGCAGCAGGCCGCCGCGAGGCACGCAGGCGGAGGCGATCAGGCAAAGATTGAGAATCAGCTTGACCTTGTTCTTCGGCATCAGCTGGCGGGTGCCAATCCATTCGAATTTCAGCCGGTCGTCGGCCAAAAGGTTGCGCGCCACCTGTTCGGCATCGCCGGTATCGATGGAGGCGCCGGCCGATCCGGCGGCGCCGAAGGCGAGGCGGCAGAATTGCAGTTTGGCGGAAGCGGTGTGGGCGCTCTTGCGGATCAGTTCGTTGGCGAACTTCCGCATTTCCGCGTCTTTTTCCTCTTCGAGAACTTCCAGGCCGTTGATGATGGCACCAACCGGGCTGATGACGTCATGGCAGACCTTGGAGCAGAGCAAGGCGGCCAGATCGAGAGCGTCGAGCGAAAAGGTCGGCATGTGAAAATCCCAATGGCTGCGATGCGACAAGTTACCAGCGGCGGCCGGGCGCAGACTGGCAAAATGACGGAAATCTGGTGAACAAATCCCTAACGTGGTTAGCGAATCATCACTCTTTCGTAGCGATAAGGAATAATCTCGACCGCCGCTGATGGCCAGACCCCACATAGTGGGGAGATCTGCTTTTGTGACGCGGCCTTCGATCAGGTTTTATACGAGGGATCGCGCCGGTCGAGCATGCGCTTCAAAGCCGGCCATTCGATCGCCCCCTGGGCGCGGACGTTGCCCTTGGCATCACGCGTCGGCGAGACGGCGAGCTGCTGGTTGGAACGCGCGATGATATCTTGCGGCGGAATATTCAACTCTGAATTGCAGGCCATCGCCAGCAGCTGCGTGCGGCAAGCGCGCTCCAGCCGATAGATGTTGCTGAAGGCCTGGGCGATGCTCTTGCCTGTGGCCAGCAGTCCGTGGTTGCGCAAAATCATCACCTCGCTGTCGCCGAGATTGGCGACGAGGCGACCGCGCTCGTCGAGATCGACCACCACGCCTTCAAAGTCGTGATAGGCGATCTTGCCCCAGCGCATGGCTGTTTGCGTCAGCGGTAGGAGCCCGCTCTTGAGCGTCGAAACCGCCATGCCGGCATCGGTGTGCGTGTGAACGATGCAAACCACATCCGGGCAGGCGCCGTGGATGGCGCTGTGAATGACATAGCCCGGCAGATTGATCGAATAATCCGGGTTGGAATTGGCGATGATCTGGCCGTCGAGATCGATCTTGATCAGCGATGAAGCGGTAATCTCCTCATACATCATGCCGAAGGGGTTGATGAGGAAATGCTCCTCCTTGCCTGGCACCCGGGCGGAGATGTGATTGAGGTGCAGGTCGCACATGCCGAAATGATCGACGAGGCGATAGCAGGCGGCGAGATCGACGCGGGTCTGCCACTCGGCTTCATTGATGTGCGCCGGGCGCGCCGAGCGGCTTTCGATGCGTGGATCGGTGTTCATAATCGCTTGTCCCTATTGCTGGGCAATATTGGCATCGGCGATCACTTTGCGCCAGCGGGCAAGGTCGGTGTCATAGATCGCCTGCAGGGCTTCGGGCGGGCCGGGACGTGGATTGATGCCGATGCCGACGAACATTTTGCTGACATCGGGGGCATTCAGCGCCTCGTTGATGGCGGCGTTGAGGCGCGCGATGATGGCTTTCGGCGTCTTCTTCTGCACGACGACGCCGTTCCACGAGATCAGCGTATAGCCAGGAATACCAGCCTCCGCGACGGTGGGAACATCGGGCATGAATGAGACCCGTTTGTCCGATGAGACGGCCAGGGCGCGCAGGCTGCCCGACTGGATTTGACCGACCACGCCCGGCACGGTTTCGAAGGCCACCTGGATCTGGTCCGACAGCACATTGGTGGTGACGTCGCCGGTGGTGCGGAACGGCACGATCTGCATTTTGACGCCGGCCATGGAGGAGAACAGCAGGGCAGCGAGATTCTGCGCGCTGCCTGTGCTGATCGTGCCCATGTTGAAGCCAGCAGGATTGGCCTTGGCGCGCTGCAGCAGGTCGGACACCTTTTGCAGCGGGCTGTCCTTGGCGGTGACGATGACGAAGTCGAACACGCTGATCGTCGCCACCGCGGCGAAGTCGGTATTCCAATCGAAGGGCACCGATTTGAACAGCGATGGGGAGATGGCGTTCTGGCCGCTGACGAGCAGAAGCGTATGACCATCCGCATCGCCACGGGCGACGGACGCTGCCGCCTGCATGCCGCCGGCGCTGGGCATGTTCTCGATCACCACTGGCTTGCCGAGCGAAACACTCATTTTCTGTGCGACGGCGCGGGCGGCGATGTCGCCCAGGCCGCCGGGGCCGAAGCCGACAACGAATTTAAGCGGACGTGAGGGAAAATCCTCCGCCATCGCTGATGTGGACGCACAGGCAACCACGGCGGCGACCAGCGCCGCCGCCTTCATTCCAACCGCTTTACTGGTCATATGTTCCGCCCTGCTACTTGTAGTAATATTTGAACAGCTCGTTCTGCTCGGCTTCGGTCAGTGGCTTGCTGATGAATTTGAGCGCCAGCGCATCTTCCATGGCCACATCGATGCCGACGCGGCGTTTCAGATCCAGCGCCTCCTTGGGGGTGAACTGGTCGCGCGCGATACGGATCTCTTTTTCCGGAAGGTCATAGATCTTGCAGAAAATCAGCAGTCCTTCGTCGCCCTTGTACATCCAGTCGAGGGTTTCGTTGTAAGCAGCGAGGAAGCGCTTCAGCACGTCGGGCCGTTTCTCGATGAAGTTGAGATTGGCCACGTGCATGCGCGCCGTCATGTTGCGATATTCGGGAATGTCGTCGTAGCGAGCGAGAAGCCGGATCTTCTTGTCTTCGAGAAGATCGATGCCGAAGGGCACGGCCGACCAGCCGACATCGATCTGTCCGGACATGACCTGCGCATAGGTGGCTTGCGACGTGCCGGTCGCCACCGGTGTCATCGCCACGCCGGTTTGCTTGATCAGCTTCAAGGTGGCGATGTTGGAGGAAGAGCCGCCGGCGGAGAAGCCGATGGTTTTGCCGGCCGCTTCTTTCAGGGATTTGAGCGGCGAGTTGGCGGGGACATACCAGAAAATGTCGCGCGCACCCGAGGTTGAAGACGCGATGGGGCGGATCGGCGCGCCTTTGGCGAAAGCGGCCATGATGGAGGCGGTGCCCGTGCCGATGGCCACGTCGACACTGCCCGAGATCAGCGCCTGCAAGGTTTCGCCTCCGCCGGAGGTGTAAAGAACTTCAACCTTGATGCCGTGTTTGGCGAAAATGCCAGCGCGCTGACCGACATCAGCGACGGAGGTCTCCCAGTTTCCGCGCTGGGGGATCGCCACTTTGACGACATCCTGTGCGCTGGCCAGCGAGGGCAAAACAGTTGCGATCATAAGGCTGAAGAGCGCAGGCAAATGGGCAGGCAGATACCTTGAACGATACGCCATAAGTTTCCTCCCGGTGCGAGCGATCACGCTCTAGAGTCTTTCACCGTTTCACGGTGAAAGACTTCAGGCTCTTGCTTGACGCGTTTTCTTCACGCGAACCGGAATCCACTTCGCTCGAAAACGCTTTAGGGCGCGATACGCATCTGTCCTCCGGAGGGCAGTTTGCCCCGGTTCCGGGTGAACGTCGAGAGTGCAAATGGCGATCTTTTGCAGATCTATTTCGTACTTGCGTAGTGAGCGAGGGCGAGAAGGTCGTGGTCGGATGTGCCGACGATCACCGCCGTCATGGCCGTGTCGGCGCCACTGCGGCGATTGTCGCGGAAGGCCTTCATCGCCTCGAACATATAGTCGATGCGCTGGCGGGAGAGGCGCGGCATCTGTTCGCGTCCTTCAAGGCCATCGCCATGGCAGGACGCGCAACGCAGACGCTGCGCCAGTTCGGCGCCCTGCTTGACGAGCGCGGGATCGGCGGCTTCATCGCTCGGCTCTGGCTTGAGCTTGGAATAGTGTTCCGCCAAGGCCTGGATTTCGTCGTCCTTCAGCTCCTTGACGAAGGGCATCATCTGCTCGACCTGACGCACGTTCTCGCGCATCAACACCAATTGGTTGAGCACGAAGAATTCTGGCTGGCCGGCGAGCGATGGAAATTTCTCCATCTTGGAATTGCCGTCCTCGCCATGGCAGGCGGCGCAGGTTTCCAGGCGCTCTTTGAGCGCCTGTGCGGTGGCGGTGTTGGCGGAAATGCTGGCGGCCAAGAGAATGGCCGCCAGTCCGAATGCACGGTTCAATCGTTTCATCGTCCCTACCGTTTGGCGGTTTGGCCAGAACCGTAGCTGATGCGGTAGATCGCGCCATTCTGTTCGTCGGAGACGAGCAGCGCGCCATCGGGCATCTGCAACACATAGGCCGGACGACCGTAGAATTTGTTGTCCTTGGTGTCGAGCAGGCCGGTCAGGAACGGCTCGATTCTAGCCTTGCCACCGGAGGTGCGCGCGACGACGACATCGTAGCCGAACTTCTGTTCACGGTTCCAGGAGCCGTGACGAGCGATGAAGGCGACATTCTTATAGGCCGCCGGGAACATCGAGCCGGTGTAGAAGCGAATGCCCAGGCCCGCCGCATGGGGGCCGGTGAGGGCTGCCGGCAAGATGACGCCGGCGCAGGCGTTCGGCTTCTTGATGTCGGGATCGGCAATGCCGTTGGCGTGGCAATAGGGGAAGCCGAAGTTGGCGCCGACCATGTTCTTGGGCAGACGGTTCAGCTCATCTTCCGGTCCGGCATTGCCGGCCCAATCGCGGCCGTTATCGGTGAACCACAATTCGCCGGTGATCGGATGCCAATCGAAGCCGACGGTATTGCGCACGCCGCGCGCGACGATTTCCATGCCCGAGCCATCGGGATTGTAACGGCGAATCTGGCCGTGAACGCCGGGGTTGATCTCGCAGATGTTACAATTGGCGCCGACCTGGATGTAGAGCTTTCCATCGGGACCGAAGGCGGCATATTTCCAATTGTGATGGGCTTCCGGCGGCAGGCCGAATTTCTCGGTGAGATCGACGGGCTCGCCCGGATTGGCCAGCTTGTCCTCGATATTGTCGTAGCGCAGCACGCGATTGATCGCGAGCACGTAGAGCGCGCCGTCCTTGACCACAAGGCCGTTGGGTTGGGTGAGGCCGGTGAGCAGGGTTTTCACCTCGCGCTTGCCGTCCTTGTCGGTGATCGCATAGACGCGGCCCAGCGAGCGGGTGCCGACAAACATCGTGCCCTTCGGCCCGACCACCATGGTGCGCCCGCCCGGATGGCCGCTC
The DNA here is from genome assembly GCF_900104955.1 of Beijerinckia sp. 28-YEA-48. Lineage (NCBI taxonomy): Bacteria > Pseudomonadati > Pseudomonadota > Alphaproteobacteria > Hyphomicrobiales > Beijerinckiaceae > Beijerinckia > Beijerinckia sp. 28-YEA-48. The sequence continues at coordinate 62,942 of NZ_FNSI01000001.1, forward strand.
GACCAGACTTCCGCCTTGAAGCCGCGTGGTAGCTTGATCTTGTCGAGTGGCAGGCGATCGACCGCAGTGGCGAGCGGTGGCACGGGGATCGGCGCGAGCTTGGTGTCTTGCTTGCTGGCGGTGGGATTCGACAGATCCATGCGGCTCAGGCCAGGCGGCCCGGCGGGCGCGGCCGGAGCAGCTGCAGGGGCTGATGGTGCGGCAGGAGCTGCTGGCGCAGCCGGGGCCGGTTGCTGGGCCAGCGCGACGGCACTGAAGGCTAACGTCGCCGATAGCGAAAGCGCCGTGAATGCAAGCGAACGATGCATGATAATTCCTCCTCCTCGTCAGCCGGCTGCAACTTCTTGCGCAATTTGCCGGCCCCTTCAGCAGGTTAGGGATGTGTGTCGTATCTGGCAACCATTCAAAGGTCGGTACATGACATCCATTGAAGGCGCGCGTATAGACAGGCTGAAAACGTAAGCCGAGCTCCAGGCTCGGCGCGGGAGGAACCAATGACTGCGGATCCCAGGGTACAAAAGGGCGGTGCGCAAGTCGCCGATATCGGGCACAATTCGGCGGCGCTCGAAGAGAAGCGCGAAACGCTTTATCACCGTAAGAAAGACCGCGTGTTCGTGCGCGGCATCCAAGGCGAATATAACGTCAAGCAGGAACTCGATCGGCTGCGGTCGGTGCCGCGCGTGCGTAAGGCCAAGGACATCCAATTCGTCGACGGGCCGCAGGCGTTCAGCCGCCATTATGTCGAGCCGAAGGACGGCATCACCCAGACCTTCCACATGCATCTGGAAGAATATGCGCCGGGTGCTTCGTCGCAGAAGCACGGTCACGTCAACGAGGCGGCGTTCTATATTCTCGATGGCGAAGGCTATGAGATTCACGACGGCGTGCGTTACGACTGGAAGGCTGGCGACATCGCCATCGTCCATAACAACTGCGTGCATCAGCACTTCAATGCGTCGAAGACCAAGCCAGCCCGGGCGCTCGTGATCAAGACGAAGCCGATGTATCTCTTCCTCAACATGCTGTTCCAGAAGACCGTCAAGGAGCGGCCCGTCGACGTGACGCCCGAGTGCGAAGGCTTCGAGGCGCGCGAGATCGAGGACGACTTCAACCATCCCAAGGGAGGTTATTGATGGCTTGGGGCGAAAGCGCCAGCTGGCTCGAAGGCCAGAACAACGAACATCTCTATCAGCGCTTGTTGGATGACGCGCGCGATGCGCCGTCGCGCAATGCGCGCCGCAAGAAGATCGTCCGTCCGCATGAAATGCCGTGGGAGATGTCGCGGCAGGGCCTGCTGAAGCATCTGCTCAACGAGCAGATGAACACGCGCATCGAAACGGTCGACGCCTATATGCAGATCATTCCGCCGGGCTCGCGCTCAGGCAAGCACCGGCATCTCGCCGAGGAATGCGTCTATATCCTCGAAGGGCGCGGCTACGACCTGCATCAGGATTGCGATGTCGAGATTACCGATGTGTTCTCCTGGACACCGCAGGAGGAGATCAGGAAGTTCGAATGGGAAGCCGGCGACTATATCTATATTCCGCCGAACACCATTCATCAGCATTTCAACGCCGACCCGGAGCGTCCGGTGCGGGTGATCTCGTCGACGGCGCGCATCTTCAAACAGATGGGGCTCAACACGCTCGATCAAATGGAAGATGCACCAGAGTATGATGCGACCGTCACCTTGAACGAGCAGGTCATTCGCGAGTTTTTGCGTGGCGAGCGTCGCGGCAAGAATCTCTAGGGCCGGCTATAGGAAACCCCTTGGTGTCATCCCGGACACCTGCGCAGCAGGTGATCCGGGATCCAGGGGCGCGTGACGAGTGTTGCCTGTTGCAATACGCCGAAGTTTACGCCGCGATTGAAGTCTTTACCGCTCGCCCCTGGGTCCCGGATCACGCTGCGCGTGTCCGGGATGACACCAAGGTTTTGCGGCAACCTAACGCTCGGCCTATGGATAAATCTTCTTAGCCAAAGCGATGCCTTCGTTCTGCCGGTCTGGATCGGTGGTGCCGAGCAGTTTGGCATTGGCGAAGGGCCTGACCTCGGGCGGAATCTTGTCGGCGAGACCATCGCGCACGATGCCCATGCCGGTCTTTGCCCACAGCAATTGCGCTTCCTCCGACATGCCGTAGTCGATGTAGAGGCGGGCCGCGTTGGGATGCGGTGCATTGCGCATCAGCGTGTTGCCATACAGCACGAAGGGCACGCCCTCGGCCGGGATGATCGGCTTGACGGGGAGGCCCTTGAGATTGGCGATATCGGTGAGAATGAACGGGACATAGACCGAATATTCGCCGCGGGCGACGCGTCGGCCGGCTTCGCGCATGTCGCGGGTGAAGGACGGATCGTTCTTCGCCATCTCTTGGTGGTATTTTTCGCCGAGCCCCGGCGCGTTGAGCTGGGCGAAGAACATCAGATAGCCGCCGCCGACGGCGCGCACGTCATCGGAAAGAATCTTGCCCTTCCACTTCGGATTGGTGAGGTCGGCCCAGCTCTTGGGTTCGTCCTCCGGCTTGACCATCGAGGAGTTGATGAGGATGCCATAGGGGATCGTCATCGACGGCGCGAACAGGTTGCCGCTCGTCATCTTGGCGAAGTCGGGTTTCAGCGTGGTGATGTTGGGCACGGCTTCGTGCGGAACATAACTCTTGTCCTCACGGGCGATCAGACGGGCCTGGCCTTCCGACGTATAGGTGATGTCAGCGATGAAGCGGCCGGCGCCCTGTTCGACGCGGGCGCGCTCGCGAATGTCGGAGCCACGGCCTTCGAGCATGTTGACGGTGATGCCATATTTATTCTGAAAGCCTTGCACGATGGCCTTCAGCGTCGGATCGCCAACGAGCGCCGTATAGACAACAAGTTCCTTCTCGTTCTTGGCATCGGCGATCACTTTCGCCCAAGCTGCGCTCGGAGCAGCCTCTTGCGCGAACGCCGATGGCGCGGCCAGAGACAGCGCCATGGCGAGAATGATCTGTGCCCCTCTGCTGTTTGTTTTTCTTGTCGATTTCATATTTCCCTCCCTTCCAATTGTTTATTCCTAGTGCAGGTTTCTATCCTTTCCGCCGTCGTCCGTGCGGTCGAGATTGTCGCTGAGGCGCCTCTGCAGAGCGCTGATGTCGATCTGCTGCACGCTGCCCGAGCCGGCGAGGTCGAGCGCATGGGCGGCCGCCGCGCCCATGGCCATGCAGGGGCCCATCACGCGCACGCTCGACAGGGCGGCGAGATCGGCATCAATGCAGCGGCCGGCGGCGCAGAGATTGTCGGCGTCTTCGGGAATGAGCGAACCGAGCGGAATGTAATGGGCGTGATCCTCCGGAAAGGTCTGCCAGGCATAGCCGGCGCCGTGATCGTGCAGCTCGACCGGCCAGGCGGTGCGGCCGATCGCGTCGGGATGGCGAAAGCCGCGCCGCACTTCATCGAGCGAGAGCTGATGCTTGCCGACGATCCAGCGGGTCTGCCGGATGCCGGGCATGCCATAGCTGCGGATCTTCGCCTTGCCGAAGCAGGCGGGAAATTGCTCCATCAGGAATTTGACGGAGAGATCCGCCTGCGCTTTGCCGTCGAGCGTTGATTTGGAGGCAGCGAGTGGCTCAAGCGGCGTTTCCGTATGGGTCATGTTGAGCGCGGCGATGTTGCGGCCGGGAATGACGAAGGAAACGCAATTGCGGCGCAGGAGGCCGTAGGCTTCGCCCTTTTCTTCCATCTTCTGCGCCAGTTCCGCGCGCGTTGGATGGGCGGCCTCGTCGATATTTTCGACAACCACCATTTGCGTGCCGAACACCGGATTGCCCGACGGCTCACGGCAGGCGAACCCGCCGAGCCAGGCGAGGGCTGCATCGCCCGAGGCGTCGATGAAGCCGGTCGCTTCGACGATCACATCGCCGTAGCGTGTCGCCAGCTCGATCGATTTGACGCGGCGGCCATCGCGTTCGACGTGGCGCATGATGGCGCCGAGAATGGTGGTGATGCCGCTCTTGCGCACGCTCTCTTCGACCCAGCGGCCGAGCGCGATCTCATCGTAATAGACGACCGTCGTCACCGGCCCGTGGCGGTAATGCAGCGCCTTGTCCATGGCGCCAAGATCACGCAGAATGTCGTCGGCGATGCCATGGGTGAATTGATAACCGAAATTGCCATTCGAAAAGAGGCCGCAGAATGTGCCGATGATCGAATTGACGGCTTGCCCGCCGAGCACCGGTAATGAATCCACCAGAATAACCCGGCGCCCGAGACGCGCGGCTTCGAGCGCGGCGGAAATGCCGGCGGCGCCGGAGCCGATCACGCAGATGTCGCAGGAAACCCGTTGTGTCGGCGCATGGGCGTCGCGACGAACGATGCGCGTTCCAGTTGCGACTTCGCCGACGGTCTCGGGATTGGAGTGTTCGGAATGCGCCAGCCCCATATGATGTCCTCTTTTGATGATGTTCTTTTTGTTCTTGGCGGCGCAGGTTAGCGGCGCAGCCGGGCCAAGCAAGTGATTTTATAACGTGGTTTTATGATGTGGATTGTTCCACTTCAGGAACCTCGCCGGGCGTTGTCGGTTCTCGTAACAGGAACAGGAAGGAGAATGCAGTGGGCAGGTTCCTCGTTGCGGCTGTGTCCGTGCTATCGGTGATTGTCTCGCAGGCTAAAGCGCAGGAGGCGGTCGGGCAATTCTACAAGGGTCGCACGATCACCCTTGTGGTGGGAACGTCGGCTGGCGGTGGTTACGACACCTATGCCCGGCTGATGGCGCGCTTCCTCAGTGCTCATGTTCCCGGCGCGCCAAGCGTCATCGTTTCCAACATGCCGGGCGCTGGCAGCAATGTGATGGCCGCCTATGTGGCCGCTTCCGCGGTGAAGGATGGCACCATCATCGGCGCACCGTTTTCGACCCAACCGCTCGCCGGCATTCTCGAAGATGTATCGCGGCTGCGTTACGATCCGACGCGGCTGCATTATCTTGGCAGTGCGACGGCGGATCTCTTCGTTTGCGTGGCGCGTCCCGACGCGCCAGCCAAGACCTTCGCCGACACATTCAAGGCCGAGATGGCGATGGGCGGCACCGCCGAAACAGGATCGACGGGCTATCTGCCGGTGCTGCTCAACAATGTATTGGGCACGCAGTTCAAGCCGGTGCTCGGCTATCCTGGTAGCCGCCAGATCATGGCGGCGATCGAGAAGGGCGAAGTGCATGGCATGTGCGGAATCAATTGGGCGAGCCTGACCACGCAATATGCGACCTTGCTCAGCGAAAAGAAGATCCGTGTGATTGCGCAGGAAAATGCCCGGGGTGTCGACGAGCTCGACAAGCAGGGCGTGCCGCGCACCCTGGAGTTCGCCAAGACGGACGAGCAGCGTGCCATTCTCAATATCATTTACGCGCAAGAGGTCTTCGCGCGGCCGTATTTCGTCGCGCCTGAAGTGCCGCGCGAGCGGCTTGCCGCTCTGCGCCAAGCTTTCCTGGACACATGGAAGGCGCCGGAGCTTCTGACCGAGGCCAAGCGCATGGGGCTCGATGTCGATCCGACGTCCGGCGAAGACCTGCAGAAGCTGCTGGAGAAGATCTACGCTTCGCCGGCCGATCTCCTGGTAAAAACCAGAGAGGCGATCCGGCTGAAGCGTTGATCAGCCCGATCGCGCGCGCAGCGCCTCGATGAGGACGGCGATGTCCTGCGGCAACTCGCTTTGGAACGTCAGCGCATCGCCGGTGATCGGATGGTCGAACCCGAGCACGGCAGCGTGCAGGGCCTGGCGGCCCAATTGCTCCAGCAACTGGCGGGAGGTTTCGTCGAGCAAGGCCGCCTTGGTGCGAACGCTCGCCGCATAAAGCGGGTCGCCGAGCACCGGATGGCCGATATGGGCCATGTGGACGCGGATCTGATGGGTGCGGCCGGTTTCCAGACGACAGGAGACCAACGCGGCGACGGGTGTTTCGTCACCGCGGAACATTTCCTGCAGTTCCCAATGGGTGATTGCCTCGCGGCCGCGATCGGCGCGCACGACCGCCTGTTTTTCGCGCTGGCCGGGATGACGACCGATGGGGGCGTTGATGACGCCGCCGCGCCGGGGCGCGCCCCAAACCACTGCCTGATATTCGCGGTCGAGCCGCAGGGTGCGGCCGTGGTCGGCAAACAGTGCGGCGAGGCCCTGGTGGGCCGCATCGGTTTTGGCGACGACGAGCAGGCCTGACGTGTCCTTGTCGAGGCGATGGACAATCCCCGGCCGTTTCACGCCGCCGACGCCCGAGAGGGAATCGCCGCAATGGGCGATGAGCGCATTGACCAGGGTGCCGGTCTCGTGCCCGGCGGAGGGATGTACGACGAGCCCAGCCGGCTTGTCGATGATGACGAGGTGCTCGTCCTCGAAGACGATGTTGAGCGGAATATTCTCGCCTTCCGGTTCGGCGGCGACGGGCAACGGCAGGTCTAGGGTGACCGTCTGGCCGCTCCGAACCTTGGCCTTGGGGTCGCTGGTAGGGTGGCCATCGATACTGACCTGGCCGTCCTCGATCAGCGCCTGGATGCGGGTGCGCGACAGGGCTTCGCCGGCGGTATCGGCCAGCGCCGCCAGATAGCGGTCGAGCCGCTGGCCGGCGTCGGCTTCCTCAACGGTATGGCTGCGTTTTCCGGCCTCTGGCGTCGCCAGCAGGCGCGGCGGCGGCCGCGGTCGATCCTCTTCAGGGTCGCGAAGTTTGGCAAGGCCCGCTTGATAGCGGCGTTTGGCATGCTGGTTCATGGGCGGAGGGATAGCACAGCGTCCTCGATCGGACTAAGGCTTTGGCATGAATCAGCAAGAACAGAGACAAATCCACGGAAAAGCAGTTGTCGTGGGGGCAGGGCCGGCTGGCCTGATGGCGGCGGAGCGCCTGGCGCAGGCCGGCGTCGCCGTGACCGTTTTCGACCGTATGGCGTCGCCGGCGCGGAAATTCCTGCTCGCCGGGCGGGGCGGGCTCAATCTGACCCATAGCGAGGAATTCGACCGATTTCTGACGCGGTATGGCGCGGCGGCGGACAGCCTACGGCCGATGATCGCGGCCTTTCCGCCCCAGGCCCTGCGCGACTGGAGCGCGGATCTGGGCCTGGCGACCTTCGTTGGGTCGAGCGGCCGGGTGTTTCCGGAAAGTTTTAAGGCTTCGCCGCTGCTGCGCGCCTGGCTGCGCCGCCTCGATAGCTTGGGCGTGACCTTGCAGGCGCGCCATGTCTTCAAGGGCCTTGCCGCCGGCAAAGTGCTCCTGGCCGATTCGACCGGGCAGGAGGTCGAGGTCGCGGCCGATGCGACCGTCCTGGCGCTTGGTGGCGCGTCCTGGCCGCGTCTCGGCTCGGATGGATCCTGGGCGCCGGTGTTCGAGAATCAGGGCATCGCGGTCGCGCCGCTGCGCCCCTCCAATTGCGGTTTCGAGATCGATTGGTCGGACCATCTGCGGCAACGCTTTGCCGGCACGCCGCTGAAGAACATCGCCTTGAATTTTGACGGCCAGCAGGTGCGCGGCGAGGCGCTCGTCGCCGATTACGGGATTGAAGGCGGGGCGGTCTATGCGCTGTCGCCGCTGCTGCGCGAGGCGATTGCGCGCGATGGCCACGCAACCCTGACGGTCGATCTGCGTCCCGATGTCGATGTCGAGCCGTTGGCGGCGCGGCTCGCGGCACCGCGCGGCAAGGCGTCGATGTCATCGCATTTGCGCAAGGCGGCGGGCCTGGGGCCGGTCGGCTCGGCGCTGTTGTATGAAGCCGGCGCTTTGCCGAGCGAACCCGCGGCGCTGGCGGCCCTGATCAAAGCGCTGCCGCTGCGCCTGCAACGGACGCGACCGATCGAGCGCGCCATTTCCAGCGCCGGCGGCATCAGCTTCTCGGAAGTCGATGAGAAGCTGATGCTCAAGCATGTGCCGGGTGTTTTCCTGGCCGGTGAAATGCTCGATTGGGAAGCCCCGACCGGCGGCTATCTGCTGCAAGCTTGCTTTGCGACGGGTTTTGTCGCGGGCGAAGCCGCAGCAGACTGGGCGAAGCGGAAGTAAGACCTTAAATGGTTTCTTCCGCCCATTCCGGCGGGATGATGCCCATTTTCTCGGCCTTGTTCAGGTAATATTTCCAGAGCTTGCCGACGTGGAACTCGCGCATTTCGGATTTCTCGAGCAGGTCGAGTTCTTCCGGCGTGAGCGGCTTGAGCTTGCGGCCGGCTTGCAGCACCTGCATCTGCGCCCGGGCGTTTTCATCGAAATGGACGGCGTCGACCAGCAAGGCCGGCACCGATTCCGCCACCAGCACGAGGCCATGGGCGCGCATCAGCGCGGCGTGATGGGGCCCAAGATCGTTGGCCAGGATTTTGCCCTGTTCCTTGCTCTTGATGTGGGTCGGGTCGTTGCTGGTGGGAATGCCGCTCGACCAGCGGGCGGCGCGCGAACGCATGGGTACGAGCTGCACGTCGTCCATCATGGTGAACATGATGGCGAGCTCCATATGGCAATGGACGAGCGAGTTGACGTCCGGACGCGCCTTGTAGATTTCGCCATGGATCGGAATTTCGATCGGCGGCTTGCGATCGTGGTCGCCGAGAATATTGCCTTCGAAATCGACCATGATGAGACGGTCGGGATCGATATGAGAACGTGGGTCCGTCGAAGGCTGAATGTAATAGGCGTCCTGGCCGGGAATGCGCACGCTGACATGGCCGGAATAGTCCAGCATGCCTTCCATCACCAGAATGCGCGAAGTGATGGCCACTTCGCGACGCAGGCGCGCCAGTGAATTCGATGTCGATATTGTACCACTCATGATCGTTTCGTTCCCTTGTACGTTTATTTTGAAGTTGTGTTTTGTTCGACGGTGCCGATCACCTCGTTGAGGCGCTGGGCAATCTGAGGCGGCGCGGCGACAATTTCAGCGACGATCTTTTGCACTTCTGCGCCGCTCACCGCGTCGATCTCGAGATTCTCGCGTTTGGCTTCCTCCTGGAATTTGGGATCGGCGACCATGGTGTCGAAAGCGTCGCGCAGCACTTTCACACGTTCTGGCATGGTGTCGGGTGCGGTGAAGATGGGCCGGCCAATGGCGGTCGGCGCCGAGAGCAGTTTCAGGACGGCGCGGTCGTTGTCGTTCTTCGCCAGGTCCATCAGCAGCGGCACGTCGGGAAGATCGTCGGCCTTGCTGAGACCGATCTGCACGAGAATGTTGATCTTCTTGTCACGCAGCCAATCGGCCCGGGTCGACTTCCAGGATTGCCAGGTGTTGGATCCCCGCACCGCGACTTCGCCACGTTCGAGTGCGATGTTGATATCGTTGCCGCCGGGATAGCCCAGGATGATCTTGAACTTGGTGCCGAGAATGGCGTTCATCGCCTTGGGATATTGCGAGGAGGTTGAACCACCGGTGGCGCCGACGGTGACTTCCTGCTTCATCGCATCTTCGATGGTGCGGATGCCGGACGTATGCCAGGCTGCGGTGGTGTTGTTCTCGCGGCTTGGGTTGCCGATATAGATCAGCTTGGTGACGTCGAAGCGAATTTGCGGATCGCCCAGCGCCTGCGCGATGGCAAGCGACTGATCGGCCGTGGCCAGTACGGTGCCGTCCTTGGGTGCAGCTGCGGCGACCCAGGCGGTCGCGGTTCGGCTGCCGCCACCTGGCATGTTGCGCGGCACGATGACCGGATTGCCGGGAATGTAATTGGCCAGGAAACGCGCCATCAGGCGCGCGTAAAGATCATAGGTTCCCCCGCTCGAATAGCCGATGATCATGTCCATCTTCCGGCCTTTGTAAAAGGCTTCGGGGGACTGGGCAGCGGCGGGCCAAGCGCTGAGGGCGGCGAGGGCAGCCACGAACGGTAGGCGCGGGAAGCGAGCCATATGATGTTTCCTCCGGGATGATTTTGATGCTGTTTCTCGGCAGCTATGATCGGCGATATACTGTCCCTTGGCGGTTTGTTCAATCGTCGCGGCGCAAATAGGAGCGGTAGATGGCTCGGGACAAGCGATTACACGGACGCGTGGCGCTGGTCATTGGTGGCGGCGGAGAAATCGGCGGCGCGATCGCGCGCCGTTTTGCTTATGAAGGCGCCAGTGTGTTGGTTGCCGATCTGCGCTTGGCGCCAGCTGAAGCCGTGGCCGACGATATCCGTACTGCTGGGGGCAATGCGGGTTCCCTCGCCATGGATGTGACAGTGCCGGAAGAATGCGCGCGCGCCTGCGCCAAAGCGGTGGATTTATTTGGTAAACTGACGACGCTGGTGAATGTGGCCGTGGCTGTGACGCCCATCTTGAGCGTCGAGGACTTGGATTTGAGCGATTGGACTCAAGCTTTGGCGGTGAATCTCACGGCCAGTTTCCTGACAGTGAAATATGCTGCACCTTACATGCGCAATGTTGGCGGTGGATCGGTCATCAACATCGCTTCGCAGCTTGGCCATATTGGCGTGGCGCAGCGCTCGGCTTATGCAACGACGAAAGCCGGATTGATCCAGTTGACTAAATGTATCGCGGTGGAACTGGCGCCGGATAATATTCGCGCCAATACGATTTCGCCCGGTTCCATCGACACGGATCGCAGCAGTCGCGCCTATGGTTCGCGCGAGAATGCACGGCGTATTCGTGGGCCGGCGCATCTTCTGGGGCGAACGGGCCGCGTTGACGAAGTGGCTTTCGCCGCGGCGTTTTTGGCAAGTGATGAAGCCTCGTTCATCACTGGCACGGATCTTCTGGTTGATGGCGGCTATCTCGCTTTCAAGGGCGAGATGCCGGCGAAGGATGTTTCCGCGCCGCAGAAATAATTTATGGGCGAGAAGTCATTCCAAAAGGGCAACGACCCATAACACAAGGCTGGCGATCGTGGTGACGAGCGCTGCGAGGCGGTCGCCATCCAGACATAAGACGATCGCGGCGACGACCAAGGCGGCCAGTGGCATATGCCACCAGCCGTCTTGAGTTGAGGGACCACTCGGTTGCTTCATGGCAACAATTTACATGGAGGGCACGTTATCGCGCAGCCATGGGAATATGTCGCCGAGCAGCGAGCCCGGCCACGGGATGGCCAGTAGCTGATCGAACAAGCCATAGATGAAGAGCGTCATGAACGCCGCCATGATGAACGTCAACTTCCAACGTTCACGCCCTTCAAGACGCATGAACGAGATGATGAAGATCGGCACCGTGGGAATAAGCCCGATCAAGGCCATGGAGATCAGGAACCCCACCATCCAGCCAAAGAAGATCGCGCCACGCAGAAGGATGGTGCGAGGAGGCAGATGGGTGATGTTGCTGGCGATATCCATATGGACCTTGGCATTGGGGTCCGCCACCGCCGCCAAATCGGTTTCGCCCGGTGTTATGGGCTTAGGCTCGGGCTCCGGACGCTTAAAGACCTCGTTCAGCAGCGAGAGGGAGCAGAAGAGGATCGCGCCGGTACCGACGATCATCGGAATGATCTTGGCCGAGAAATTCCACTGCACCGCTTCGAGCATCATCACCGAGAACAGGCAGAGCAGCCCGATCGGGAAGACGTGCGAGGGGCGCAGACGCGGCGGGGACAGCTCTCCGATCATTCCGCGCAGCCCGCCGTGACGTCTGACGTCCTGCAAGAATGGCCGTAGAATGCTGATCGCCGACATCAGGAACAAGATGACGACGAGCGGGCGCAACATCCAGCTCGTGCCGTAGCGTTGGATCGAGATGAACATGTAGCGTTCGAGAATGCTGCCGAGGATGAAACCCAGGACCAGCGGCGGGCGCGGCCATTTGAAGTGCTTGGCACCCCAGGCGATGACGCCGAAGCACAGAAGCGAGATCAGATCGCCCCAGCTGCGGTGACCTTCGAAGGCGCCGATATAGACGAAGCAGAGCACCACAGGCAGGATCAGCGTGTAGCGCAGCGTCGCCATTTTCGCGAACTGCCCCGAGAACAGGAAGCACAGTCCCGAGCCGAGGATGTTGGCGATGGCGATGCTCCACACCATTGAATAGGTGAGGCCGAGGTTCTTGGTCAGCATTTCCGGTCCCGGAACGAGGCCGTGCATCAGAAAGGCGCCGAGCAGGATCGCCATGCCGGCGGAGCCGGGCACGCCGAAGACCACGGTGGGCACCAGCGCGCCGCCCTCGCGGGAGTTGGTGGCGCTTTCAGCGGCGATCACGCCGCGCACGTCACCACTGCCGAAGGTCTGCATCGCACCCTTTTCTGTGCGGATGGCATGGCCGTAGGAGATCCAGTCGATGACCGAGGCGCTGATGCCGGGAATGGCGCCGATGACGGAGCCGATCCAGGCGCAGCGCAGGACCAGGAACCAATTGCGGAAGCAATCCTTACATCCGGCCCAGAGGCCGGCGGTGGTGTCCATCATCTGTTCGGACTTCACCACGGCGGTGCGCGCCACGGCGAGATCGCACAGTTCCGGCAAAGCGAAGACGCCCAGCGTGACCGGAACGAGCGGCAATCCTTCCCACAGATAGAGGCTGTCGAGCGTCCAGCGCAGGGTGCCTGTCTGCGGATCGGAGCCGACCATGGCGATCATCATGCCGAAACAGGCCATCGTCAGGCCGCGCAGCGGCGTATTGCCGGAGAGGACCGCGACCATGGAAATGCCGAACACGGCCAGGCCGAGCAGTTCGGGAGAGCCGATGAAGAGAATGGCCGGCCGGATGATCGGCAGGGTGACGCCCATCAGGATGGCGCCGAAAATGCCGCCCATCAGCGCCGACATATAAGCGGCGCCCAGAGCCCGCCCGCCTTCGCCGCGCTTCGTCATCGGATAGCCGTCGATGGCGGTGGCGGCGGAGGCGGCATGGCCCGGCGCGCCCAGCACGATGGCCGAAATCGGATCGGCCGTTGTCGTGGTGGCGCCCAGGCCAAGCAGCAAGGCCATGGCGGTTGTTGGGTCGAGATTATAGGTGAAGGGCAGCAGCAGCGCTGTACCGGCGACGCCGCCGATGCCGGGCAGAATGCCGAGCGCGAGACCCATCACCACGCCGCCAAAGAGATAAAGCAGGCGGTGCAATTCCATCATCGAGAGAAAGGCCGATCCGACAGTCGAAAGCAGGTCGGTTTCCATGATTAAATCCTGAGTAAGCAAAGTCGCTTCTGATTGATGCCGCCGATGCGCAGCATTGGGCGCAAGGGGGCACGCGAATGTTTTGAAAAGGTGCGGACGGGCGCTACGCGCGTCGCATCACGCGGGCTGCGTCACGCGCGCGAAAATGCGATCGTGTGACGGACAGGCGCGATCAGATGTGTGCGGGCGGAGGTCCGCGAGCGCTGACTAAAAGAAAGGCGCTCGGCTTGGCCGGCGTATCGTCTGGGAGAAACCCAGTTGATGAGATGTAAGTGACGGCCGGAACGGGCGTCAAAACAGCAGAGAACAAGCCATCGCCACGAAAGCCGGGCGGCTCGTCGCCATCGCCATCAACGGAATCGAGAACGGCGCTGTCGAAGACGGAGGCGATTGACGAAGGTGCCTGAGAGACACGGTCGAATTGCAAACTGACGAGCGCGAGGAAGACGAGCGCAATACCGGTCAGCCAGGCCAACGGCCTGCTTGATGCTGCGGTAGAGCGGAATCCCCAAATCATGTCGGCCGTTCGCCTTGACGTTTCCCCTGCGGTCTTGTGACGACCGCAGCGCAAGCCTTTGCACGTCCGAGCGAATAAGTCCAATAGTGAACGATAGTGAATAATAGTGCCAGTCGGCCTGTAAGCCGGGTTTTGTAGGGCCGCAGCGTGAGCTGCGACGTGACGGCCATTCCTCTGGGACGACTGTTACCAGCCGCCTCAAGCAACCAACCCGGGCGACGATCCGAAGAAGGATCCGGACCCGAAGGTCCTTGCCGCCCCTATTCGGTTTTGCTCCCGGCGGGGCTTGCCATGCCGCGCCCGTTGCCGGCCGCGCGGTGCGCTCTTACCGCACCTTTTCACCCTTACCGTCCGGAGTTGCCTCCATCTGGCGGTTCGATCTCTGTGGCGCTATCCCTGGGGTCACCCCCGCCGGACGTTATCCGGCGCCGTTTCTCCGTGGAGCCCGGACTTTCCTCTGCGTGAGCAGCGGCCGTCCAGCCGACTGGCGGGCAAGTCCTACGGCACCAGACCACGGAAGACAATGGTCCCGGTCAAGTCGCGGGGCCCGGTCACGTCGCGGGCGGCCAGGTGGCTGTCGCTAAGTTGCCGACAAGCGGCGCGATCATACCGCCGCGATGATGGCAGCGCTTGAAGCCGAACGATAGGGTGGCTCAGATATCCGCGTCGTCGGCTCGAGCGCGCGCCCGCTGATTGGCGCCGCGCAGTGATCCGATCGTCGATGAGGGGATTTGCTTGATGAATTTCTCGGAAAGACGCAGATTTACATCGCTTGGGAGTCATATTTGACACGTTTCATCCATGTCTCTGCTCCAGTTTGATAAAAGCGGGAACCAAGCCGGCGGCATATGCATTTGATATAAGCTGTCGAACATATCTGGGTCTTGCCCGTCGGGTCTTGCCCGTTCGTTCTGATCAAGGAGGCTCATATGAAGAAGTTTGCCCTGGCAGGTGTTGCTCTTGCTGCGGTCCTCTCTCTGGCTGCTTGTAACTCTCCGGGCGAACGCGCCGCGGGTGGTGCGTTGATCGGTGGCGCCGGCGGCGCGCTTGTTGGCGCGGCGGTCTCTGGCGGTTCGGCTGGCGGCACGCTGGCGGGCGCGGCCATCGGTGCGGCGGGCGGCGCTGTCATTGGAGCCAACACGGGCCCGCGCTATCGCTACGGCTGCCGTCGCTACGGCTATGACTATTACGGCCGCCGCGTCTGCGTGCGCTAAGGGAAACGACTCTGTTCAAATCGCCTCTTTAGGCAAGCAAAATCACATTCTATCGAAACGCGATTTGCTGTAGCTATCGGGCATGGATGATTTCGTGCCCGATAGTTTTTTGGTCTCCGATCTGCAGCCCTCCCCAAACCACGGTGAGCGGCGTGGCTGCGACGGCCCCGATGCCATCATCCTGCACTACACCGGTTTGAGAACGGGCGATGAGGAAGCCGCCTGGCGCGCTGATCCCGGCGGCGAGGCGTTGCGCTGGCTGGTCGATCCGGTCTCGCAGGTGTCGAGCCATTATCTGGTGCACGAAGATGGGCGTATCGTGCAGCTCGTGCGCGAGGCGCGGCGGGCTTGGCATGCGGGACGTTCGTCCTGGGCCGGCGAAACCGACATGAACTCTTTCTCGATCGGCATCGAAATCGCCAATGCTGGCCATGATGGCGGCCTGCCGCCGTTTACCGACAAGCAGGTCGAGGCGGTCATCGTGCTTTGTCGCGATATCGCCGCCCGGCATCGGATCGAGCCGCAGCGTATTCTCGCGCATTCCGACATCGCGCCCGGTCGCAAGATCGATCCGGGCGAGCGTTTTCCGTGGGACGAATTGCATCGCCAGAGCGTCGGCCATTGGGTGCAGCCGGAGCC
Source organism: Beijerinckia sp. 28-YEA-48 (assembly GCF_900104955.1). Taxonomy (NCBI): domain Bacteria; kingdom Pseudomonadati; phylum Pseudomonadota; class Alphaproteobacteria; order Hyphomicrobiales; family Beijerinckiaceae; genus Beijerinckia; species Beijerinckia sp. 28-YEA-48. The sequence continues at coordinate 78,329 of NZ_FNSI01000001.1, forward strand.
GATTGGCGGTGGCCGATTTTTCGCCCGTGGCGACAGCGGCCAGCCGATCGAAGCGCTGCGGGCGATGCTGGCCATGTATGGCTATGGCATTGGTGTCGAGGCTCTGTTCGATGAAGAGACCGAGAATGTTGTTGCCGCGTTCCAGCGGCATTTCCGTCCGGCGCGGGTCGACGGCGTCGCCGATAGTTCGACCATTCTCACATTGCGCAATCTGATCGCGGCGCTTGATGCGCCGGCGATCGTTTAGGCCATTCGTTTGCGTCCAGGAGGCAATATGGCAACCTTTCTCATCACCGGGGCGAACAGGGGCATCGGTCTTGAACTCGTGCGTCAGGTCGCCGCCGCCGGCCATCATGTGCTGGCCGCCTGCCGTGGTCCGGGGCGGGCCAAGGAGCTGATGGCGCTGGAAGGTAAGGATGGTTACGACGTCGAAGTCGTGCCAATGGATGTGACCGAAGCCAATTCGATCGGCACGGCGAAAGCCCATATCGGCACGAAGCCGATCCATGTGCTCATCAACAATGCCGGCATCATGGGCGACGATCCGCAATCGCCGCTCGATATGAACTTCGATGTGCTGACACGGGTGTTGACCGTCAACACCGTGGCGCCGCTGCGAGTGACGAAGGCCTTTTTGCCCAATGTGGAAGCGACGAAGGGCAAGGTGATCGTCATTTCCAGCGCCATGGGCAGTTTCGGCTACGAGGAAACGTCGAAGATGGCCTATTGCACGTCGAAGACCGCCGTGAACCGGCTGTTTCGCGGGCTGGCTTCGGAGTTGCGCCCGAAGGGCGTGGCTGTCGGCATTTTCTCACCCGGCTGGGTGCGCACCGCCATGGGCGGCCCGTCGGCCGCATTGTCGGTGGAAGAGAGTGTGCGCGGCTTGCTACAGCAGATCGAACGCCTGGACCTTGCGACCAGCGGCAGTTTCAGCAACTACGCCGGTCGCAAGCTCGATTGGTAGTCGGGCCGCCTATTCCGCCGCGACGCGGGCAATGCTGGCTGGATCGTAGTTGAGGATCGGCGACAACCAGCGCTCGACTTCGGCCACCTCCATGCCCTTGCGCAGGGCATAATCGCAGACCTGATCATATTCCACCTTGGCGACGCCAAAGTAGTGCGCGTCGGGATGGGACAGATAGAGGCCGGAGACAGAGGAGCCGGGCCACATGGCGAAGCTCTCCGTCAGCTTGACGCCGACGCGGCGCTCGGCCTGGAGCAGATCGAACAAGGTGCGCTTCTCGGTGTGGTCGGGCTGCATCGGATAGCCTGGCGCCGGGCGGATGCCGCGATAATCCTCGTTGATGCGCTGCTCGTTGGTGAGCGTTTCGTCGGCCGCATAACCCCAGAATTCGCGGCGCACGCGCTCGTGCATGCGCTCGGCGAAAGCTTCGGCGATGCGGTCCGCCAGGGCCTTGACCATGATCGAGGCATAGTCGTTGTTGGCGCGGGCGAAGCGCTCGGAGATGCGTTCTTCCTCGGCGCCGGCGGTAACGACGAAGCCGCCGATATAATCGGCCAAGCCCGTCGCATGGGGCGCGACGAAATCGGACATGGCCAAATTCGGCCGGCCGTCGCGGCGCAGCAGCTGCTGGCGCAAGGTGTGCAAGGTGGCGATCTTCTCGCTGCGTGACTCGCCATTGTAAAGTGCGATGTCGTCGCCGACCGCATTGGCCGGCCAGAAGCCGACGATGGCCTTTGGATTGAACCAGCGTTCCTCGATGATGCGCTCGAGCATGGTGCGCGCATCGTCATAGAGCTGACGGGCCGCGGCGCCCTGTTCGCTATCGTCCAAGAGGGCGGGGTAGCGGCCCTTCATTTCCCAAGTCTGGAAGAAGGGCGTCCAGTCGATATACGGGACCAGTTCGGCGACGCTGTAATTGGAGACGACGCGCGTGCCGAGGAATGTCGGTTTCGGCGGCGTGTAATTGCTCCAGTCGATCTTCATCGCATTGGTGCGGGCGCGCTCCAGCGGCATGCGCTGCTTGTCGGCTTCGGCGCGCGCATGGGCGTCGGCCACCTTGCGATATTCGGTGCGAATATTCTCGATATAGCCATCTTTGGCGGTCGGTGACAGCAGCGAGGACACAACGCCGACGGCGCGGCTGGCGTCGGTGACATAGATCGCCTGGCCGCGCTTGTAATTGGGGTGAATCTTAACGGCGGTGTGGACGCGGCTGGTCGTCGCGCCGCCGATCAGCAGCGGAATGTCGAAGCCTTCGCGCTCCATCTCGCCACCGACGAAACACATCTCGTCGAGCGACGGAGTGATCAGGCCGGACAGGCCGATGATGTCGACATTCTGCTCGCGCGCCGTGTCGAGGATCTTTTTGGCGGGCACCATGACGCCGAGATCGATGACCTCATAATTGTTGCACTGGAGCACGACGCCGACGATGTTCTTGCCGATGTCGTGGACGTCGCCCTTGACGGTCGCCATCAGCACCTTGCCGGCGGCGGTGCGCCCACCCGTGCCGCCATTGGCGAGGCGCTCGGCCTCCATGTAGGGCATCAGGATGGCGACGGCCTGTTTCATCACGCGGGCTGACTTCACCACCTGCGGCAGGAACATCTTGCCGGCGCCGAAGAGATCGCCGACGACATTCATGCCAGCCATCAGCGGGCCCTCGATCACATCGAGCGGGCGCGTGGCGGTAACGCGGGCTTCTTCCACGTCGGTTTCGATGAAATCGGTGATGCCGTTGACCAGCGCATGTTCAAGGCGCTTCTCGACGGGCAGTTCGCGCCATTCGAGGTCTTTGCCTTTGACCTCTGTGCCGGCGCCGCGGAATTTCTCGGCGACGGCGAGCAGGCGATCGGAAGCGTCCTCGCGCCGGTTGAGGATGACGTCCTCGCAAGCGTCGCGCAGCTCAGGATCGATCTTTTCATAGACCTGCAACTGACCGGCGTTGACGATGCCCATGTCCATGCCGGCGCCGATGGCATGAAACAAAAACACCGAATGCATCGCCTCGCGCACATGATCATTGCCACGGAACGAAAACGACAGATTGGAGACGCCGCCGGAAATATGCGCATGCGGCAGGCTGCGACGGATTTCCTGGGTCGCCTCGATAAAGGCGACGCCATAGGAATTATGCTCTTCGATGCCGGTGGCTACCGCAAAGATATTGGGATCGAAGATGATGTCTTGGGGCGGAAAGCCCACCTGCTTCGTCAGAATTTCATAGGCGCGGGTGCAGATCGACACCTTGCGCTCATAGCTGTCGGCCTGGCCGGTTTCGTCAAAGGCCATGACGACGACGGCAGCGCCGTAGAGCAATACCTTGCGCGCTTCGGCGATGAATTTTTCCTCGCCTTCCTTGAGCGAGATGGAATTGACGACGGCTTTGCCTTGAACGCACTTCAGGCCAGCCTCGATGACATCGAACTTCGACGAGTCGACCATGATCGGCACGCGGGCGATGTCGGGTTCCGAGGCGATCAGATTGAGGAAGGTCACCATGGCCTGCTTTGAATCGAGCAGGCCTTCGTCCATGTTGACGTCGATGATCTGGGCGCCATTGGCGACCTGATCGCGGGCGACATCGAGAGCCGCCGGATACTCGCCGTTCTTGACCAGCTTGCGGAACCGGGCCGAGCCTGTGACATTGGTGCGCTCGCCGATGTTGACGAAGCGAATGTCGCTCGTCAGCGTGAACGGCTCGAGGCCGGACAGGCGCAGGCGCTGGGCGATCTTGGGGATATTGCGCGGCTTGACGCCTTTGACGCGGTCGCGCAGCGCGCTGATATGATCCGGGGTTGTGCCGCAGCAGCCGCCGACGATGTTGACGATGCCGGCATCGGCAAATTCGCCGACTAGTTCCGACATATATTCCGGGCTCTCGTCATAGAGGCCGAATTCGTTCGGCAGGCCGGCATTGGGATAGGCGCAGACGAGCGTGTCGGCGATGCGCGACAGCTCGACGATATGGGCGCGCATCTCTTTTGCACCGAGCGCGCAGTTCAAGCCGACGGCGACGGGCTTGATATGGGAGAGGGAGTTCCAGAAGGCTTCCGGTGTCTGGCCCGACAGGGTGCGGCCGGACAGATCGGTGATCGTGCCTGAGATCATCACCGGCAGTTCGAGGCCGGTCTTGGCGAACGCATCGCAGATGCCGGCCCAGGCGGCCTTGGCGTTGAGCGTATCGAAGATGGTTTCGATCAGCAGCAGATCACTGCCGCCTTCGATGAGACCGACGGTGGCTTCCGTATAGGCTGCCCGCAATTCATCGAAGGTGACGGCGCGGTAGCCCGGGTCGCTGACATCAGGCGAGATCGAGGCCGTGCGATTGGTCGGCCCCAGGGCGCCGGCGACATAGCGGCGAATGCCGTCGGTTTCCTCGGCCTTGATCGCCGCCGCGCGGGCAATGCGCGCGCCTTCGAAATTCAGTTCGTGGACATAGGCTTCACAGCCATAGTCGGCCTGGGCAATGCTGGTCGAGGAGAAGGTGTTGGTTTCGCAGATGTCGGCGCCGGCCAGAAAATACTGCAGGTGAATGTTATAGATGGCATCTGGCTGCGACAGGATGAGGATGTCGTTATTGCCTTTGATGTCGCGGGGATGATCGCGGAAGCGCTCGCCACGAAAACCGTCATCGTCCAGCTTCAAGTCCTGGATCATCGTGCCCATGGCGCCGTCGAGCACGAGAACGCGCTCGCTCGCCGTCTTGCGGATGGCGGCGCGAATTTCGGCGCCATTGCGCTGGCGTTGCGAGGCGGTGCTCATTATGCGGCCTCGCGCGCCAGCTGCGGCTTGAGGCCGAGCAGGTGGCAGATCGCGAACACCAGTTCCGATTTGTTCATCGTGTAGAAGTGGAAATCCTGTACGCCGCGATCAAGCAGGTCGAACACCTGTTCGGCGGCGACGGCGGCAGCGACAAGGCGGCGTGTCGTCGGATCGTTGTCGAGGCCATCGAAGCGGTCGGCGAGCCATTGCGGCACAAAAGCGCCGGTGCGCTTAGCGAATGACGCGGTCTGGCGGAAGTTCTCCACCGGCACGATGCCGGGCAGGATCGGGATGTCGATGCCCGCCGCCCGCACGCGGTCGACATAGCGCAGGTAATGGTCGTTTTCGAAAAAGAACTGGGTGATGGCGCGCGTGGCGCCGGCATCGATCTTGGCCTTCAGCACATCGATGTCGTCATCGAGCGTGGCGCTCTCGGGATGTTTTTCGGGATAGGCGGAAACGCTGATCTCGAAATCGCCGAGACGCTTGATGCCGGCGACCAGCGCGGTCGAATTCTCGTAGCCGCCGGGATGGGCGGCGTAAGCCGTGCCGATGCCACCGAGCGGGTCGCCACGTAGCGCCACCACATGGCGGACGCCAGCATCCCAATAGGCGCGCACCACGTCATCCACTTCATCCTTGGTCGCGGCGACGCAGGTGAGATGGGCCGCGGGCTTCAAATCGGTTTCGTGGATGATGCGGGAGACGGTGGAGTGGGTGCGTTCGCGCGTCGAACCACCGGCGCCATAGGTGACGGAGACAAAGCTCGGGCCGATGGGTGCGAGCCGTTCGATGGCATGCCACAGCGCTGTTTCCATCTCCGCTGTCTTGGGCGGAAAGAATTCGAACGAGACGCGGAGCGGCCGATTGCTTTGGCGGCTGGGGCGAACAACGTCGAGGCTCATCAGGCGATACTCACGGTTGTGGGAACGAGATCGGAAATGATGCGGGGGTCGCGGGCGACCCAGAGGGAGACGGTGAGCTTTTCGGGATCGCGCGTGCGCGGCGTCAGGCTGCGATAGCTGACGTTCTCCAGGCCGGTTTCGCGCATCATCTGTTCGATTTCCTCGCGCGAGAAACCAAGGCGACGATGGGCATGTTCGGTGCGCAGGAATTCCAGCGTATGGGGCGCGAAATCGACGACGATCAGGCGGCCACCAGGACGCATGGTACGCGCCGCCTCACGCAAGGCGCGCAACGGATCGTCGAGATAATGCAGAACGAGATGGATGAGGACGAGATCGTAGCTGTCGCGTTCGACGGGCAGGGCATAGATGTCGCCCTGGCGCAGCTGCACATTGCGGAAGCCGGCCTTGTCGATGCCGGCGCGGGCGACGGCCAGCATGGCGGTGGACAGATCGACGCCGACGGCGCGCTCGGCGCGCGCTGCCAGCAGTTCGAGCATGCGCCCCGTGCCGGTGCCCAGATCGAGAACGGAGCGGATCTCCTGCTTGCCGACGATGTCGCGGATTGCCGCCTCCAGCTGCTCCTCGGGCACATGGAGCGAGCGGATGCGGTTCCAGTCATCGGCCTGTTCGGCGAAGTAGCGGGCGGCCTGTTCGGCGCGGGTGCGGCGCACCTCGGCGAGACGGGACCGGTCGGAGACGAATTGCGGGTCGGACGGGTCGATGCGGCGCAGGACGTCGCGGGCCAAGCCCGCGACGGCGCCCGATTGGGCGAGATGGAAAAAGGCCCAGGCGCCCTCACGGTGCCGGTCGATGAGGCCGGCTTCCGACAGCAATTTCAGGTGGCGCGAGATACGGGGCTGCGACTGGCCGAGGATGGCGACCAGCTCAGAAACGGTGATTTCAGCCTCTGCGAGAAGCGCGAGCAGCCGCAGCCGCGTGGGTTCGCCGGCGGCTTCCAGCGCGCCGAGAATCAGGGATAGGGGTGCGATATCATTTGCCATGAGCTAAGTTTCGCAGAAAGACATAAAGATATCTTTATACTATACTCGGGGTAGGCGCAAGGATATATCCCACTCAAAAGCAGCAAGGCGTCGAATTGTGGGCAATTGCCCCACGTTGAGACGGTGCAAATGAATGGGCGCCCATTGCGGGCAATGGGCGCTTGGGTGCGGCGAAAGGTTCAAAAGGCGCCAGCGGTCGCGTGGCTCGTCGGTGCTTCCGCTGCAGCGAATGCATTTATCGGCGCGCGCTTCGAGGCTAATCGCGCTTAAAGATGAGGAAGAGAGGCGCTGCGGCGCGGCTCAGCAAAGTCACGTTTCTACCGAAACGTGATTTGCTCTAGGACGCCGGTTTACGGCGGCGCACGAACAGATTGGCGGTGACCGCATTGGCGATATGCTCGGCCATGCACTGATAGCCCATATCGTTGAGATGGAAGCCGTCGTCAGCCAGCATCTGCATGTTGGCCTTGGTGCGAGCGATAAATTCCATCGCCGAATAGCGCTTCACGTAAAGCACGTTGAGATCGGACGCGATGCGGTTGAGGGCGTCGCGGATGGCGAAGTAGTGGGTGTCGCGCGAATAGTTGGGCGTATATTGCAGGCCGACCAGGACCACATCGATGCCCTTGCGCCGCAAAGCCTTGATGGTTTTGCGCACGGTCGTATCGAAGGTGTCGACCGGCACGTGCTGGATCGCATCGTTGGTGCCGAGCTGCCAGAGCACGACGTCGGGCTTTATAAGGACCGCTTCGGTCCGCAGCCGGTCGGCGGTGGTTTCGCTGGTCTCGCCGGACACGCCGCGATTAACGACCTCGATGTCGACGCCACGCATCGACTTTTCCAGCATGGTCTCGAGCTGCGAGGGATAGTTCTTCTGGCGCGTCGAGGCGCCGATGCCCCAGGTCGAGGAGGAGCCGATAGCGAGAATGCGCAGCCCTTTGCCGGCCTCAAGCTTGGAGACCATGGAGGCGAGCGGAGCCGGCGAGGCGATCTCCTTGCTCGGCACCGAACATTGCGAGCTCAGCGCATATTGGACGACGGAATTGTTGGGATCGGGCGGCTCTGGCGTGGGGACCGCAGCGTTGATGGCCGCGGCCGGGTCGGCGGGGGCTGACGGGCTATCAACAGGCGTAGACTGTGCGTGCGCCGTTCCCATGTAGAGAACGGCGGCAAGAAACACACCTGCTTTCAATCCTGTAGACGCGTGCGCCATTCAGATACCCAGGCCGTGGCGCTCATGGCGCCAACTCCGACGATTACCACAATTGTATCTACTAACAAACTGTGAGCAACAGCGAACCTGACAATCTGTCCGCCGAGACTGAACAAAGAGCCTACACAGAAAACATTGAGCGAATTGCGACCCAACATGGAAAAAAAGCGCGCCAGCGGTCGTGCATACTTAAGGATAAGCCAAAAACTGCCACCGACGAAGGCGACGAGACCAAGCGCATGGATGTAGCGCAGCGGCGTCAAAAAGGTCTTATCGGCGACAAAAAACAGAAATGGTTCAGGGACTTCGAGGGGCTCAGGGTACCAATGGTGGACCGTGCCGATATAGCCGACGAGGACGATGGAGCCGCCGATGATCCGGATCGGTGCCTTCCACTTCTCGATGGCCGATGTGACCGGGCCGCGGCCGCCGAGAACGAAGCCGGTGACGAAAATCAGCTGCCAGGCGAGCGGATTGAAATACCAGCGGCCTTCGACCGGGTAGGTCGGGATGTTGATGCCGGTGGCCAGGGTCGCGGCCCAGATGAGGAGGGACAGCGGCAGGAGGGCCGCGGGCAGGAAGCGATGAATCAGGGCAATGATCGGCCCCATCGCCATCAGCACAACATAGAGCGGCAGAATGTCGAAATAGCCGAGCTGGTGGGACAGAAGAACCAAGCCGATATGCGCGGCCACCGGCGCATCGAACACCGCCGACGCATTATTCCATTGTAAAATAAGCGAATTGTCGAGAAGCAGGGCGGTCGCTGCGATCATCGCGATGGCGATGGCCGAGATCCCCAGTTGGGCGAAATACAGCGTCATGGCCCGGCCGCCGAGGCGCAGTGTCAGACGCATCGGCGAAATCGCCTTGGGCTGGCTGTCGACCAGGATGCGCAGCGACCAGCCGGCGAGGAGCACGAAAAGCTCGGCCGAATCAGTGTAGCCGAAATTCTTGTGGGTAAACTGCTCGTACCAGAGCCCCGGAATGTGATTCATGAAGATCGAGACAAGCGCGAAGCCGCGCCAGAAATCGATTTCATTGGGCGCGCGTGTCGACTTTGTTCGCGGTGCGGCCCGAATGGCCGAAGCTGCAACGTCGTTCATGCTGAAGGCGAACCGGTTTCCTGCGGCGGTGGGGGAGGGCAGTAGCGTTTCATAGTTCGGCGGTATCGCCGAACGCCATGAAGACGCGTCCCAAACTCAAACTCGGGCAAATCGCGTTTCTCTCGAAACCTGATTTGCCCCAGCTCTAAGGGCTGCCCGCTGTGGTGTCGATAGGTGGAAATCCGTGGAAGCGACTGATCCGCCTAAGTTGATTGGAATGTGATCGCGACTTCTCAACCTTTCATTAACGTCAACGAGAGCTAATGCAGGGCGGAATGGGAACGTCCCATTTCGATTCACTTGCTTCCCTTTGGCTCGTTGACGCCCATATTTTCCCATGCTATCCCAAATCATACCGCGCGTTTCAGTGACCTGGCGTAACGGGACAGCGGGATTGCATCTGCGATCCGCGTTGACCTTGGACGGCACGATTGCGTTGCGCGGCTCAGTGCCTGCTTTGGCGTCTGCGTTGCCTGGTGAATGCGTTGGATCGGTTCGTCTCGAATTTCACCAACCGGCTCGACAGCAAGGGCCGGATCTCCATCCCGGCTTCATTCCGAACCGTGCTGGCGAAGGATGGATTCGAGGGTCTCTACGTGCATCGCGCGTTGGATGCGCAGGCGCTGGATTGCGGCGGCCACGCTCTGATGCGGGAAATCGATGGGGTTCTGGGGCGCTTCGCGACCTATACGGACGATCACGATGTCTATTCGACGGCCCTGTTGGGAACGAGCGAGATTCTGAAGGTCGATCCGGAAGGCCGGATCATTCTTTCGGACGCCGCGAAGACCTGGCTGGGCATAGAGGCCGAAGCGACCTTCGTCGGGCAGGGGTACAAATTTCAGATCTGGGAGCCGAAACGTTTCGAAGCGTATCTGGACGAGGCCAGAAACCGGGTACGCGACCTTCGAAAACAGATCGGCGCCAGTCACGCGGGGACGGTTCCACCGCAGCCTCGGGGAGTACAGGAATGACATCGGGTCGCGGGAACGAATCTTCGGTTCCCGATGGCGGACTGACCCGACATGTCCCTGTACTCCTCGAGGCGGTTGCCCACACCCTCGCACCGGTTTCCGACCAGCTCTATCTCGATGGCACGTTCGGCGCTGGCGGTTACAGCCGCGCCATTCTGGCGATCGCGGGCACGCGCGTTTTGGCGCTCGACCGCGATCCCAATGCCATTCGGGACGGTCAGGCGATGGTGGCTGCCATGGGCGGCCGGTTAATGCTGGAACAAGCTGAGTTCTCGCAGATGGACACGGTCGCGGCGGGGCTTGGACTTGCCGCCTTCGACGGCATTGTTCTGGATATCGGCGTGTCGTCGATGCAGATCGACGATGGCGCGCGCGGCTTCTCCTTTCGGCATGACGGACCGCTCGACATGCGCATGGCGCAGGTGGGCCGCAGCGCCGCCGATATCGTCAATGAAGCCAGCGCTGAGGAGCTGGCCGATATCCTTTATTATTATGGTGAGGAGCGGCAGTCGCGGCGCATCGCTCGCGCCATCGTTGCAGCGCGTACAGAGGCGCCGATCACGACGACGCGGGTTTTGGCCGATCTCGTCCAGAAAGCGGCTCCAGCCAAGCCGACGCAGATCCATCCGGCGACCCGCACGTTTCAGGCGCTGCGCATCGCCGTCAACGATGAACTTGGCGAACTCGTGCGTGCGCTCGGCGCCGCCGAAACGCTGCTGCGGCCGGGCGGGCGGCTGGTGGTTGTCAGCTTTCATTCGCTCGAAGACCGGATCGTCAAACAGTTTTTGGCCGAGCGTTCCGGACGCGGGCAGGCGCGCTCACGGCTTTTGCCGGGCGAGCCGGTGCCGCCGCCGCCGACTTTCGAACTGCCGTCGGGTCAACCGGTTGGCGCGTCCGACACCGAATTGACCGGCAATCCACGGGCCCGCTCAGCCAAATTGCGCTGGGCTGTGCGCACCCAAGCGCCGACCCGGCCGGTATCCCAAGATGTTCTTCGCCTCGCGGCTCTGCCCGTGCGCGAACCGAAGCGAGGCTGAAATGTTCCGTACCCTCAATGTGGTCGCAATTCTAGCGCTGATCGGCGCGGCGATTTACGCCTATTCGATCAAATACGAGACCATTCTGTTCGCCGAACAAATTTTGAAAATGAAGAACGCCAACCAGCAGGAGCGCGACCAGATCGCCATGATGCGGGCGGAATTCGCCCATCTTATCCGTCCCGGTCGCATCCAGGCCCTGGCGGACAAACATCTCGATCTCAAGCAGCTCTCTATTGATCAGATCGTTCAGCCGCAGGACCTGCCGGAGCGGGCGCCATGGGTCGATAGCATCGGCAAGAAGCTCGATCTGCTTGGCCTTGGTGAAGCGACGCCGATGCCGCGTGATGTCACGGGTTCGACGCGCGGCGCCGCTACGCCGAAACAGAATGCGGAGGCGCGCTAATCATGTCCCATTCGCAGCCGTTTCCTGAGGACAACATGCAAGATGTCGCTCCTCCCCCGCGTCGTCGTTCGATCCGCTCCTGGCTGGTGCCGTTCCTGCGCGGGGTGCTTGGCACCCGCATTGGCAAGAGTGGCTCGCGCGTCCGGCTGATCACCCTGGCGTTCACCGCGGTCTTCGTGTTTCTCGGTGGCAAGCTCATTTGGCTTGGCATGAAGCCCGAGCAGAACGGTTTGAAGCGGGCGGCCACGGAAGCAAGCTCACGGGCGCGGCCCGATATTGTCGATCGTAACGGCGATATTCTGGCGACCGACATCAAGATCGATTCCGTTTTCGCCGAACCGCGTCGCATCATCGATAAGGATGAAGCGGTGGAACTGCTCACCGCGGTTCTGCCCGATGTGAACGCGCGCGAATTGCGGGACCGGCTTGGTTCGCGCAAAGGTTTCATCTGGGTCAAGCGCGGTATCACGCCCAAGGAGCGCGAAGAGGTGTTCCGCCTCGGCCTGCCGGGTGTTGGCTTTCTGCCGGAGAATAAACGCGTCTATCCAAACGGTCCGGTGGCTGCCCACGTGCTCGGCTTCACCAACACCGACAATATCGGCATCGCTGGCGTCGAGAAATATATCGACGGCAACGGCCTTAACGATCTGGCCCTTGCTGGCCTGACGGCGCGTTCGAGCGATATGAAGCCGATCAAGCTGTCGCTCGACATCAAGGCCACTTATGCGGTGCGCGACGAGCTCGTCAGAGGCATCGAGAAATTCAAGGCCAAGGCGGCTGCTGCCGCGATCATGGACGTCAACACCGGCGAGGTCATCGCGATCGCCTCGGTGCCCGACTATGATCCGAACAATCCGGTCGATGCCTTGGAACCCAACCGCATCAACCGCATGACTGTCGGTGTGTTCGAAATGGGCTCGACCTTCAAGGCGCTGACCATGGCGATGGCGCTGGAAGCCCGCAAGGTCACGGTCAACACGAAGATCGATGCGCGTGGCGCCTTGCGCTACGGACGCTTCGCCATCAACGATTTCCATGCGCAAAACCGCGTGCTGTCGGTGTCGGAAGTCTTCACCTATTCGTCGAACGTCGGCACGGCCCGGATGGCCCTGATGATCGGCGTCGAGGGGCACAAGGCGTTCCTGCGCAAGATCGGCCAGCTCGATCGTATGCGCACCGAACTACCCGAAAGCGCCGAGCCGATCGTGCCGCGCAATTGGGGTGAGCTGAACACGATGACCATCGCCTTCGGCCATGGCCTGGCGGTCGCGCCCTTGCAGGCGATGATGGCGGTGTCGGCGCTGGTCAACGGCGGTCAGCTGATCAAGCCAACGTTCCTCATGCGCTCGGAACAGGAGGCGCGTGCCATCTCGCCGCAAGTGATCCGCCCTGACACTTCGGAAAGCATGCGCTATCTGATGCGCCTCAATGCGGAAGTTGGTTCGGCGCGCACGATCAACGTGCAGGGTTATTTCCCCGGCGGCAAAACGGGAACGGCGAACAAGGTTGTGAACGGACGCTATTCCAACGACCGTGTGTTCACCACGTTCACGGCGATCGCTCCGGCCGATAAGCCGAAATATCTGTTCCTGACCGTTTACGACGAACCCCAGGGCGTGCCGGAAACCGGCGGTGCGCGCACCGCCGCTTATAACGCCGGCGCCACGACCGGGCGTATTATCGAGCGCGTGACGCCGATGCTCGGCCTGCCGCCGCGCGTGGCGACGCCGCAGATGTCGCAAGTCTTTCCGTCAGTGGCGCGTCTGGGCATTGGTCTGCCTTCAAGCGGGAGCGCCTGGCGGTGAGCAAGCTGCGCGATATTCTGCCGTCCGCCGCGATGCCGGATGGTGTCGCTGGTCGTGACGTTGCGGGATTGACCGCCGATAGCCGTGCCGTGCGCGCGGGTTTCGTGTTTTTCGCTGTCCCTGGCGTCAAGGCCGATGGGCTTAGCTTCGCGGCGCAGGCTCATGCCAATGGCGCTGTGGCGATCGTCTGCGAACAGCTGCCGGAGACGCCGGTGGCCGGGGCCGTCTATGTAAAGGTCGCTGATGTGCGGGCAGCGCTGGCGCAAGCGGCGGCGCGGTTTTATGCGCGCCAGCCGGCCGTGATCGCCGCGATCACCGGTACCAGCGGCAAGACATCGACAGCCTCCTTCGTGCGCCAGATCTGGCAGAAGCTTGGTTTTCCGTCGGCGGCTCTGGGCACGACCGGTGTCGTGACCGCCGAGGGTGTCGCCTATGGATCGCTGACGACGCCTGATCCGATCACGCTGCACCAAGTGCTTGATCGCTTGGCCGGCGACGGCATCACCCATCTGGCCATGGAAGCCTCCTCGCACGGCCTCGAGCAGAAGCGTCTCGATGGTGTGCGTCTGGCAGCCGGCGCCTTCACCAATCTGTCGCGCGACCATCTCGACTATCATCCCGATATGGAAAGCTATCTGAAGGCGAAGCTGCGTCTCTTCGATACGCTGCTGGTTTCGAGACAGCCGGCGATCGTCGATATGGATGGCGAATATGGCGCGCGTGTCGCCGCTGCCTGCGCCGCAGCCGGCCTGCGGGTTTGCACGATCGGTCGTGCTGGCGAATTCATCCGTATCGAGACCATTGAGGCCCAAGCCCTGTCGACACGCCTTGTCGTCAGTCACGATGGTCGTCGTTTCGACATCGCTCTGCCGCTGGCAGGTGACTTCATGGCATCGAACGCGCTTGTCGCCGCAGCGATTTGTATCGCCACGGGCGGTAAGGCCGAGGACGTCTTTGCGGCTCTGGCGAGCCTCGAAGGCGCGCCGGGTCGGCTTGAACGGGTCGGCCAGCGCCACGGCGCGCCGATCTTCGTCGATTATGCCCATAAGCCCGATGCGCTGGAGAAAGTGCTGCAGGCGCTGCGGCCGCTGGCGCGCGGGCGGCTGGTCGCCGTCTTCGGTTGCGGTGGCGACCGCGATAGGGGTAAGCGTCCGATCATGGGCGCCATTGCGGTGAAATATGCCGATGTGGCGATTGTCACCGACGACAATCCGCGTTCGGAAAATCCGGCAGCCATTCGGGCGGAAATTCTCGCCGCCGCGCCTGGCGCTCTTGAAATCGGCGATCGCGCCCAGGCGATCGCCCAAGCGGTTATGATGTTGAAGGAAGGCGATGTTCTGGTGATTGCCGGCAAGGGACATGAGACAGGTCAGATCGTTGGCGGCACGGTGTTGCCGTTCTCCGATCACGAGGCGGCGCGTCGCGCCCTGGCGGAGGCGGCTTGATGGAGACGCCTGAACTGTGGTCCAGCCTTGGCCTGTTCGTCCCGCTGCAAGCGCGGATGTCGGGGACGATTCCGCACGGCGTGACGGGCATATCGATCGATACGCGTAGCCTGCAACCGGGTGATCTGTTCTTCGCCATCAAGGGCGAGAACAGCGACGGCCATGATTATGTGGCGATGGCCTTCGACAAAGGCGCGGCCGCGGCGGTAATCGACGAAGCGCATTCCAATGATCTGCGTGGGCTTGGGTCACTCTACGTGGTGAACGATGTTCTGCCGGCGATGGAGCGGCTTGGCCGCGCCGCGCGCGAGCGCAGCCCCGCCGGTATCGTTGCCGTCACCGGTTCGGTCGGCAAGACCAGCACCAAGGAAGCCTTGCGTGTGGCGCTGTCGCGCTTTGGCGAGACCCATGCCTCGGCGGCTTCCTACAACAATCATTGGGGCGTGCCGCTGACACTGGCGCGCATGCCGCGCGAAGCGCAATTCGGCGTCTTCGAAATCGGCATGAACCACGCGGGCGAGATCACGCCTTTGGTCGACATGGTGCGGCCGCATGTGGCGATCGTCACCACGGTTGCGCCGGTGCATCTGGAATATTTCGCCTCGATCGATGAAATCGCCGAAGCGAAAGCAGAAATTTTCGGCGGCCTCGAAGCCAATGGCGTGGCGATCATCCATCGCGACGTGGCTCAGTTCGATCTGCTCAATGCGCGCGCGCAAGCCGCGACAACGGGCAATGTTTGGAGCTTTGGCCTGCATGCCGAGGCCAACGCGCGGTTGATCTCCAGCGAGCGCGATGGCGATGGATCGCGGGTCCAGGCTCGCGTCCTTGGTCGGGACATTACTTATTTCGTTGGCGCGCCGGGCGTGCATCTGGCGATGAATTCCCTGGCGGTGCTGCTGACGAGCCAAGCCTTCGGCCTCGAACTTGATGACGCGGCGGCGGCGATGGCCAGCTTCTCGGCCCCAAGCGGGCGCGGACAGACGGTAACGCTGAACACGCCAGGCGGCGATGTCACGTTGATCGACGAAAGCTACAATGCCAATCCGACATCGATGCGCGCTGCCCTGGCGCTGCTCGGCCAGACGCCGGTGGCTTCGGGCGGCCGGCGCATCGCGATTTTGGGTGACATGCTGGAGTTGGGGACTGCATCGCCGGAACTGCATCGCGATCTTGCCGCCGATATCGAGGCTGCGGCGATCGATCTGGTCTTCGCCTCCGGCCCGATGATGAAACATTTGTTCGATGCCTTGCCGGAGCGGCTGCGTCAGCGCTGGTCGCCGACATCGGCTGGCCTGACCGACGCGGTTCTCGAAGCCGTTGGCGGCGGTGATGCGGTCATGATCAAGGGGTCGAACGGCAGCCGCATGGCGCCGATCGTCGCCGCACTTAAGGAGGCTCATGCGCCCAAGGCGCGGGGAGTTGACGCCACATGCTGACATTCCTGACAGAGCTTTCGCCGCATCTTTCCGGGCTTAATCTCTTCCGTTACATCACCTTCCGCACGGCCGGCGCGACCGCGACCGCGCTGTTGTTTGTCTTTCTCTTCGGGCCGCGCATCATCGATGCGCTGCGCGCCAAGCAGGGCAAAGGGCAGCCGATCCGCGAGGACGGGCCGGAAGGGCATCTGCTGACGAAAAAAGGCACGCCGACCATGGGCGGCCTGATGATCCTGGCGGGCATGATCGTGTCCACGCTGCTCTGGGCCAATCCCAAGAGCGTCTATGTGTGGATCGTCCTGTTCGTCACCGTCGGCTTTGGCGCCATCGGCTTCTACGACGACTATCTGAAGGTGACGAAGCAGTCGCATAAGGGCTTCTCCGGCCGTATGCGTCTTAGCGGTGAAGCCATCATCGGCATTTTCGCCTGCTATTTCCTGATGTGCGCCAGCGTGACGCCGCCGGTGAACACGATTGCCGATTTTTTCAACGCGTTTGGTGCGCCGTTCCGGGGCCAGGTGCCGGCGGCGCGGCTGTTCGTCCCCTTCGTCAATGAGTCGGTGATCTATTTCGGCTGGTTCTTCCTGGCCTTCGGCGCTTTCGTCATTATCGCGGCCGGCAATGCGGTCAATCTGACCGACGGTCTCGATGGCCTCGCCATCGTGCCGGTGATGATCACGGCCGGCACTTTCGCGATGATCGCTTATCTCGCCGGCAATTCGATCTTCTCCTCCTATCTCGGTATTAATTTCGTGCCGGGCACCGGCGAACTGGCGGTGGTCTGCGGCGCGCTGATAGGTGCGGGCATCGGCTTCCTCTGGTTCAACGCGCCGCCGGCCCTGATCTTCATGGGCGACACTGGCTCCTTGGCCCTGGGCGGCGCGCTCGGCACCATCGCGGTGGCGGTCAAGCACGAGATCGTGCTCGTCGTCGTCGGCGGCCTCTTCGTCATGGAAGCGCTCTCCGTCATCATTCAGGTCGGCTATTTCAAGGCGACCGGCAAGCGCATCTTCCTGATGGCGCCGTTCCATCACCATCTTGAAAAGATGGGCTGGAAGGAGCCGCAGATCGTCATCCGTCTCTGGATCATTTCCTTCGTGTTGGCCTTGGTCGGCCTCGCGACTCTGAAGGTAAGGTGAGCGCCATGGCTTCACGCGCTGAACGCACATTCGTCTCGGATTGGTGGTGGACAGTCGATCGCTGGATCCTCGCCGCCATCACGATATTGATGGTGTCGGGCATCGTGTTGACCATGGCGGGCTCGCCCGCCGTTGCCGAGCGGCTCGGGTTGTCGACCTTCCACTTTGTCAACCGGCATCTCGTCTATCTCATTCCCACCACCGCGTTGATGGTGGCGACATCCTTCCTGTCGCCACGCATGGTGCGACGTGCGGCGCTCGTCGTTTTCATCGTCGGCATGGTGCTGATCTTCGCCGGCCTACAATTCGGCGCCGAGATCAAGGGCGCGCGTCGTTGGATTTTCGGTATTCAGCCGTCGGAATTCGTCAAGCCGGCCTTTGTCGTGTTGGCCGCCTGGGCCTTCGCCGAGGGCGCGCAGCGCAAGGAGATGCCGGGCACCTTCATGGCGCTGTTGCTGTTGCCGATCACCATCGTGCCGCTGATGTTGCAGCCAGACTTTGGCCAGACCATGCTGATCTCGCTGGTCTGGGCCGGTCTCTTCTTCATGGCCGGGTTGCATTGGTTCTGGGTGGCGGGCATCGGCGGCCTTGGTGTCAGTGGTGTCTTCTTCGCCTACAAGACCTTGCCGCACGTCAGGCTGCGCATCGACAAGTTCCTTGATCCGCCGGCGGCGGCCGCCAATGGCGGGCCGAGCGCGACCTTCCAGAGCGATACGGCGGTGGAAAGCATCATCAACGGCGGCTGGTTCGGGCGCGGCCCGGGCGAAGGCACCGTCAAGCGCATCCTGCCGGACTCCCATACCGACTTCATTTTCGCTGTCACCGGCGAGGAATTCGGCATCATCTTTTGTATTTTCCTGTTGTCGGTGTTCGCCTTCATCGTCCTGCGTGGCCTGGTCATCTCGTCGCGCAACGAGGATGGGTTCTGCCGTTTCGCCACGGCCGGGCTTGTCATGTTGTTTGGCCTGCAAGCGATCATCAATATGGCGGTGAACCTGCATGTGATCCCGCCCAAGGGCATGACCTTGCCGTTCATTTCCTACGGTGGCTCCTCGCTTCTGTCGTTGGCGCTGACCATGGGCTTCCTGATCGCGGTGACGCGGCGGCGGCCTCGCTCGGAGATCGCGGAGCGTCTGCACTGATGGCATCCGACAGAGCTATTTTCGTGGCCGCCGGGGGAACCGGCGGCCATCTGTTTCCAGCCGAAGCATTGAGCGCCGAACTCACGGCGCGCGGCTATGCAGTTGAACTCGTCACCGACACACGGGCGCTGAAATTCGGCGCTAATTTTCCAGCGCGCGCGATCCATGGCGTGCGTGCGGCGACGCCCACCGGCGGCTCCCTCATCTCGAAAGCCTCGGCGGCGCTGCAGCTGGGTCTCGGCGTCATCGCGGCGCGTTCTCTGATCGGCAAAGTGAAACCGCTCTGCGTCGTCGGCTTTGGCGGTTATCCGACCGTGCCGCCGGTGTTGGCCGCCAGCATGCTGGGCGTGCCGACCATTCTGCACGAGCAGAATGCGGTGATGGGCCGGGCCAATCGGTTCATGGCCAAGCGGGTGACCCGCATCGCCACCGGCTTTCAGTCGCTGGGCGGCGTCGCGCCGGCGCTGCTGGCGAAAACTGTGCATACCGGCAATCCGGTGCGCCCGGCAGTGATCGCGGCGGCGCAAATTCCGTTTCCGGCAGCGGACGGTTCTTTGCGTCTTCTCGTCACAGGCGGTTCGCAGGGCGCGCGCGTCATGTCGGACGTGGTGCCAGCGGCCATCGCTTTGTTGCCGGCGGAACAGCGGGCCCGGCTCCTGGTGACGCAGCAGGCGCGGGGCGAGGACGAGGCGCGGGTGCGCGAGGCCTATGGCAAACTGGGCTTTGCCGCCGAAGTGGCGCCGTTTTTCAAGGATCTGCCCGAACGGATGGCCCGTTCGCATATCATTATCGGCCGCTCGGGCGCTTCCACGGTGTCGGAACTGGCGGTGATCGGCCGGCCCAGCATTCTGGTGCCCTTTCCCTTCGCGCTCGATCAGGACCAGGCCGCCAATGCCGAGCATTTGCGGGCGACTGGGGCCGCTCAGGTGGTGCCGCAGCCGCAATTTACCCCGGAATGGCTGGCTGAGGCGCTGCGGAGCGCGCTTGATGACCCGCAGGGGTTGACGCGGCGGGCGCAAGAGGCCAAGAGCGCCGGAATCCCCGACGCAGCCGCGCGTCTCGCCAATCTCGTTTTGGAGACGATACGGGCGGCCTAGAGCAAATCGCGTTTCGGTCGAAATGCGATTTTGCCCTAGAGTATTTTATTTTGACGCGCCTTCATGGCGTTCGGCAGTTCCGCCGAACTGTGAAACGCACCAACGCCAGAGTCTCCGAATGAAACTGCCTCGCGAACTTGGTCCGATTCATTTTGTCGGCATCGGCGGTATCGGCATGTCGGGCATTGCCGAAGTGCTGCTCAATCAAGGCTATGCGGTACAGGGCTCGGATGCGAGCGAGAACGCCAATGTGCAGCGCCTGCGCGAGCGCGGCGCCCAGGTCTTCGTTGGCCATAACGCCGACAATCTCGGCAAGGCGGAAGTGCTCGTCGTGTCGACGGCGATCCGCCGCGACAATCCTGAACTGGTCGCGGCGCGTGAGAACCGTATTCCCGTGGTGCGGCGCGCCGAAATGCTGGCCGAGCTGATGCGCCTGAAGCGCTCCGTGGCGGTGGCTGGCACCCATGGCAAGACGACGACCACGTCGATCATCGCCACATTGCTGGATGGCGGCGGTCTCGACCCCACGGTCGTCAACGGCGGCATCATCAATGCCTATGGCACCAATGCACGGCTTGGCACCGGCGAATGGATGGTCGTTGAAGCGGACGAAAGCGACGGCACATTCCTCAAACTTCCCGCTGACGTAGCGGTTGTTACCAATATCGATGCCGAGCATCTCGATCACTTCAAGACCTTCGATGCGGTCAAGGACGCGTTCCGCGCACTGGTGGAGAACCTGCCGTTTTATGGTTTCGCGGTGATGTGCCTCGACCATCCGACGGTGCAGGAACTGGTTGGCCGGGTCGAAGACCGGCGTGTCATTACCTATGGCATGAATCCGCAAGCCGACGTGCGCCTGCTCGACGTCGATCTTTCCGGCGGCGCATCGCGCTTCAACGTGCTGGTGCGCGACCGCAAGACGTCGAAGGCGACCTATCTGGAAAATCTGGTGATGCCGATGCCGGGCCATCACAATGCACTTAATGCCACGGCTGCTATCGCGGTGGCTTATGAACTGGGCGTTCCGCCCGAGACGATCGTCAAGGCGCTGGGCGCCTTCGGCGGCGTCAAGCGCCGTTTCACTAAGACCGGTGAATGGAATGGCGCGCAGATTTTCGACGATTACGGCCATCATCCTGTCGAGATCGCCGCCGTGTTGAGCGCCGCCCGGGCGTCGACGAAGGGCAAGGTCATCGCCGTCGTGCAGCCGCATCGCTACAGCCGCCTGCAATCGCTGTTCAATGATTTCGCCACCTGTCTCAACGATGCCGACGATGTCATCATCGCCGATGTCTATGCCGCCGGCGAGAAGCCGATCGAGGGCGCCGACAAGACTGCCCTTGTCGCGGCCGCGCGCGCCCATGGCCATCGCAATGCCATCGCGCTTGAATCGCCCGAGAAACTTGCCGACATGATCGCGGGCCTTGCGGGGCCCGGCGATTACGTGGTGCTGCTCGGGGCCGGCAACATCACCCAATGGGCGGCAGCCTTGCCGGCGGAACTGGCGGCCCGCAAATGACCATTTTCAACGACATCACCGCCGATATTCGCGCCCGTGTTCCTGGGCTGCGCGGCAAGCTCGTGGCCAATCACCCGCTGGGACCAAACACGTGGTTTCGCGTTGGCGGTGCGGCACAGGTTCTATTCGTGCCTGCCGATGAAGATGATCTGGCGGCGCTGCTGAAAGCCTTGCCAGCCGAGATCCCGGTGACGGCGATCGGCCTGGCCTCCAATCTCATCGTGCGCGACGGCGGTGTCGAGGGCGTGGTCGTGCGTCTCACCGGCAAGGCCTTTGGCGAGGTGACGGTGCTCGACAGCCATCGACTGCGGGCTGGCACCGGCGTGCCGGATATGCGGCTTGCCCGTGCGGCGGCTGAAGCCGGGATCGACGGCCTGGCGTTTTATCGCGGCATTCCAGGTTCCGTTGGCGGCGCCTTGCGCATGAACGCCGGCGCCCATGGGGGCGAAACGACCGATGTGCTGGTCGAGGCACGCGGCGTCGATCGCCAGGGCAACATCCGCACCTTCAGCCATGCCGACATGGGTTTTTCCTATCGGCACAGCGATGTGCCGGAAGACATCATCTTTACCAGCGCGGTGTTTCAGGGCCGGCCTGGCCGTCCTGAAGATATTGTCGTCGAGATGGAACGCATCACGGCGGCGCGCGAAGCCTCGCAACCGATCCGTGAAAAAACCGGCGGATCGACGTTTGCCAATCCAAAGCCGCAAAGCGCGTGGAAAGTCATCGACGCAGCGGGCTGCCGTGGACTGACGATGGGCGATGCGCAGGTCAGCGAAATGCATTGCAACTTCCTCATCAATCGTGGATGTGCGACCGCGGCCGATATCGAAGGCCTCGGTGAAGAGGTGCGGCGGCGGGTGAAAGAACAATCCGGCGTCGAGTTGCGTTGGGAAATCCGCCGGATCGGCGTTGCCGCGGCGGGCGTGGAGAACATTACATGAGCGACCATCACCACTCACATGACGAACCGCGCTGGAAGCATGACGGCGTGCGCGTCATTCCGGCGAATTCGCTGGATGCGGGCAGCGTGCCCTCGACCACCGGCATGGACCGCAAGGCGGCGATCGATTTCGCCCGCGCCGGGGCGCAGAAGCTGTGGGCTGGCACGGTGACGATCCGTCCCGACGCCAAGACCGGCGCCCACCATCACGGCCATCTGGAAAGCGTGATCTATGTGGTGCGCGGCAAGGCGCGCATGCGCTGGGGCGACAAGCTCGAGTTCACCGCCGAGGCGGGGCCGGGTGATTTCATTTTCGTGCCGCCCTACGTGCCGCACCAGGAGATCAATGCCTCGCCCGATGAAGTACTCGAATGCGTGCTGGTGCGCAGCGACGGGCAGGCGGTGGCGGTCAATCTCGACATCGAGCCGGTGGAGAAGCCGGAGTCGGTGAAGTGGATCGATCCGGTCCATCGCGAGTAGGCCGTTCGCGGCGACCGCAAAATTTCCATTCTGTTAACCAAGTTGTAGGCCCCGGCGTCGCATTCTATGGCGGTGATTCGCCCGGAATGGGCCTCGGAGACTTGGAATGTCTAAGCATGTCGCCGTCCTGATGGGCGGCTGGTCGTCGGAGCGGGAAGTGTCCCTTCGCTCCGGCAATGCCTGCGCTAACGCCTTGGAAAGCGTTGGTTATCGGGTGACACGGGTGGATGTCGAGCGCGACGTCTCGGCCCGATTGGCGGCGCTCAAGCCCGATGTGGCCTTCAACGCCTTGCATGGGCCGGCGGGCGAGGACGGGTCGATCCAGGGCATTTTGGAGGTCCTGCAGATCCCCTACACCCACTCCGGGGTGCTCGCTTCGGCCGTCGCGATGAACAAGCCGATGGCCAAAATGATCCTGGCGGCGGCCGGCGTGCCGGTTCCAGAGGGCAAAGTCGTTAACCGTTTCGACGCGGCTCGGTCACATGTGTTAACGCCGCCGTATGTCCTAAAACCCATCGCCGAGGGCTCTTCCTACGGCGTTTTTATCGTCGGTCGCGACCACCAGCACCCGCCCCAGGAACTGACCCGGGAAGACTGGCCGTACGGGGATGAAATCCTTGCAGAATCATTTGTCGGCGGGCGTGAACTGACCTGCGCGGTGATGGGCGATCAGGCGCTTGGCGTCATCGATATCCGCGCGGCGGACGGCGGCTGGTACGACTACAACGCAAAATATGCAAAAGGCGGATCTATTCACGTCCTTCCGGCGAAAATTAAAGAAAATATTTACCTAACGATTCAACAGTTGTCGTTAAGGGCGCATAAAGCACTCGGCTGCCGCGGCGTGAGCCGTAGCGATCTTCGTTACGACGATGGACCCGGGGGGACCGGTGAATTGGTCGTACTGGAGGTCAATACCCAACCGGGTATGACCGAGACCTCTCTTGTGCCTGAACTCGCGGCTTATGCCGGTTATTCGTTCGGTGAGCTTGTTCAATGGATGGTGGAAGACGCCTCCTGCGGCCGGTAGAGGAGGTTCTTGCCTCTTGGACCCCTGCAGCGCCTTTGGCGGTCGCCACAGCGACCGCGCCGAAGCGAGGTCAGACCCGGGGTCAAACCCGGGAGCAGGCGCTCGTGCCCGTGCCGCGGCGACTGCCTGTCGCCGTGCAGCGTCGGCGCGTGCGTCGCGGCGACCGGCTGGGCCGGATCGTCGCGTTCATGACCCGGCGCGGCTTTGGCACCACGCTCGTTCTGATGTTCGCGCTCACCGTCGGCATCTACGGCGCGGTGCGTGGCGGCGCCTATGATCGTTTCGTCGTCGAGAACGGCAGCCTGCAGGATGCGGTGGCGAGCGCGTTCGGTTTCGGCGTGCATGCCATCACCATCAGCGGCCAGCGCGAGTTGACCGCGGCTGAAATTCTCTCCGCCAGCGGGATCAGCGAGCGCAACTCGGTTCTGTTCCTCAACGCCGGATTGGTTCGTGACAATTTGAAATCGGTGCCGCTGATCGAGGATGCGAGCGTTCGCAAGCTCTATCCAGATCGCCTGCTGCTCGACATCAAGGAGCGGGGTGCTTCGGCGCTGTGGCAGAAGGACGGTGAAGTCGCCGTGATCGCCGCTGATGGCACGGCCATCGATGCGGTCAAGGATGATCGCTTTGCGCATTTGCCGTTTGTCGTCGGCGATGGCGCCAACAAGCGTGTTGGCGAATATCAGAAGATTGTCGAAGCTTCCGGTGACATGCGTTCGAAGATCCGCGCCGGCATTTTGATTTCGCAACGACGCTGGAATCTGAAGCTGACATCTGGCATTGACGTGAAGCTGCCGGAAGAAGCGCCGGAAGTCGCCGTCGCGCGTCTCGCCAGTCTCGTTCACGACTATCGATTGCTCGACAAGGATATCATCATTATCGACATGCGGGTGCCGGGCAAAATGGTGTTGCGTCTGTCGGAAGAGGCCGCTGCTCAGCGCGCCGAGGCGCTCGCCAAGACCAACAAAAGCAAGCGGGGGCCGGCATGAGCGGTTACAGTGTCGCGCCACGCATCAAACCATTGTCGGCGCGTAAGAGCGCCATTCTTTGCGTGCTCGATGTCGGCACGTCCAAGGTTGCCTGTCTGATCGCGCGGCTCGTGCCGATCGAAGCGTCGGACGTGTTGCGTGGACGCACCCATCGCTGCCGGATTCTCGGCATCGGCCATCAGCGTTCGCGCGGCATGAAGGGCGGTGCGGTCGTCGATATGGACGAGGCCGAGCAGGCGATCCGCCACGCGGTCGACGCGGCCGAGCGGATGGCCGGAGTTCAGGCCGAAAGCGTCATCGTCAATATCACCGGCGGCCGGCTGACGTCGCATCGCTACAGCGCCTCGATCCCGATCGGCGGCGTCAGCGTCGGCGAATATGAAATCCACCGCGTGCTTGAAGCTGCCGCTTCGCGCACGGCGGTTGAAGGTCGCATGGTCCTGCATTCGCTGCCGACCAGTTTCAGCGTCGACGATACCTCGCAGATCAGCGATCCCAAGGACATGATCGGCGAGGAATTGAGCGCCAGCATGCATGTCGTCAGCTCCGACATCGCCGCTGCGCGCAATCTGATGCTGGCGGTCGAGCGCTGCCATCTCGATGTCGAAGCCATGGTCGCGACCCCCTATGCGGCGGGTCTGGCGGCGCTGGTCGATGACGAAGCCGATCTTGGCACCACGGTCATCGATCTTGGCGGCGGCACGACGTCGATGGCGGTGTTCGCCGGCGGCCGGATGGTGCATATCGATGCGGTCGCCGTGGGCGGCAATCACGTCACCATGGATATCGCGCGCGGCCTGACCATGCGTCTGGCCGATAGCGAGCGTCTCAAGACCTATTACGGCTCCTGCATTCCCTCGCCGTCGGACGAGCGTGAGGTTATCGCCGTCACGCACGTTGGCGAGGATGCCGATCATCCGACCCATATGCCGAAGTCGCAGCTGGTGCGGATCATCAAGCCGCGGGTCGAGGAAATTCTCGAACTGGTGCGCGACCGGCTGGCTGCGGCAGGATTTGCCGGGCAGGCCGGCCACGGTGTTGTGCTGACTGGCGGTGCGAGCCAGCTGACAGGTTTGCCTGAATTGGCGCGGCGGTTGATGCCCGGCCAGATCAGGCTCGGTCGCCCGCTTGGCGTACAGGGGCTTCCGGCGTCCGCCGACAATCCAGCCTTCTCGGCTGCTGTCGGCATGCTCGTCTATCCGCAGGTTTCGGGCATCGAACATTTTGAACCGCGTGTTCGCGGTCTGATGCAGATGACGGGAACGGACGGCTACATCGGCAATGTGGTGAATTGGTTGCGGAAGAATTTCTGAACGATCGGGAAGCGGGGCGGCAGCCGCTTTTCGGAATGAAGCAGATCAGGTGAAACCCGGGCGCGCGTCGTCCAACTAAAGTGAGGCCAATATGTCTATCAATCTCAAGGCGCCCGAACTGAGGGAACTGAAGCCCCGTATCATGGTGTGCGGCATCGGCGGCGCGGGCGGCAATGCCGTCAACAACATGATCACGTCGGGCCTGTGCGGTGTCGATTTCATCGTCGCCAACACGGATGCGCAGGCGCTCACAGCCTCGCGCGCCGAACGCATCATTCAGATGGGCTTGCAGGTGACCGAAGGCCTCGGCGCCGGTTCGCATCCGGAAGTCGGTCGCGCGGCCGCCGAAGAAGCGATCGACGAAATCCGCGATCATCTCGCTGGCGCCCACATGGTGTTCGTCACCGGCGGCATGGGTGGTGGCACGGGCACAGGCGCTGCGCCGGTGATCGCGCGCTGTGCCCGTGAAATGGGCATCCTCACTGTTGGCGTGGTCACCAAGCCGTTCCAGTTCGAAGGCCAGCGCCGCATGCGCACGGCCGATGGCGGCATCACCGAACTGCAGAAGTCGGTCGATACGCTGATCGTCATTCCGAACCAGAACCTGTTCCGTGTCGCCAACGAACGCACCACATTCGCTGATGCGTTCGCCATGGCTGACCAGGTGCTCTATTCGGGTGTCGCCTGCATCACCGACCTGATGGTCAAGGAAGGCCTCATCAACCTCGATTTCGCCGACGTGCGCGCTGTCATGCGCGACATGGGCAAGGCGATGATGGGCACCGGCGAATCCTCCGGCGAAAAGCGCGCCATTCAGGCGGCCGAGGCGGCGATCTCCAATCCGCTCCTCGACGAAACCTCGATGCGCGGCGCCCGTGGCCTGTTGATCTCGATCACCGGCGGCAACGACCTGACGCTGTATGAAGTCGACGAAGCGGCGAGCCGTATCCGTCAGGAAGTCGACGAGGATGCCAACATCATCCTGGGCGCGACCTTCGATGAATCGCTCGATGGCATCGTGCGGGTTTCTGTCGTGGCGACCGGCATCGATCAGCCGATCGGCGCGCGCGACGTCAACCCTGGCGAGCAGCGGGTGCAGGAAGTCGCCCAGAAGCTGCGCCAGCAGGCTGCTGCCCGTCAGGACAGCGGGACCATGCAGCAGGCGCCGATCGAAATCGTGACTTCGCCCGTGCCGCAGCCGGTCCATGTGCCGGCTCCGGCTCCGGTCATGCAGGCCGCGCCTGTTCAGACCATGCCGCAGGAAGTTGCGCTTGAAGCGCTGCGCCTGCGCGCGGCCGCGGTTCTGGCCGAGCGCGACGCCCTGGTGGCCGCCGTTCAGCCGGTTGCCCAGCCCGTTGCGCATCAGGCGCCGCAGGCTCAGTACCAGCCGCAGGCCTATGCGGAACCGGCGGAGGAGGCTTTCATGCCGCCGGCCGCCATCCGCCCGGCACGCATGCCGCGGGTCGAGGAACTGCCGCAGCCGGTCCAGGACCAGATCCGGGCCCATCGCGAAGGGCAGCCGAATCAGTATGAAAGCCGTCGTCGCGGCCTGCTTGAGCGGATTGCGGCCTTTGGCCTTAACCGTAACGAGGAGCCTGCTGCGCCGCAGCAGCTCCAGGCCCAGCCGCAGGCGCGTCCGGCCCCCGTGGCCCCGGTCGCGATCGCTCCGGCGGCGCAGCGTCAGCCTTCGCAAGTACATGCTGAATACGCCAAGCGCCCGCAGGCGGTGGCTCGCCCGCCGCAGGCCCAACTCGACCTGCACGGTCGGGTCACGCCACAGGCGCGGCTGAACGATGACGATCAGTTCGAAATTCCGGCTTTTCTGCGCCGCCAGGCCAACTGACCGAAACGAATCGTAAGGTTGAAAAAGAGAGCCCGGCGCGGATTCGCGCCGGGCTCTTAATTATTTGAAATGTAAAGTGATTCTTGTGGCAATATTTCCTCAATAAGATCGGTTTATTTGTAACAGAGCGTTAGAAAGCGTGATTTTGATATGGCGTTTAGGACGCGTATTTTGACGATCGAAGTTGGGCAGCGGTTTGTCTTTGCTTTTGTCCAGCTTGAGGTCGCCGACATGGTGGCGTCGAACGCGGTGTAACGCGAAGAGGTTCGTGCCGTGAGCTCGGCGGTGTTGGTCGCATCCGACAGGTAAAGTCGGGGCGGCGGCGATCTGATCGAAATTGTGGCCGTGAGTGAAGGCCATCAGGGGTCATCGGGATTTAATGCTCTATTCTCGCCAGACGACTTTGCGCGACAGCGCCGTATTTTGCGGTGCGGGCGTCCATTCTAATGCGCCGGTACGCATGGTGCTTCACCCGTCTGATGCAGATACGGGCATCGTCTTTCTGCGCCGTAACGAGGGCGGGGCGGAAAAGTTCGTTCCCGCGCTCTGGTCCAATGTCAGCAAGACCGAGCTTTGCACCGTTGTCGGCCAAGGGCCGGCTGCCAGCGTTTCGACGGTTGAACATCTGCTGTCCGCCTTGGCTGGCCTTGGCGTTGATAATGTTCTGGTCGAGATCGACGGGCCGGAAGTTCCGATCATGGACGGTTCGGCCGCTGCTTTCGTCGAAGGCATAGATCGGGTTGGTATTGTCGAGCTTGCCGCGCCGCGCTCCTATATCCGGATCCTGAAAACGGTGCGGGTCGAGCATGGCCGCATGTTCTCGGAGCTGCGCCCGGCGGCGCAGGGCTTCCGCCTCGAAGTCGAGATTGATTTCACCCAGGTCGTGATCGGCCGCCAGAAGGCGGTGGTCGACCTCGATGCCGGCACGTTCCGCCGCGACATCGCCCGCGCCCGCACGTTCGGCTTCCTGCGCGACGTGGAGCGGCTGTGGAATGCCGGTCTGGCGCTCGGTTCGTCCTTGGAAAACTCCGTCGCTATCGGCGACGACGACCGTATTCTCAACCCCGAAGGTCTTCGTTTCGCTGACGAATTCGTGCGTCACAAGACACTCGACGCGGTTGGTGACCTGGCGCTTGCCGGTCGCCCGATCATTGGCATCTATCGCTCCTATCGCGGTGGGCACAAGATGAATGTCGCCGTCCTCGAAGCTCTGTTCGCGGATTCCAGCGCCTATGAGATCGTGGATGCGCCGCGTCCGCGCCGCGCTGGTGCGGTTGAGACGGTTTTGGCCGCAGCGCCGGCTTTCGCCGCCGATCATTCCTGACGGCGGGCGAGTTCAGGCTGACTTTGGCCATATTTACCTTGTCCATATGGCACTGGCGGGACTGTGGCTTTCGGGCTGGTCTTAAGGTAAAAGCAGCGTGAATTTTCCGGCGTGGCGCCTTGGGGCGCCACCGCATGAGGGGCGAGTTTTGGCGATGATGCGTGTCGAACAGTTTTTTTCCGCTTCCCTCAGCGCCCGTTTCATTGCGCTCGGGCTTCTGGCTCTGCCGGTAGCGGGTTGTTCAGGCGGGATGGACTCGCTGAGCGCGCTCAATCCTTTCGGCGGCGAGAAGTACGAGACCAAACTGCTGCCGGACGAGCCTGCCGACGGCATCTACGATCAGGCCCTGGCTCGCCTGCAGAAGAAAGATTACGAGGGCGCTGCGAAGAAGTTCTCCGACTTGGAGAAGCAGTTCCCGTTTTCGCAATGGTCCCGCAAGGGCCTCATCATGATCGCCTACTCGAACTACGAAGGCGGCAAATATGACGAGGCGGTGGCCGCCGCGAGACGCTATGTCGGCCTCTATCCATCGACGCCGGAAACGGCCTATGCCTACTATCTCGCCGGCATGTCGATGTATAACCAGATCCCCGACATCACCCGCGACCAGGAACGCGCCGAAGAGTCGGTGAAGATTTTCCAGCAGCTCGTCGAGAAGTTCCCCAAGTCGGAATATGCCGAAGAGGCGAAATTCAAGATGTCCGTGGCGCGCGATCAGCTCGCCGGTAAGGAAATGTCGGTTGGCCGGTTCTATCTTGGCCGCAAGAACTATACGGCGGCGGTGAACCGCTTCCGCGAGGTTTTGGCCAAATACCAGACCACGCGCCATACCGAGGAAGCCCTCTACCGCCTGACCGAAGCCTATCTGGCGCTGGGCATCACCAACGAAGCGCAGACGGCGGCGGCGGTTCTCGGGCACAACTACCCCGACGGCCAGTGGTACAAGGATGCCTATAATCTGCTCGAAGGCGGTGGACTGCAGCCGAGCGAGAGCCAAGGCTCCTGGATTTCACGGCTTTTCCGCCGCGCTTAGAGCAAGTTGCGTTTCGACAGAAACGCAATTTTGCCAGGGATCTCCATTTTGACGCGTCTTTGTGCCGTTTGACTCAGTCAAACGGCACAACGCTATTGCGCCGAGCTGCAAAAGCCTCTGGGGATAGGGAAAACTCTGTCCTCTTTGTCACAGGAATCAGCTAAGCATGGGATGTTGAGCCCATGCTGATTCAGCTTTCCATTCGCGATATTGTCCTCATCGACAAACTCGACCTTGCGCCTGGCGCGGGGTTGACGGTGCTTACCGGCGAAACCGGTGCTGGCAAGTCGATCCTGCTTGATGCTTTCGCCCTGGCGCTCGGTGGGCGCGGCGATGGCACGCTGGTGCGGCAAGGGCAGGCGCAGGGGCAGGTGACCGCCTCTTTCGATCTTGCTGTCGATCATCCGGCGATCCAGCTCGCGCGCTCCCATGACATCGAAGCCGATGGCGAATTGATCATGCGCCGCGTGCAATTGGCCGACGGGCGTACGCGGGCTTTCGTCAACGATCAGGCGGTGAGCGCCCAGACGGCGCGGTCCATCGGCGCCAGCCTTGTTGAAATTCACGGCCAGCATGACGATCGCGCTTTGGTCGATCCGGCGATGCATCGCGCGTTGATCGACGCCTATGGCGGCCTTGATAAAAAGGTGGTCGAGGTGCGCGCCATGCATGGGCGCGTGCGCAGCGCCCAGAGCGAGCTTGCCAGCGAACAGGCGCGCATCGAAGCGGCGCGTAAGGAAGCTGATTTCCTGCGTCACGCCCACGAAGAGCTGACCAAGCTGGCGCCAATCGCCAATGAAGAGCAGGAATTGGCAGCGCGTCGCACGGCGATGATGCAAGGCGAAAAGGTGACGAGCGAATTGCGCGAGGCGCAGGGCGCGTTGCGCGGTGAGGATTCGCCGGGCTCTATTCTGTCCTCGGCGCTGCGGCGGCTTGAGCGGCGTGCGTCGCAGGCCCCCGCTCTGATCGAGCCGTCGTTGAAGGCGCTCGATGCAGCACTTAACGCTGCTGAACTGGCGGCGCAGACTGTCGACGCCGCATTGCAATCCTGTGACTTTAATCCGCGCGAGCTGGAACGGACCGAAGAGCGTTTGTTCGCGCTGCGGGCCGCGTCGCGCAAATATGCGACGCCGGTCGATAACCTCGCCGCCCTGGCCGCGCGCTATGGCGCCGATCTCGCGGCGCTCGATGCCGGTGAGGCCAATCTCGTCAAACTCGATAAGGCGCTGCGCGAGGCGCGCACGGCCTTCGATGCGGCAGCGGCAACGCTCTCGGCCGCCCGTCGCAAGGCGGCGGCGCAGCTCGACAAGGCGGTGAACGCCGAATTGCCGCCGCTGAAGCTGGAACAAGCGCGGTTCACCACGGCGATCGAGAGCGATCCGACCAGCCCTTCCGCTGATGGTATCGACCGGGTCGAATTCTGGGTGCAGACCAATCCGGGCACGCGACCGGGCCCGCTGCTGAAAGTGGCATCCGGCGGCGAGCTTGCCCGCTTCATGCTGGCGTTGAAAGTGGTTCTCGCCGATCGCGGCTCGGCGCCGACCTTGGTTTTCGACGAAATCGACACCGGCGTTGGCGGGGCGGTGGCGGATGCCATCGGCCATCGCCTGGCCCGGCTGGCCTCGAAGGTTCAGGTGCTGGCCGTCACTCACGCACCGCAGGTGGCGGCGCGGGCGGGCGGCCATATGCGCATCGCCAAGGCGGCGGCCGACAAGGGCAAGCGGGTCGCGACACGAGTAGAGGCGCTCGATCCCGCCGACCGGCGCGAGGAGATCGCCCGGATGCTGGCCGGCGCCACCATTACCGAGGAAGCCCGCGCCGCGGCGCGCCGGCTGATCGAAAGCGCCAAATAGAAAGCTTTAGGATAGCTGGGCGTCCGGCTTTCATGGCTTGTCCAAGCGCGCTAATTTGCCGGCATGAAAAAGCCTGTTTCTATCGACGACCTGTCCCTCTCCGAAGCCAAGCGCAAACATGCGCGGCTGGCCCGGGAGATCGCCAAGCACGACATCGCCTATCACCAGAACGACGCGCCGACGATCTCCGATGGCGAATATGACGCCCTGCGCCGTGATCTCGAGGCGCTTGAGGTGCGCTTCCCCGAACTCACCGAAGCAACAGAGGTTTCCAAGAGCGTCGGTGCAGCGCCGTCAGAAAAGTTCGCAAAGGTGCGTCATGTCGTGCCGATGCTCTCGCTCGGCAATCTTTTCGAAGACGAAGAGGTGGCGGAATTCATCGCCCGCGTTCGGCGCTTTCTCGGTCTTGCGGCCGATGTGTCCTTGCCTTTCACGGCTGAGCCGAAGATCGACGGTCTGTCTTGCTCGCTGCGTTATGAGCACGGCAAGCTTGTTCAAGCGGCGACGCGCGGCGATGGCTACGAAGGTGAAGACGTCACCGCGAATGTGCGCACCATCGGCGAAATCCCGCATGTGCTGAAGGGCCATCCGCCCGACGTTCTGGAAGTGCGCGGCGAAGTCTATATGCGCCACGCCGATTTCGCGGCGATGAATGCGCGCCAGGCGGAAGCCGGCGAGAAGACCTTCGCCAATCCGCGCAATGCGGCGGCGGGCTCCTTGCGACAGCTTGATTCGACAATCACGGCGCAACGGCCGCTACATTTCTTTGCTTATGCCTGGGGCGACGTCAGCGCTTTGCCGGGCAAGACGCAGATGGAGATGGTGGCCGCCTTCAAGCGCTTCGGCCTGCCGACCAACGAGCTCACTACGTTATGCGAGACAGCCGAGGATCTCTTGGCCTTCTATCGCAAGATCGAGGGCCTGCGCGCGTCGCTGGGCTATGACATCGATGGCGTCGTCTACAAGGTGAACGATCTTGCCTTGCGCGAGCGCCTCGGCTTTGTTTCGCGCTCGCCGCGCTGGGCCGTCGCGCATAAATACGCAGCCGAGAAGGCGACGACCATTCTGCGTGACATCGAAATTCAGGTTGGTCGCACGGGCGCGTTGACGCCGGTTGCCAAGCTCGAACCGGTGACGGTCGGCGGTGTCGTTGTCTCCAACGCCACCTTGCATAACGAAGATGAGATCGCCCGTAAGGGCGTGCGCATCGGCGACACGGTGATCGTGCAGCGGGCGGGTGACGTGATCCCGCAAATTCTTGGGCCTGTCTTAGAGAAACGGCCGGCGGGTACAAAAGACTATGAGTTTCCGCAGGTCTGCCCGCGTTGCGGTTCGGCGGCGGTGCGCGAAGTCGATGAGAAGGGCGAAATCGATGTGGTGCGCCGCTGTACCGGCGTGCTTATCTGCCCGGCGCAAGCCGTCGAGCGGCTGAAACATTTCGCCTCGCGTAACGCTTTGGATATCGAGGGACTGGGCGACAAGCAGATCGAGTTTCTCTTTGAAAAGGGGCTCGTGCGCACGGCCGCTGATATTTTCACCTTGGAAGCGCGCGATAGCGCCAAGGACAATCTGACGCCGATCCGCAATTACGAAGGCTTTGGCGAAACCTCGGTGCGCAATCTGTTCGCGGCGATCGCGGCGCGACGCTCCGTGCCGATCAACCGTTTCATCTTCGGGCTTGGCATTCGTCGTATTGGCGAGACCAATGCGCGCCGGCTGGCGCGGCATTTTCACACGATGGAAGCCTTGCAGACAGCCGCGAAAGCGGCGGCGGCCGGCGATGCCGAGGCACGCGCCGAGATCGAGAATATCGATGGCATCGGCGGTGTCGTCGCCGAAGCGCTCGTCGATTTCTTCGGCGAAGAACACAATCTGAAAGTGCTGGACGCGCTGCTCGAACATGTCACGCCTGAACCGATGGAGGCTGTTGTCCAGGATAGTCCGGTGGCCGGCAAAATCGTTGTCTTCACCGGCGGCCTTGAGCGCATGACGCGCGAGGAAGCCAAGGCCATGGCCGAGCGGCTGGGGGCCAAAGTGGCGGGCTCGGTGTCGAAGAAGACCGGGCTTGTCGTTGCCGGGCCGGGGGCTGGATCGAAACTCGCCAAGGCGAGCGAGTTTGGCGTCGAGGTGATCACCGAGGACGATTGGTTCAAGCTGATCGGGCAAGACACGTGATTTTGGGCGAGGGAGCTCTATGACCATGATGATGGATCGTCGCCGCGTTTGTCTCGTGCTCGGATCCCTTCTTCCCGCCGAACTGGCCTGGGCGCAGGCCGTGGAAACGCCGGCTCAGATCGTCGCCGCGCTCTACAAAGCGTCGGCCGGCAAGAACGGCAAGTACGAAGGCCCATCCGCGATCCAGGATAAGCGCATACGTGGCCGCTATTTTTCGGCCAAACTCGGCTCCTTGTTTGATCGTGCGGAGAAGGAGCAAACGCGAACAGGCGATGCGATCATCGATTTCGATCCGATCACCAATTCACAAGATCCCAGCGTCATCGATCTGTCGATCACGAGCGAGAAAGAAGACGACAAGAGCGCCGTTGTCGCGGCGAAATTCCGCACCTTGCTGGTGGGGGCGGAGGCTATGACGGTGCGCTATGATTTCATCCGCGAGAAAGGCGGCTGGCGGCTCGATGATATCAGAGGCACGGTGGATAAAGACGCCTGGTCATTCCGCCAGAATCTAACCCAGGGCATTGCCGAGACGGAAAAGCAACCAGCGCTACCCAAAGGCCGGCGCTGATTAACCCCGGCCCAATGGTTTGGTCGCTTTGACGAGCCATTTGCGCGTCGCTGGGCTCACCAGCGGTGAGAGCGCCTTGCGCACGCGCTGGT
Source organism: Beijerinckia sp. 28-YEA-48 (assembly GCF_900104955.1). Classification (NCBI taxonomy): domain Bacteria; kingdom Pseudomonadati; phylum Pseudomonadota; class Alphaproteobacteria; order Hyphomicrobiales; family Beijerinckiaceae; genus Beijerinckia; species Beijerinckia sp. 28-YEA-48. Next base: position 112,938 of record NZ_FNSI01000001.1, read on the forward strand.
GATAGGCATCAAGCCAGCGCACTTCGTCCTGCGTCATCAGGTTTTTGTCGATGGCGCGCGTATCGATGGGCACAAGCGTCAAGGTCTCGAAGCCGTACATGTCACGCTCGGCGCCGGTGATCGCACGTTCTTCCACCAGCACCAGATTTTCGATGCGGATGCCGAAAGCGCCGGTGCGGTAATAGCCGGGTTCGTTGGACAAGATCATGCCCGGCTCAAGCGTGGTGAAGCCGCGCTTGGAAATATTCTGCGGGCCTTCATGCACGGAGAGAAACGAGCCGACGCCGTGGCCGGTGCCGTGGTCGAAATCGAGGCCGGCCTGCCACAAGGCGTGGCGGGCGAAGGCATCGATCTGGGCACCTGACGTGCCCTTGGGGAACACGGCGGTGGCGATGGCGATATGGCCCTTGAGCACGCGCGTGTAACAGACGCGCATCTCTTTCGTCGGCGTGCCGACACTGATCGTGCGGGTGATGTCGGTGGTGCCGTCCTCATATTGCGCACCGGAATCGAGCAGGAACAGACCACGGCCGATGCGGCGGTTGGTTTTGTCGGTGACGCGATAGTGGACGATCGCGCCATTGGGGCCGGCGCCAGAAATGGTCGGGAAGGAGACGTCTTTCAATTGTCCGGTCTGGCGGCGGAAGGTTTCAAGCGCTTCAACCGCATCGATCTCGCTCAGGCGACCCTTGGGTGCGGTTTCATCGAACCAGGCCAGGAAACTAGCCACCGCCGCGGCATCACGAAGATGCGCGGCGCGCGCGCCTTCGATTTCGGCGGTGGATTTGAGCGCCTTCATCAAGGTGATCGGATCATCGCCGATCACGGGGCGGCCGCCCGCCGATTTCAGCGCGGTGATCAAAGCTGCCGGCGCGCTGCCGGAATCAAATCGCACGCTGGCTCCATCGCGGCCAAAGCGCGACAAGGTCTGGCGCAGCTGTTCCGGTTCCTCGATCTGTGCGAGTTTTTCCAGGCTGGCGCGGGTCTTGGGATCAAGCTTGCGGCCGTCGACGAAAAGATGCGCGCCGTCCTTGCTGATGATGGCGCGGCTGAGCGGCAGCGGCGTATGGCCGACATCGCTGCCGCGAATGTTGAACGCCCAGGCAACATTGTGCGGATTGGTGACGAGCAGTGCCTCGCCCGTGTCGAGGGCCGAGGCAATGCGCTTCAACTTCTGCTTCGCGTCGACACCTGTGAATTTCTTGGGATGCAGACGGATGGCGCCGAGCGGCGCCGGCGGACGGTCATACCAGACGGCATCGAGCGGATTGTCGTCGACGGCCACGAGTTCGGCGTCGGCGGCGCGGAGAGCTCGCTCGTAACCGTCGAAGGTTTGCGATGTGGTGAGCCAGGGATCGCAACCGATCTTCATGCCCTTGCCGACCGTCTTCGCCAGCCATTGCGCCGGCGTAATCTCGGCGATGGGCTGGGGCGTGAACTGGCGCGTATCGACCTGGTCCTGCACCTGCAGGGTGTAGCGTCCATCGACAAAGATCGCGGCGCGATCCTTGAGAACCACGGCGAGGCCGGCCGAGCCGGTGAAGCCGGTGAGCCAGGCCAGACGCTCGTCGGAGGCCGGGACATATTCGTTTTGATAGGCGTCGGTGCGCGGCACGATGAAACCATCGAGCCCACGTTTGTCCAGTTCGGCGCGTAGCGCTGCCAGACGGGGCTTGCCCTGTGTCGGATCGGCACTCTCGGTGAAGGTCTGGTAGAGGCTTTCAAACATGATGGGCTTCGCCATTATTGTTATGGGGGCCAATGCGCCTTGCGGACGAACGGGCGCTTCGTCGGCTTGGGGCCGCCGATGCGCATGAGCAGCGTGGCCCAACCTTCGAGATCGATCCGACGCACCAGGGCAAAGCCCTGCGCGCCGTAGGAGGACAGAACGCCAGGCACATCGCGATCGAGAAGGCCGGACAGGATGATCTCGGCATTGTCGGTAGCAACCGCAGCGATATTGGGCGCCATCTGGCGCAGTGGGCGCGCCAGGATATTGGCGAAGATCAAATCATAGGGGCCTGACAGGCGTAGCGCCGGATGCAGGACGCCGCGGGCCGTAAAAGCCTCGACCCAGGGGCGGGCGCCATTCAACGCCGCATTGGCCTTGGTCGCTTCCACGGCGATGGGATCGATATCGCCCGCCATGATGGGCTGGTGCAGGGCGCGCGCGGCGGCCAGGGCCAACACGCCGGTGCCGGTGCCGACATCGAGAATGTCTTTCGGGCGACGACGTTTCAGCACCCAGTCGAGCATCAGCAGGCAACCGCGCGTCGTGCCGTGATGGCCGGTGCCGAAGGCAAGCGCCGCTTCGATCTCAAGTGCGATGTCGTTGGCGGCCGCTTTGCCGCGATCGTGCGACCCATGCACCAGGAAGCGCCCGGCGCGCACGGGCGCCAGGCCCTCCAAGGAGGTGGCGATCCAGTCGCGCTGTTCGACGCGGGAGAAAGCCACGGTCTTGGCCGCTTCGGCGCCCACCACGCTCTCAACGAGCGAGCGGACATAATCCTCATCCGGAGGGTCGCCAAAATAGGCTTCGACGATCCAGTCGCCGCTTTTCCAGTCCTTGGTGTTGTCTTGCAGCTCGAAGGCCGATGCGGCGACATCGGCGGGATCGAACATCTCGACAATCAGGTCGGCGATGGCGCGGGCGCGCGTCTCGTCACAGACAAGTCGCATGCGGTGGGCAGCATTATTGGGGGGCAGTCCTTCGAGCATTGCGCTGTCTAGCACAGGGACTTTGCGCAGGGAACGTCCTGCCATGGCAAGGATGGAGATCAGGCAGGGGCTGGCGCGTCTCGACGGCTGGCGCGGGCCGATGCTATGTCATTTGTGACACTGGCGCGCGCGTCGGCAGGAAACACCAAGGGAGTAGCTATGGGGACGAAGATCAGTTGGAAACGACCGGACGGCAAGGAGGCCTCGGGCTATTTCGTTGCCGCCGGGGCGCCGAATGCGCCCAGCGTTGTCGTGATCCAGGAATGGTGGGGTCTGCAGGATCAGATTACCGGGATCGCCGACCGTTACGCCCGCGCCGGCTACAATGCGCTGGCGCCCGACCTCTATGGCGGCGTGGTCGTGCCCTATCATGACCGGGAAGCGGCCGGAAAACAGATGGGCTCGCTGAACTTTCTCGATGCGGTCGACCAAAGCGTGCGCGGCGCGGCGCAGTTTCTGCAAGGGTTCGGCTCAAAAGTCGCCATCACCGGCTTTTGCATGGGTGGGGCTGTGAGCATCATCGCAGCCAGCCGCGTGCCGGAATTTGCCTGCGCGGTGCCTTATTATGGGGTTCCGCCCGAGGCGGTGGTGAAGCCCGCCGATATCAAAATCCCGCTGCAATGCCATTTCGCCAACACGGACGATTGGTGCACGCCGGCGCTTGTCAACGGTTTCGAGGCCGGGTTGAAAGCGGCCGGTAAACCCTTCGAACTTTATCGATATGATGCCGAGCATGGTTTCGTGAACGAGCAGCGCACGTCGGCGCATGCGCGCGAGGAGACCGAATTGGCCTGGAGCCGCACCCTGGCCTTTTTGAAGACGCACATCGGCTGAATTGAGATCGGGACAGAGCAGGGGCTGCGCGACTATCATGGGCATCATGATTCGCGCGGCCCTTTTTCTTGTCCTGTTCGCGGTTCCGGCCTTGGCCGACGCGCCGAAGCTCGCGCCCATGCCCAAACCGTCCCTTGCGCCCATCGAGGCCTGGGGCGTGCGCAATGCCTCGTGCCTTGAATGGACCGATGCCTGCCAGACCTGCGCGCGCAGCGCGAGCGGCAAGCCGCAATGTTCAACAGTGGGCATTGCTTGCGTGCGCAAGGCGGCGACCTGCACGAAACAGGCGCCGCGCTAAAGTTCTTTCTGAGATTAGAAGGCTGTCGAAACACCCTCGGTGTCATCCCCGACAGCCGCGCAGCGGCTGAGCGGGGATCCAGAGCGAGTGGTAAAGTGCTACTTGCAGTGATGATGCAACGCTTTACTGCGGGCTCTGGATTCTCGCTCGCGCTTCGCGCGTCGGGAATGACACTGAGAGCAGTACCGCGCGCTCCTGGATTGCTTCACTGCGTTCGCAATGACGGTGTGGTGTCTGCTCACGCCGCCTGAACGAAGCCTTCCAGCACCATCTTGCGGCCGGCCTTGTCGAAGTCGACGGTCAGTTTGTTGCCGTCGACAGCCGAGACCGTGCCTGAGCCGAACTTTTGGTGGAAGACGCGGGTGCCTTTGGCATAGGCCGACGAGGCACTCGATTTGGCGACGAGTTCGCCTTCGATCGTCTGCGGCCCGCGCTTGGATGGCGTGTTCCAGTTGGATTTGCCGCGCTCGCTGAAGCCGCCGCTTTTTTGGGCGCGCTGCCAGCCGGGCGTGTTGTAGGACGAGCCGAAGGTGTCGACCGCGTTGAAGCGCGATGCGGCATAGCCGCCATAGCTTGTCTGGCCACCCTCCACCACGTCGACATGGGCTGCCGGCAGTTCATCGAGAAAGCGCGATGGAATCGTCGATTGCCAGAGGCCGCGAATGCGGCGGTTGGTGGCGAAATAGATCTTGGCGCGCAAGCGGGCGCGGGTGATGCCGACATAGGCGAGCCGGCGTTCTTCCTCGAGGCCGGCGCGGCCCTGTTCGTCGAGCGAACGCTGATGCGGGAAGAGGCCTTCTTCCCAGCCGGGTAGATAGACGGTTTCGAATTCGAGGCCCTTGGCGGCATGGAGTGTCATGATCGACACGCGCTCGCCGCCCTCCTTGTTCTCCGCATCCATGACCAGGGAGATATGCTCGAGGAAGCCGCCGAGGTCGGGAAACTCCTCCATCGAGCGCACGAGTTCCTTGAGGTTTTCCAGGCGTCCAGCGGCATCGGCCGAACGGTCCTTCTGCCACATGTCGGTGTAGCCGGATTCCTCGAGGATTTGTTCGGCCAGTTCGTGGTGCGGTTTGCCCTCGATGAGCGCCGACCAGCGGGTGAAATCATCCATCAGCGCGCGAATGGTCTGGCGCGGCTTTGGCTTCAGTTCTTCGGTCTCGATCAGCTCGCGTGCTGATTGCATCAGCGGGATTTTCTGTCGACGCGCGTGATCGTGCAGGATCTGCAAAGTAGCGTCGCCGAGGCCGCGCTTGGGCACGTTGAAGATGCGCTCGAAGGCGAGATCGTCGGCGGGCTGCGCGACGCAGCGCAGATAGGCGAGCGCGTCGCGAATTTCGGCGCGCTCATAGAAGCGTGGGCCGCCGATTACACGATAGGGCAGGCCGAGCGTGACGAAGCGCTCTTCGAATTCGCGCATCTGAAAGGAAGCGCGCACCAGGATCGCCACTTCGTCCAGCGATTGACCCTTGCGCTGCAACTGCTCGATGTCTTCGCCGATGTTGCGGGCTTCTTCTTCCGAATCCCACACGCCGGTGACCGTCGGCTTCTCGCCATCGTCGCCATCGGTGAAGAGCGTCTTGCCAAGCCGGCCTTGGTTCTGGGCGATGAGATGAGCTGCGGCGGCGAGGATATGCGCGGTCGAGCGGTAATTGCGCTCGAGGCGGATGACGGTCGCGCCGGGAAAGTCTTTCTCGAAACGCAGGATGTTGTCGACGTCGGCACCGCGCCAGCCATAGATCGACTGATCGTCGTCGCCGACGCAGCAGATGTTGCGCGGGCGATCCGGCGTGCCCTGCGCCAGCAGGCGCAGCCACAGATATTGGACCGTGTTGGTGTCCTGATATTCGTCGACCAGAATGTAGCGGAAGCGGCGCTGATAATCGGCCAGCACGTCGGCGTTCTCGCGCAACAGGCGCAGGCCTTCGAGCAGCAGATCGCCGAAGTCAGCGGCGTTGAGGATTTTCAGCCGCTCCTGATAGAGCGCATAGAGATGGCGGCCCTTGCCATTGGCGAAGGCTTCCGCCTCGCCGGCAGGCACTTGCGCGGGACCGAGGCCGCGGTTCTTCCAATTGTCGAGCTGGATGGCGAGCGCGCGCGGCGTCCAGCGCTTGTCGTCGATATTCTCCGACTGGATGACCTGGCGCAGCAGGCGAATTTGATCGTCGGTATCGAGAATGGTGAAGCCGGATTTGAGGCCGACGAGTTCGGCGTGGCGGCGCAGGATTTTCGTGCCGATGGCGTGGAAGGTGCCGAGCCAGGGCATGCCTTCGGCGACTGGGCCGGCGAGGCCGGCGATGCGTTCCTTCATCTCGCGCGCCGCCTTGTTGGTGAAGGTGACGGCGAGGATTTCATGGGCGCGGGCGCGGCCGGTGGCGATGATATGGGCGATGCGTGTGGTCAGCACCCGGGTCTTGCCGGTGCCGGCGCCTGCCAGCACCAGGACGGGGCCGTCCATGGCTTCGACGGCGGCGCGCTGTTCGGGATTGAGCGCTTCGACATAGCGCGGCACGCCCATGGCGGCTTGAAGATTGGCTTGAACGTTGGCTTGGGCGCGTGCGGCGATGCCCCCGGCGCGCGGGGTGGGCGCGCGGGTGAAATCAGGTTCGTCGGCATCGTCAAAGGAAAAGGGTTCGGCCAAGGTCCAAGCTCTGTGCAAATTCTACGGAAGGCCGGAATTTCGGCCATTTCTACGAATCAATCAGCCTAAATGTGGGGTGTCGCGGCGGGAATGTCGAATGACGCTTCCGTCGGGTTCCAGCCTTTATAGCCCCATGCGAAAGCGCGCCATGATGACCATGATCGCCACCTGTAGCACCCCCTGGCTGGCGACCAGATAGAAATAGTTGCGGGATATGGCGGCAATATGGGCCGGATCGGGGTTCGGCTTACGCAATTCGCGATAAACGCGGATTTGGCTTGGCAGCAGCATGCCGAGCCCCTGAATGGTCAGGATGGTGATGATGGTCAAAGCCGCCGCCACCCAGCCGAAGGCCGGCCAGGGCGTGTCCAGATAGCCCAGGGCCTTAGCCAGATACCAGCCGGTGGTGCCGGTGACGATCGACAACACGGGCATGATGAAAATCGTGCGTGGCGTCAGCCGCAGGAGCACGGCGCGGCGGGTCTCGAAAGGCGTCCGGCGCAGGATCGGCCCGACGACGAAGCCCATGAACAGGTCGATCCCGGTCCAGATGCCGCCGGCGAAAATATGCAGGAAAATGAGCGGCCAGAGCTGGCCCGAGGCGATGACGCCGACCATGATCACGAGGGCCAGGGCGCACCAGACCAGGTTGAAGAAATTGATCGGCGGCGCTTGCGGCGCCAAAACGCTGTTGGGGATGCCGTTGTTTGGGATGGCGCTGTCGGTCAAGGCTGGCTCCAGTGGTTCCGGGCACCTATAAACCTGCTCTCAAACAGGCACCACTGGAGACGGATGATGGATATGCAGCCGGCGGAGATCATACGGTTTTGGGAAAATGCCGGCCCGGAGAAATGGTTCGCCAAGGACGAGGCTTTCGATGCCGCGATCCGCGCCCGTTTTCTTGGCGCGCATGAAGCGGCTGCCCGGTGCGAATTTGCCGATTGGGCCTCGGATGCGCAGGGCGCGTTGGCGCTGCTGCTGTTGCTCGATCAGTTTCCGCGCAATCTGTTCCGCAATTCCGCCCATGCTTTCGCCACCGATGGTCTGGCTCGTCAGATCGCCCGCGCGGCGGTGGCGCAGGGATTTGACCGGCAGGTGGCGGAGCCGTTGCAGGCGTTTTTCTACCTGCCGTTCATGCATTCCGAATTGGCTGAGGATCAGGTGTTGTGTGCGAAGCTGTGCGACCGGCCGGGCCTCGAGGACAATCACAAGTTCGCCCTCGTGCATCTGGAGATCATCGAGCGCTTCGGTCACTTTCCCCATCGCAACGCGATCATGGGCCGCGTAACGACAGCGGAAGAACAGGCCTTTCTCGATTCAGGCGGCTTTGCCGGATGAGGGTTCCGGCGTCAGGCCATAGGGATTCCGCTCTGAGCGCGAATAGGAGGCGAATTCGCGGTTGACCGCGTCGGCGGCGGCCAAGACAGCTTTTTTCATCTCCTCGATATCGGCGCCATCGCTCACGGTGGCGATGCCGATGCTGGATTCCAGGCGCATCCACGGTTGCGCATGCAGGGAGGCCGCCACGCCGACAGCGCCACGATGCAGTTGGCCGGCGGTGACGGCCACGCCCGTGCGCCGCGCGTCCCGCACATCGTCGGTTTCCAACGGGCCTGGCTCGCGTGTCGCGAGAATGGCCACGCCGCCGGCGCCGCGATTCAACGGATAGCGGGCGCCTTGGCTGAAGGTGAGATGGACATCGGTCGTCTGCGGCGGCGTTAATAGGACCACCACCGCTTCATCGCCCTCGCGCACGAAGAAAAAAGCCGTTGCGCGGCAGGCTTCGGCCAGCGCGCGCATGTGTGGACGGATGACGTCCTGCAGACGCGGGACGAGGGAGCCGGTGAGATTGAGCGTGCCGAAGCCGAGCCGATAGCGCCCCGGGTTCGATTGCACCGCCAAAGCGTGATCCACCAACGTGCCGAGCAGCCGATAGACGGCCTGTCGGTGCAGGCCCGCGGCGCGCGCGATTTCCGCCACCGACAGGTCCTGCTCGCTCGCGGCCAGCAGTTTCAGCACCTGCAAACCGCGATCCAGGGTCATCGCCCGATCATTGGCCGTCGGCGCTGTGTCCAGCTTCGCCATCTGCTTTTCCACGCCTTAGCTTCTTGTTTTGACGCATTTTCTTCACGCGAACACGCATTCGCTTCGCTTGAAAATGCTTCCTGTTGACATTTAGAACGAGTCGAAGACACAATAACAATACATGACGTCCGATATTGTGTCAATCTTCGTTGGGAGACGGGTTGGCGGGCGGCCCTTGGAGGGGGCGCCAGGATCAGAGGTTGTGAGGGAGATGAGGGCCAAGCGCCCGTTGGGCTGGTTGGCCAACAGGGGAGGGAACCTTGAGCAGTTCAGCCACCGTTTTATCCATGGATGCGGATAAGCCGCAGACCGTTTCGGCGTCCGAGCGTCGCCGCATCCTGGCCGCCTGTTTCGTCGGCGCCACCATCGAATGGTACGACTTCTTCATCTACGGGGCGGCGGCCGCCTTGGTTCTCGCGCCGCAGTTTTTTCCGAATGTGTCGCCGCTCGCCGGCACGCTGGCGGCCTTGGCGACGTTCAGCGTCGGCTTCATCGCCCGTCCGCTCGGTGGCGCTGTCATGGGGCATTTCGGCGATCGCATCGGCCGCAAGCCGATGCTGGTGCTGACGCTCGCCATCATGGGCGTCTCGACCCTGCTGATTGGCCTTCTGCCCAATTATGAATCGATCGGCATCGCCGCGCCGATCCTGCTCGTCGTCTTGCGGTTGCTGCAGGGCTTTGGTGTCGGCGGTGAATGGGGCGCGGCCGTGTTGATGGCCGTCGAACATGCGCCACCGCGTCAGCGCGCCGTCTATGGCGCCTTTCCGCAGATGGGTATTCCAGCCGGCATCATCCTCTCCGTTTTGGCTTTCCTCGCCGTCGGTTCGTGGCTGCCAAGCGAGGCCTTCCAGAGCTGGGGATGGCGCATTCCGTTCCTGCTGTCGGCGATCCTCATCGTGGTTGGTTTCGTCGTGCGGATGACGATTTCGGAAAGCCCGGTCTTTCAGAAGCTGGAAAAAAAGCGGGAGATTGCGCGCTCGCCGCTTCTGGCTGTCATCGCCGAGCATCCGATGGCGCTGATCGCGGGAACAGCCACCATCATCGGTTCGACGACGCTGGGCTATCTCGTCCTCGTTTACATGCCGTCCTATGGCACGTCGGTGTTGAAGCTGCCGCGCAATCTGATGCTGGACTTCACGCTGCTGGCGGCGACGATCTGGTTTCTCACGACCATTATCTTCGCACGTTTCTCGGATATTTTTTCCGTGCGGCGTGTCTATCTGACGGCCGCAGCGGTGGGCATTCTCTGGGCCATCCCCTTCTTCATGCTGGTCGATAGCACCAACATCACGGCGATGACGGTGGCTTATTCGGTCACGGCGGTGGTGATCGCCGGCATGTTGGGCGCGCAATCCGCCTTGATCGCATCGCTCTTTCCGCCTGCGATGCGCTTCAGCGGCATCTCCATTGTCGCCAATGTCGGCGCCATCCTTGGCGGCGGCATCGCACCGCTGATCGCGACATCGCTCTATGCCTATTACAACTCATCGATGGCGATCGCGGTCTATGTCGGCGCCATGGTGGTCATCAGTTTTCTGGGCACGCTTTATCGCAACAAGCATCAGGATGAGTTCTTCTCATCGTCTGCTTCAGGTCGTCAGTAAAACAGCGCCTTTGAAAGGGCATCCGATGAATGTCGCTACACCTCATGCCACCAAGCCGGGCTATCCGTTGGAGTTTCCGAAAAACCAATGGTACGTCGCGGGCCATGCGCAGGATTTCGGCCGCGAGCTGATCTCGCGCTGGATCATCGGCGAGCCTGTTTGCTTTTATCGCACGCAGGACAATACGGCCGTGGCCTTGGTGGACCGTTGCATTCATCGGCAAATGCCGCTCAGCAAAGGCATTCTGCAGGGCGATAACGTGCGCTGCTCTTATCACGGCATTCTGTATGGCGATGATGGGCGGGCGCTTGAAATTCCCTCGCAGAACAGCATTCCGGACAAATGCCGTGTCCACCGCTATCCCCTGGTGGAGAGCGGTGGACTGCTCTGGATCTGGATGGGTGACGCGGAAGCGGCGGATCGCAGCCTGATCCCAGGGCATCCCTGGCTCGATGACCCGCAATGGGTTGTCGTGCGCGGCACTCTGCATATGAAGGCGCGGGCGCAATTGCTGAACGAGAATCTTCTCGATCTGTCGCACCTTTCCTATTTGCATCCAGGATCCATCGGCTCCGACGATGTGGTGAGCGCGCCGACGACGATGGAGTTCGACGATCGTTCGGTCCGTGTCACCCGCGATATGAACAACGCCATATCGCCACCGATGTTCATCCGCGCCATGGGGCTCGATGGACGGATCGATCGGCATCAGGTGGCTGAGTTTATCGCGCCCGGCTTTCACATCACCCATCTCGACGCCAAGGCGAGCGGCGTGCCGGAGACCCAGGTGTTCAGCCACAAGGCCATTCATTGCATTACGCCGGAGCGTCGCCATAGCGCCCATTATTTCTGGGCGATCACGCGCAATTATCGCATCGACAATGAGGAGGTCAGCCGGATGTGGCAGGACGGCGCTCCTAAAGTCTTCACGGAAGACATCGATGCGAGCGAGGCGATCGAAGAGATGATCGTGGCCTATGAGCCCGGCTATCCGCCGGAGCTCGATCTCAAGGTCGATGGCGGCCCGCTGCGCGCGCGCCGCATTATCGAGCGTCTGATCGCACGGGAACGCCCGGCTTAGCGCGGGTGCTCTGATCGTGGGGTTTTTTCATCGCTTCTGGGAGGAAGCACATGTATCCGTTCAATTCAGATCGAGCCTATATCCGCAATGCCTGGTATGTGGCGGCCTGGGGGAGTGAGATCACTCGCAAGCCCTTTCAGCGCACCATCATGGAAGAGCCGATCGTCTTCTACCGCACGGAGAGCGGTGAGCCAGTTGCCATGTTTGGATTGTGCCCGCACCGGACCCATCCGCTGGTCGATGGGCGGCTGATCGGCGACGATATCATGTGCCCCTATCATGGCTTTACCTATAGTCCGCAAGGCGCGTGTGTGCGCATTCCGGCTCAGGACAAAGTTCCCCAGCAGTTTCGGCAGCGGATTTATCCGCTGGTGGAACGCGGCGGCGCTGTTTGGATCTGGATGGGCGATGCTTCGGCTGTCGACATGACCAAGATGCCGCAAATTTCCGAAATCGGCATGGATGTGCCGGGCTGGAAGACCGTCGAAAACGGCATGACCAGCATCAAGGCGAGATGGTCGCTTGTCATCGATAATGTGATGGACCTGAGCCATGTCGGCTTCATCCATTTAAAGACGATTGAAGCGCCGGCGGCTGGAGAAGTGGCGCCGCAAGACGATGCGGATCAGCGTATTCAGTGCGCGCGTTGGTTGATCAATCAAAGCCCGGATATGAGCTACGCGCGGAACGCTATTCCCGACAACAGCGAGCCGCTGGACCTGGAATTGGGTTCGGTCTTTTACGGCCCCGGCCTCGTTGCTGCCTATCTGCGTTTCTACACGGCGGCCAGCAAGGGCGAGCGCAAACTGCTGAGTACAACCTATCATCTGCAATGCGTGACGCCGGAAACGCCGCATATGAGCTATAACTTCAGCGGCGTCGTTCGCAATGTTCGGCTGGACGCACCGGACTTCGACCAATGGCTCAAGACCGCCGTGAATAAAACGCGCGAAGAGGATGTCGAAGCGCTGGAAAAAATCGAACCGATGGTCGACCGCTTTGCCAATGCGCGCAGCGAATTGTCTGGCGTCGGTGATGTCAGCGCCATTCGCGTCAGGCGGCAGCTCGCAGCGCTTCTGGCGCTGGAAGAAGCCGCCTAGAGCAAATCACGTTTCGGTAGAAACGTGATTTTGCTTAGGTCCTCTTATTTGGACACGTCTTCACAGCTCGACGATTCCGTCGAGCTGCGAAACGCTATAGCGCTTAGATGCCCGTGCGGTGAACGACCTTGCCGCCCAGCATGGTCATCAGCGCCTTGGTGTCGCGGATTTCCGCCGGCGGGATCGTCAGAATATCCTTCGACAGCACGACGAGATCGGCAAGCTTGCCGGTCTCGATGGAGCCGCGTTCCTTTTCGACGCCCATCAGGATGGCATTGTTGATGGTGTAGAGCGTCAGCGCCTCGCGCGGCGTGATCGCCTGTTCGGGGCCAAGCGCATAGCCGTTCAGGGTCTGGCGCGTCGTCATCCACCACATGGATTGGAAGGGATCGAAGGGCACTACAGGGCCATCCGAACCGCCGCCGGTCATGATCTTGGCATCGAGGATCTTGCGGATCGGGATCGCATAGGCAGCGCGCTCGTCGCCCCACCAGCGGCGCTGATTGTGGCCGAGCAGCACCGCATGATCTTGCACGGTCGCCATGATGCCGATGTCGCTCATCGTCTTGAGCGCCGCGTCACTCGGCAGGAAGATATGCATGATGGCCCAGCGCAGGTCGCGGATCGGTCGCGTGGCATTGACCTTTTCATAGCCGCGCACGACGACATCGATGGTTTCATCGCCGACCGCATGGGTCTGCGCCTGCAAGCCTGCGTCGGCGATGAGCTGCAGGGCTTTCGCCCATTCGTCTTCGCCGCCCGGCGGCAGCAGAAGGAGGCCGCGATAATCCTTGTCCGGCTGTTCGCCGGGGACGATCCGATAGGGCTCGCGCAAGCGCGCGCCTTCGACGCCGCCATCGAGCAGGAATTTGAAGCCGACGAAGCGCAGCATGTCGTCATTCTTCATGCTGCGCATGGCCAGGCCCTTCTGCACCTGTTCCAGCCCGACAGCACGATAGAGCAGGTCGGTGCGCACGGTCATCTCGCCATTGTCGCGCAGGCGCTGATAGAGGCCGGCGATGCGCTCGTCGATGCCGGGTTCGACGACGCCGACGATGCCGAGCGCATTCAATTGCTGCATCTGCGCTTTCAACAGCTCAAGGAAACGCTCGGGCGGCGGTGGCGGCGGCTGCACCTTGCGGGCGAAATAGGCAGCCGATTCCAGCAGCACGCCGGTGGCCTCGCCGGTTGTGGGATCGCGCACGATGACGCCGCCCGCCGGGCTCTTCGTCTCCTTGGTGATGCCCGCGAGTTCCAGCGCCTTGCTGTTGATCGTCACCACATGGCCGCCACGGGGGATGATGACGGGATGATCGGGCGCGGCCTTGTCGAGTTCGAAGCGCGTCGGCAGGCGTCCCTCGGCGAGCAGGCTTTCGTGCCAGCCGGAGGAGGCGACGATCCATTGGCCCGCGGGCGTTTGGGCGGCGCGCTCGGCGATGCGCTTTTGCACATCGGCCACGGAGCGGGCGTCGATCAGTTGCACGGCCGGCAGATTGGTCGCGGCGAAGGATTGATGCAGATGGGTATCGGTGAGGCCTGGAATGACGACACGGCCGGCGAGGTCGATGACCTGTGTCGTCGGGCCCGCTTGTTTCATCACGGTCGCTTCGTCGCCGACGGCGCTGATGCGGCCGTCGCGGATGGCCACGGCCTCAGCCGTTCCGAAGGCCTTGTCGATCGTGTAAATCTTGCCGTTGCGCAGGATCGTGTCGGCGTTTTGCGCCTGCGCGGTGAGAGTGGCGAAGGCGAGCGCGCATACGCCGATGCTCAGATGAGCCATGAAGCGGATCATGTGGTTTGACCTTTGCGATCAGGCGATCGAGGCGGTGGCGGCGATGAGGCGCGGCGGCTCTCCGCTTGCGGCTGCGAGCCTGCCAGTGACCTCGATCAGGCGCGTCATCACGGCCTCGGCGGGCGCATCGGCCTCGATGCTGATGTTGGCGCCGGCATCGTGGATCATGCCGCAGAGTTGGCAGGGCGCGGCTGGGCCTTCGTAGAGATCGAAACGGCCGTCCGTCGTCACCGGCGCATAATAGCCCCGCAGGGTGACGTGCTCGCCATTGGCGGCGAGGGCGTGCGCACTCGCATTGCCTTGGGCGTCGACGAGGTCACCGATCTTGAGGCTGTTCTGATCGGCGGCGCGGACCGGGCGCGCCAACAGCGGCAGTGCCGCTAAGGCGAGGAGGAGATGGCGACGGTCGACCGAGGGGGTGATGGCGTCACAACGGAATGCGGAGTGACCAACGGACTGTTTCATGGCGTTCTCTCCTCGCTATTGAGCGAAGTAGAGCCCCAGGCGACGGGTCCGTCAATGGTCAAGGTCGACTCAGGGGCGGGTTGAAAATGTTTGCAGATGCGAACATGATTTCCCTCGACGTGGCGAAGGTGGGGCTTCAGCGATGGCAGTAATCCGGAATGCGCTTCTGGCGCTGGTGGGGATGATGCTCCTGGCAATGCCAGTGGCGGCGGAAATTCGGATTGCTATGGGTTCTGTCCTGGTGATGAATCCAGGTGATACCGCGCCGGGCCAAGTCGCCAGTTTCGAGAATGCGCTGCGGTCCGCGATCGCCGCAGCCGTGGAGAAGGCGCAGGGGAGCGGACGCTGTGACGTCAAGGCCGTCGATGTCAGCGAGCAGGCGATCAAAGGACGCCAGACAGAGGAAATGCTGCAGAGAAAAGGCTATTCGCAGAAGAATGGACTTTCGGACAGCAAGGTCGTCGTATCCGACGCGGTGAATGGCGCTGCCGGTTTCGATAACGATGGCGGTCTCGACTATGTACTCGAAGTCACCAATCTTGTGACCAACAAGACGGTCGCGTGGCTCGAGGGCAACGTCAAGAACAGCCGTCTCATTGAAACCGCGGACAAGATCGCGGCCGATCTCGTCGATCAGATGTGCAAGAAGAAGGTCTATCACTACACCGTGCAGGCCCACGATCTAGTGATCGATCATATGATCTGTGATCTGACCAAGCCTTTCACTCTGAGTCCGAAGGGCAAGATGTCGGGCCTGCGTTACACGTTCACGCCGTCGGGGGAGAACGGCGGCGGTTACTCGCTTGGGGGCTCGGCGGGTGGCGTGCCCTGGTCGGGGGGCGGCACCTATACGCAGGCGGTATCCGATACGGGCGGTACACTCACCATGAATGGAACGTGGAAAGTCTCGTCGCCGGTTGGCGGCTTCAGCCGCAATGCTTCGATCCCAGGCCGCTTGGAGGCCGTAACCTCGACCCAATGCGCGAGCGTGGACTGACGACAGGACAGGCGCGCGTCAATCGCGCTCTAGGAAAATCGCGTTTCGATAGAAACGTTCCGCACGAGCCCTTGCGCCGCTTCGACACTCATCCATTCGAACTCAGGCAATTGGTGGCGGAACCAGGTGAACTGGCGTTTGGCATAATGGCGCGTGTCGAGCTTGCCTTTGGCGATCGCGTCTTCGCGGGTCATCGTACCATTGAGAGAGGCAATGAGACCCGGCACGCCATGGGCGCGCATGGCGGGCAAAGCTGGATCCAGCGCGCGGGCCGCCAGCGCTTCGACCTCGTCGAGCGCCCCCGCCGCCATCATCGTATCGAAGCGACGGTCGATGCGGTCGAAGAGTTCGGTGCGTTCGGGCGCCAGGAAGAGGCAGCGACATTGGGTGGCGTCGAGCAATGGCGCGGCGCGTTTCTCCTGAAAACTCTTCAGAGGCTGGCCGGTCGCCTCGAACACTTCGAGCGCGCGCAGGATGCGTTGCGGATCGCTCGGGCGCAGGCCCGCCGCTGTCAGCGGATCGAGGGCTTTGAGGCGCTCGTGCAAGACGGCCGGCGGCAGACCCTCGGCTTGCGCCCGCACGCGGGCGCGCACCTCGTCGGGCACTTTCGGGATGTCCGAGAGCCCGCGCAGCAGCGCCTTGAAATACAGGCCGGTGCCGCCGCACAGGATCGGCAGGCGACCTTCTGCGCGCACTGCCTCAAGGGCTGCAACCGCGTCGGCGATCCAGAAGCCGGTTGAATAATTGGTGGCGGCATCGACATGGCCGAACAGGCGGTGGGGGAGGGCTGCTTCCTCCTCGACCGTCGGGCGGGCGGTGATGATGCGCAGATCCCGGTAAACCTGCATGGAATCGGCGTTAATGACCGTCCCGCCCAGGCGTTGGCCGAGCGAAATCGCCAGGGCGGACTTGCCGCTTGCCGTCGGGCCTGCGATGAGAACAGCCGAAACCAAATCTTTGCTCCGTAGCGGCCTAGGCACCTGCGTCCTGCCGCCTCTCTGATGGATGCCCTGTGGAACCCTATATCGCAACCCTGATCGCCAAACCCGGTAGCAAGGCCCTCAGCGCCGACATCGTGCGCAAGGCCGCCCGCATCGTGCCGCATGGCACCGTCGCGGCCTGGCTCGCGCCCGACGAGGCTGTGGATATCACCTTCGACCTGGGCGGCACCCGCATCGAGCCGAATTCCGATATCGAGCACGAACTGATCTCGTCCTATGCCGAGGATATCGCGCATGAGGTCAAGGCGCTGCCGGTTGACGTGGTGTGCCAGCGCAATGGTCATCGGCGCAAGAAATTGTTCCTGGCCGATATGGATTCGACCATGATCGGCCAGGAATGTATCGACGAACTCGCGGCGTTCGTTGGCATGAAAGAGCATGTGGCGGCGATCACCGAGCGCGCCATGCGCGGCGAGATCGATTTCGAGCCGGCTTTGCGTGAGCGTGTCGCCCTGCTCAAGGGGCTTTCCGCCAACGTGGTCGACAAGGTCATCGCCGAGCGCATTACTTTGACGCCCGGCGGGCGCGAATTGGTGATGACCATGCGCGCCAACGGCGCCTATACGGCGCTGGTCTCCGGTGGCTTCACTTTGTTCACCGGTCGCATCGGCAAGATGATCGGCTTCCATGAAGACAGGTCGAACGAGCTGATCGTTGAGGATGGCAAACTGGCCGGTCTGGTGCGTGAGCCGATCCTCGGGCGGGAGGCGAAACTGGCCTCGCTGATCGAACTGCGCGACGCACGCGCGATCGCGCGCGAAGACACTCTGGCGGTGGGCGACGGCGCCAACGATCTGGCCATGCTCGGCGAGGCGGGGTTGGGCGTTGCCTTCCATGCCAAGCCGGCGGTGGCGGAAGCCGCCCATGCACGCATCGACCATGGCGATCTGACGGCGCTGCTCTTCATGCAGGGCTATCGCCGCGATGAGTTTGTCTCCGGCGCCGTGCAATAAAAATGGCAATAAAAAATCGCCCCGCGTGAGGGTCACGCGGGGCGATAAATTTAAGTCAGATGCGGTGGAAGCTTATTCCACCGGCAGGGCGACGAAGCGCACTTCGCCTTGGGAATTGGCGACGAGGAACAGCGCCGATTTACGCCCCTGTTCCTTGGCTGCCTTCATCTTGGTGGCGATGTCGGTGGGCAGATTGACGGCTTCCTGGTTGATTTCCACGATCGTATCGCCGGCCTGGATGCGCTTGTCAGCGGCCGGGGAGTTAGGATCGACATTGGTCACCACGACCCCTTTGATGCCTTCCTTGATCGAGAACTTCGTCCGGTTGGCGTCGTTGAGGTTGGAGAACTCCATGCCGAGCGCCTTCTGCGTGGTCGTGCGCGGCTCGGGTACGGTGTCGTTGCGGCCGGGATTGAGCGCGGCCTGACGTTCGCCATCTTCGAGGCGACCGAGCTTGACCTTCAAGGTCTGCTCCTTGCCGCCACGCACGATCAAGACATCGACATCCTTACCAACCGCGGTGCCGGCAACAATGCGCGGCAGGTCGGCCGAGGTCTTCACTTCGGTGCCGTCGAACTTAACGATCACGTCGCCGGCCTTGATGCCGGCTGGTTTCGCCGGGCCTTTGTCATCGACGCCGGCGACGAGGGCGCCACGCGCCTTGCCGAGGCCAAGGCTGTCAGCGACATCATCATCGACGGACTGGATCTTGACGCCGAGCCAGCCGCGGCGGGTCTCGCCGAATTTCTGCAATTGCTCGACCAGCGGCGCGAGAATGTTGGAGGGCGAGGCGAAGCCGATGCCGACCGAACCGCCCGACGGCGACAGGATGGCCGTGTTGACGCCGATGACTTCGCCATCGACGTTGAACAGCGGGCCGCCTGAGTTGCCGCGATTGATCGAGGCGTCGGTCTGCAGATAGTCGTCGTAGGGGCCGCTGTTGATGTTGCGGTTACGAGCCGAGAGGATGCCGACGGTGACCGTGCCGCCCAGGCCGAACGGGTTGCCGACCGCCATCACCCAGTCGCCGACGCGGGTTTTGTTGCTGTCGCCGAACTTCACCGCCTTCAGCGGCTTCTCCGGCTTGACGCGCAGCACCGCCACGTCGCTCTTGGAATCCTTACCCAGGATTTCCGCCTTCAGGCGGGTGCCGTCGGTGAATATCACCGTCACGTCGGTGGCGTCGCCAACCACATGGTTGTTGGTGACGATGATGCCGGAGGGATCGATGACGAAGCCCGAGCCCAGCGAATTGGAGCGGCGCTGCGGCCGTTGCTGACTATCGTCCTGGCCCTGGCCTTGCCCCTGGCCACGACGGCGGAAGAATTCCTCGAACAGATCGTCGAAGGGGGTGCCGCGCGGAATGTTGGGGCCAATTCCAGGACCGCTGCGGCGATCGGCGACCGCTTGCGATACGGAAATGTTGACGACGGCGTCAGAAACCTGCGCCGCCAGATCGGCGAAGCTGTCCGGCGTGCCGCGGGCCAAGGCCGGCAGCGGCGCCAGAGGAAGGAGGGCGGCCGATCCCGTGCCAAGGGCGATCAGCAGTGCCGCGGACACCCGCCGCAGGCGCGGGGCCAGGGAACGCGAGGCAGGGGCGCCTTTCGCTGGGATCACCGGTTTGGTCATCGACATCATCTCCTCGATTGGCTCATCGCAATTTTGAGCCGATCCTGTTTTAACTTACATTCAGGCGGAAAAACGGATGTGTTTCGGCCTGATCACGGGAATGTCAGTTCCATATAGGACGTTCGGCGCAGACTTGAAGCCAAGTCTGCGCCGAAACGGGTGTCTTACTCAATGAGTGGGGTCAAAGACCTGCTCAATTGCTGGGTTTCGACCCGGAGGCCGGAGCCGCCACGCCGCTGGGGCGGTTGAAATAGCGGAAAAACTCCGTATTCGGGCTGATGACCATGCGGGTCTCACCCGGTTTCAACGCTGCTTCATAGGCTTGCATGGAGCGGTAGAAACCGAAGAAGCCCGGGTCCTTGCCAAAAGCTTCGTTGAAGACACGGTTACGCTCGGCATCGCCTTCGCCTCGGGTCTGGTCGGCTTGGCGCTGCGCCTCGGCGCGGAGGACGACAACGTCGCGATCCGCCTTCGAGGTGATGCGCTGCGCCTGTTCGGCACCCTGGGCGCGGTAGTCGGCCGCTTCCCTGGCGCGTTCCGTCTGCATGCGGCGGAAGACCTGTTCGGAAATCTGTCGCGGCAGGTCGGCGCGGCGGATGCGCACGTCGTTGATCTCGACACCGAACTTGGTCGATTCCTGGTTCACCTGATCGCGGATGCGACGCATCAGGTTGGAGCGGTCGTCGCGGACGAGCTGAACCATGGTCGCTTCGCCCAGCACGCGGCGCACGGCCGAGTTCAGGATCGAGGCGAGTTGGTTGTTGCCGCCGTTGATCGTGCGCACCGAACGATAGAACTGCAGGATGTCGGTGATGCGATAACGCAGGAAGGCGTCGACTTCGATGCGGTTGTTGTCGGAGGCGAGCACTTCCTGTTTCGGCGTTTCGAGATCGAGGATGCGGTTGTCGAAATAGACCACGTTCTCGATAAAGGGCGCCTTGAAGTGCAGGCCCGGCTCCTTGACGACGGCGCGGCCGGGAACCGGCTCGCCGAAGCGCAGCAGCAGGGCATATTCAGTCTGATTGACAGTGAACGTGGCGCTGTAGCCGACGAAAATCAGCGCCACGAGAACGATGAGGCCGGCAAAGCCGAAGACGGACTTGTTCATCGACGGGGCGCTCCCTGCTGCGGTGCAGAGGTCGGCGCGGCCGTGCTTGCCGCCGACGAATCGAGCATTTGGCCGAGCGGCAGAACCGGCACGACGCCGCCCTGACCCTGGCCAGCGCCCTGATCGAGAATGATCTTGTTGGCGCCTGCCAAAACACGCTCCATGGTTTCAAGATACATGCGCTCGCGCGTCACATCGGGCGCAAGGCGATATTGGTCGTAGACCTGGGTGAAGCGCGAGGCCTGACCGCGTGCTTCGGCAACCGTCTGCTCGCGATAAGCTTCGGCTTCCTGAAGAATGCGGGCCGCGCCACCGCGTGCTTCCGGCACGACGCGATTGGCATAGGCTTCGGCTTCGTTGCGCAAGCGATCGAGGTCCTGTTGCGCGGCGGTGACGTCGCGGAAGGCCGCAATGACCTGCTCGGGCGGATCGACCGAGAGCAATTGCACCTGCAGAATCTGCACACCGGCCTTGTAATCGTTCAGCACGCGCTGGGTCAGATCCTGAGCCGCCGGTTCGATCACTTTACGTTCGGCGGTGAGGATCTTCTGGATCTGCGTGCGGCCGACGATCTCGCGCATGGCGCTTTCGGAAACCGCCTTGATGGTCTCGCGCACCTCACGCACGTTGAAGGCATATTCTTCCGGCTTGGTCGGGTCGATCTGCCAGATGACGCGGAATTTCACGTCGGCGATGTTTTCATCGCCGGTGAGCATCAGGCTTTCTTCGGGCACATCGCTCTGGGTCTGATTATTCGGACGACGCGGGTCTTCGCGGGTGCGGAAGCCAATGTCGATGCTGTTACGGTCGGTGACGCGCAGCTTGATGACGTTGCCGATCGGCGCGGGCCAATTATAGCGCAGGCCGTTCTCGGTACGGTTGGTGAAGCGGCCGAAGACGGTTTCGATACCGGCCTCGTTCGGCTGCACCGTATAAATACCACTGGCGAGCCAGATGACCGCGGCGGCCGCCACGACGAGCGCGATACCGGCGCCGCCCATGAAGCCACCCGGGACCACCTGTTTCAGCTTATCCTGGCTACGGCGCAGCAATTCCTCGAGGTCCGGTGTCGGACCGCCGCCGCCGGAGCCACCGCCCGACGGACCTTGTCCCCACGGACCGGGATTATTGTTCGGACGCCAGGGTCCACCCCCACCCCCGCCGCTTTGATTATTCCAGGGCATGAACTTCCCTTCGTTTCCCCAAACCGCCCAGCGCGGCAATTGCGCAAAGCCCAACGCAAATAAGCGCTATCGGGCTAGTTTTCAACGTATAAGCCGGATTTACGATCGTTCGTAGGTGACGAAGGTAAATGGTGCCTGGTCGTTCGGGCCGAGTTCCAGCCCTCCGGGCCCATGGGCGGTGCGTTGGACCAGACGCCAGGCGCCGGCGTCAACCTGGGGGAAGTACGTATCCCCCTCGGGGGCCAGATCGACTTCGGTAATTTCGAGCCGGGAGGCGAGCGGCATGGCCTGGGCGTAGATCTCGCCACCTCCGGCAATGATGATTTCGTTGGCGCCCATGGCCGCGGCGCGCTCGTGCGCGATCTCGAGGGCTGTTTCGAGGGTCGGGGCCGTCAGGACACCGGGCGCGGTAAAGGCGGGATTGCGGGTGATGACAATGGTTTCGCGGCCGGGCAGCGCTTTGCCGATCGACTCGAAGGTCTTGCGGCCCATGACCATCGGCTTGCCCCAGGTCAGCGCCTTATAGCGCTTGAGATCGGTCGACAGCCGCCAGAGCAAGCGGTTGTCGCCGCCGATGACGCGGTTGCTGGCAACCGCGGCGACGAGGACGATGGGAAGTGTACCAAGCTTGCCCGCGTTCACACCGCCACCGGCGCCTTGATCAGCGGATGCGGATCGTAATTCTCGAAAGCAATATCGTCATAGTGGAAGTCGAACAGCGACTTCACGGCCGGATTGAGTTTCAGGCGCGGCAGCGGCCGGGGCTCGCGCGTCAATTGCAGGCGGGCCTGTTCGAAATGGTTGTTGTAGAGATGGGCGTCGCCGAAGGTGTGCACGAAATCGCCAACCTCAAGCCCGCTCACATGCGCGATCATATGGGTGAGCAGGGCATAGCTGGCGATATTGAACGGCACGCCGAGGAACACATCCGCCGAGCGCTGATAGAGCTGGCAGGAGAGGCGGCCGTTGGCGACATAGAACTGGAACAGGCAATGGCACGGCGCCAGTTTCATCGCCGGCAGGTCGGCGACGTTCCAGGCGGAAATGATCAGGCGGCGCGAATCCGGATTGCGCTTGATCTCGCTGAGCAGCGCCTTGAGCTGGTCGTGGGGCTGGCCGTCGGCGCCCGTCCAGGAGCGCCATTGATGGCCATAGACTGGGCCGAGGTCGCCGTTGGCGTCTGCCCACTCGTTCCAGATGCTGACGCCGTGGTCGTGGAGATAGCGGACATTGGTGTCGCCGGCGATGAACCAGAGCAGTTCATGGACGATGGATTTGATATGGACGCGCTTGGTTGTGACCAGCGGAAATCCTTCGCTGAGATCGAAGCGCATCTGATGGCCAAACACCGAGCGGGTGCCAGTGCCGGTCCGGTCGGATTTGTCCGCTCCCGTTTCGAGGATGCGGCGCATGAGATCGAGATAAGGGCGCATGGTGTCCAGGCAAATGGAATTCGGCAAATGGAATTTGCGTCAGTCTAGCGCGAGACAGGCATTTCGTCGCGGCCGATGGTTGGGCAGTTCACAAGGGTTTCGCCGCGACCAAGTGGCACGCCGCCCACTGTGGAAAATGTCAAAGACCGATGAAAACTTGGTCATTTCTGGCGATTGACAGCGCCTAGATAGCCGTTTCAACTGCCCTTGTATTCGTCGGGACGAATTGAGGACGGCTGGTCATCGAGGGGGTGACGGGCTGTTCATCGTCGACGGGAGGGGACTATGAAACGCACTTTGATCGCGTCCGCGGTGGCGGCGCTCGTATCGCTGTCGTCGGCTGCCTATGCCGATGTCGTCAAATTCGGCATCATCGCACCGTTTTCCGGGCCGTTCGCGGTCTGGGGCACGCAATTCAAGGATGCCGTCGATGCTTTTCAGAAATTGAATGGCAAGAGCGTCAACGGCCACGAAATCCAAGTGATCTGGCGCGACGAAGGCGCCGGCGATGCCTCGAAGTCGCGGCAGTTCGCGGAAGAACTGGTCCTGCGTGAAAAGGTCAATGTCCTCGGCGGGTTCGCGCTGACGCCGGACGCCTTGGCGGTCGCCGAAGTGATCTCCGAATCAAAGACGCCGACGATCATCCTCAATGCCGCGACCTCGATCGTCACGCGTAAATCGCCTTATTTCATCCGCGTCAGCATGACGGTGGCGCAATATATCTCGCCGCTCGGTGGCTGGGCGACGCAGAACGGCATCAAGTCCGCCTATGTGATGGTCAGCGACTATGCGCCGGGCCATGATGCGGAAGGCGAGTTCATCAGCGGTTTCGAGAAGGGCGGCGGCAAGATCGTCGGCAAGGACCGTATCCCGCTGAATGTCACCGATTATGCGCCCTATATGGAACGCGCCTTGCAATCGAAGGCCGATGGGCTGTTCATCTTTTCGCCCGCCGGCGCGCCGTCGGTGGCCATGGTGCGTGAGTTCGAGCGTCGTGGTCTGAAGACGGCCGGGATGAAACTGATGGGCTCGGGCGAGATGCAGGAAATCTTCCTGCCGTCGTTCGGCGATTCAATCATAGGCGCGATTTCCTCGACCCACTATACCGAGTCGAACCAGCGGCCGGAGAACGTCGCCTTCCGGAAGGTGTTGAACGAAGTGACCGGCAAGGACACCGTTCCCGACATGGCCTCCATCGCCGCCTGGGACGCCATGGGGCTCGTCTATTCCACGGTGAAATCGCTTGGTCCGAAATTCACGGGCGATCAGGCGATCGACTTCATGAAGAACCAGACGATCAACAGCCCGCGTGGTCCGGTCAAGTTCGATCCGAAGGAACGCGACATCATCCAGAATGTCTATGTCCGCGAGGTCAAGAAAGTCGACGGCAAGTTGATCAATGTCGACATTTCGACGACCGAGGGCGTTCGCGATCCGTGGAAGGACAACAATCCGAACGCCAAATAGCCCCAGCAAGAGCGTTGGCAAATGATCCTGCCTGATCGTTTGCCTCATCGTCTTGCTGCATGGCCTGGTGAAGTCTTGCTGGAGAGGAAGAAGATGAAACGTGCCTTGGTCGCGACGGTTGTCGCGGCGATGATGTTTGGTGTGTCGTCAGCCCATGCCGACGTGATCAAGTTCGGCATCATCGCGCCGTTTTCCGGGCCGTTCGCGGTTCTGGGCAAACAGGCGAAGGAAGCGGTCGAGGCTTTTCAGAAACTCAACGGCAAGACGGTCAACGGCCATGAAATCCAGGTGATCTGGCGTGACGAGGGCGCGGGTGACGCGGCCAAGTCACGGCAGTTCGCCGAGGAGCTGATCCTGCGCGAGAAGGTCAATGTGCTCGGTGGTTTCGCGCTGACGCCGGATGCCATCGCGGTGGCCGAATTGATCACCGAGGCGCAGACGCCGACCGTCATTCTCAACGCGGCGACGTCGATCATCACGCGTAAATCACCTTATTTTATCCGCGTCAGCATGACGGCGGCGCAATATATCTCGCCGCTCGGTGGATGGGCGACGAAGAACGGGGTCAAGACCGCCTATACGATGGTCAGCGATTATGGCCCGGGTCTCGATATGGAAGGTGAATTCACGTCCAGCTTCGAAAAGGGCGGCGGCAAGATCGCCGGCAAAGATCGGGTGCCGCTCAACGTCACCGATTTCGCGCCCTATATGGAGCGCGCTTTGCAATCGAAGGCCGATGCGCTGTTCATCTTCGCGCCGGGCGGCGCGCCTTCGGTGGCGATGGTGCGTGAGTTCGAGCGTCGTGGTCTGAAACAAGCGGGCATGAAGCTGCTCGGCTCGGGCGAGATGCAGGAAATCTTCCTGCCGTCCTTCGGCGATTCCGTGCTCGGGGCGATCTCGTCCAATCATTATACCGAATCGAACCAGCGGCCGGAGAACATCGCTTTCCGCAAAGCGCTCAACGATTCCACCGGACGTGAGGCGGTTCCCGATATCGTCGCCGTGGCCTCGTGGGATGGCATGCAGCTCGTCTACGAGACGGTGAAAGCTCTTGGGCCGAAATTCAGCGGCGACCAGGCGATCGATTTTATGAAGAAGCAGACGATCAAAAGTCCACGCGGTCCGATTTCCTTCGATCCGAAGGAGCGCGACATCATTCAGAATGTCTATGTCCGCGAAGTCAAAAAGGTCGACGGTAAGGTCATCAATGTCGATATCGCCACGTTCGAAAATGTTCGCGATCCGTGGAAGGACAATAATCCGAACGCCAAATAGCGCGTCCATCAGGGGCGCGCCCAGCGGCGATCGCAAGAGTCTTTATCGCATGAGCCTTAGTCGCGTGAGCCTTTATCCGATGCCAGCAGGGGAGTTCCAGTGACGCAGTTCTTGACGATCCTGTTGGACGGGATGTCCTACGGGATGGTGCTCTTCATCATCTCGGTTGGATTGACCGTGACGATGGGACTGATGCGGGTGGTCAATCTTGCCCATGGCGCTTTCGCCATGATTGGCGGCTATATTGCCGCTGTCCTGGTTCTCAAACTGGGCGTCCCGTTTCTCCTCGCGTCGCTGCTCGCTGCTGTCGCCGCAGGTCTTCTCGGCGGCGTCGCGGAATTGACGGTCTACCGTCCGCTCTATCGCAAGGGCGAGCTGCCGCAGGTGTTGCTCACCATCGGCCTGTGCTTCGTGGCGATTGCCGCGCTAACCTTCTTCGTGGGGCCGACGCCGCTGCCGGCCATCGTGCCAGCCTGGCTCGACCAGATGGTCGATATCGGCTTTCGCCTCTATCCCGCCTACCGCTTGTTCCTGATCGCGGTGGGCGCCGTGCTGGCTTTCATCGTCTGGCTGATCATCGAGCGCTCGCTGTTTGGCGCACGTTTGCGCGCGGCGGTGGATGATCCGCAGATGGCGCGGGCGGTGGGCATGGATGTCAATCGCATGTTCACCGTCACGTTCGTTGGCGGCTGCGCCCTGGCAGGCTTCGGCGGCGCGATCGGTGCGGGCGTGCTGCCACTCGAGCCGTTCTATGCGCTGCGCTATCTGGTCTATTTCCTGATCGTCGTGGCTGTTGGCGGCATGGGCAGCTTTCGCGGTTCGCTGCTGGCGGCGCTTTCGATCGGCATCATCGACACGGCCGGCCGCTATATCGTGCCGCAGTTTGGCGGCTTCCTGCTCTATCTCCTGGTGTTCGGTCTGTTGTTGTGGCGGCCGAACGGTCTCTTGCCGCCGAAGTCAGTCGCATGACCCAACTCACGCAAGCTCCCGCCACCACCGCTCCGGCGCACACGTTCAAGCCCAGCATGCTCTGGCATGCTTTGCCCTGGGCGTTCGCCATCGGCATTTATTTCATCGCCGACGGCTATCATGGCCTCGGCACCAATATCATGATTTGGATCCTGTTCGCCGTGTCGCTCGACCTGGCGCTGGGCTATGGCGGCATCATCACGCTGGGCCACGCGGCTTTCTTCGGCGCGGGGGCTTATTGCGCCGGTGTTTTCGCCATTCACGTCAACCCCGATCCGATCCTTGGTCTGTTGGTGGCGACGGTCTTCGCCGGGCTGATCGGCTTTATCACTGGCATGCTGATCCTGCATACGCGCGGCGAGACGCTGCTGATGCTGACCTTGGCTATCGCCGCGATCTTCTACGAGGCGGCCAATCACGCACGCTGGCTGACAGGCGGCGACGATGGCCTGTCGGGCATTCGCGTCGCGCCCGTGCTCGGGTTGTTTCGTTTCGATCTCTGGGGCAAGACGGCCTATCTATATACGCTCTCGGTGTTGTTCGTCTGGTTCATCGTCGCTTTCGTGGTGGTGCGCTCGCCTTTCGGCCGTTCGCTCGATGGCATCCGCCAGAACACCAAGCGCATGCGGGCGATCGGCACGCCGGTGTGGTGGCGGCTTGTCGCCATGTATGCCTTGTCGGCGGCCATGGCTGGCAGTGCCGGCGCGCTGATGGCGCAGACGACACGCATTGTTGGCCTATCGTCGCTGGAACTGCTGACATCGGGCGTCGTCGCGGTGATGCTGGTGCTGGGCGGCGAGCGGCGGCTCTATGGCGCCTTCATCGGCGCGACGATCTATGTGCTCGTGCAGGATCTCGCCGGCGCCATCAGCCCGTTCATCTGGATGTTCGTCATCGGTCTGCTGCTGATCGTGATCGTCCTGTTCTTCGAAGGCGGATTGATGGGCATCATCGATGACATTGTCGGCAAGTTGAAAGGCCGCGAGCGCAAGGATCAGCGCCCGTGAGCGAAGCCGATCCCATCCTCAAAGTGCGCGGCCTGTGCAAGAATTTCGGCGCGTTGGCGGTGACCCAGCACGTCGATCTCGATCTGGCGCGCGGCGCGCGCATCGGCCTCATCGGGCCGAATGGCGCCGGCAAGACCACATTGGTCAATCTGCTCACCGGCATGCTGTCGAACGATGCCGGCACGATCGTCGTCGATGGCCAGAACCTCGAACAGGCTAAGCCTGAAACACGGGTGCGCCACGGTCTGGTGCGCACGCATCAGATCAATACTCTGCTGATGGAGACGAATGCGCGCGACAATGTCGCCATCGCCGTCGCCGAACGCGAGAAATATGCCTGGCGCATGCTGCGCTACGGATCGCAGTGGCGAACCTGTCTGGCTGAAGCGCAGCACTATCTTGAGGAAATGGGCATCGGTCATGTGGGCGATCGTCGCGTGTCGGAAATGCCCTATGGCGAGCAGCGTCTGCTCGAGATCGCCATCGGCCTGTCGCTGAAGCCGCGCATTCTGCTGCTTGACGAACCGGCCGCCGGCATTCCTTCCACCGAAGCGCATGTCATCCACGATGCGCTTGAACGTTTGCCGCGCGACATCGCGATCCTGCTCATCGAACATGACATGGATCTGGTGTTCAAATTCGCCAAAGAGATCGTCGTGCTGGTGATGGGGCGGGTGTTGACCCGGGACGTGCCCGCCAATATTTCCGCTAATGCCGAAGTGCGTTCGGTCTATCTGGGACGGAGCGCGGTATGAGCATCGGTATCTCAGCGCAAAATCTGGTGGCGGGCTACGGGCCGACGATCGTGCTTGATGGCCTGTCTGTTGATGCGCCAGCCGGGACGACACTGGCGGTGCTGGGGCGCAACGGCGTCGGCAAGACGACCTTGCTCTGCACCTTGATGGGGCTGACCAATCGCACCCAGGGCGCGATCCAACTTGGCAAGCGCGATATCACCGCGCTGCCGACCCATCAGCGGGTGCATGCCGGCCTCTGTTATGTGCCGCAGGAACGACGCATTTTTCCTTCGCTCACGGTGGCGGAAAATCTCGCCGTCTCGGTCATTCCGGGCGGCTGGACGCCGGAGGCGGTGTTCGATCTTTTTCCCAGCCTTGCCGCGCGCCGCAACAATGCCGGCAATCAGCTTTCAGGCGGCGAACAGCAAATGCTGGCGGTCGGCCGGGCCCTGGTTGGCAAGCCGGACGTGCTGCTGCTCGACGAGCCGATGGAGGGACTGGCGCCGATCATCGTCGAGACGCTGTTTGAGGCGCTCGGCCGCATCCGCAAGGAAAGTGGCATGACCATGCTTCTGGTTGAGCAAAAGATTGATCTCGCCATGGATTTTGCTCAGGACGCCATCGTGCTTGATCGCGGCAAAGTGGTCTGGACCGGCACAACTGCCGCGCTCAAGGCTGATGAAGAGGCGCAGCACAACTACCTCAGCGTCGGCGTTTGAGCGGACGGCGATAATTGACGTCATGATCACGTGAAATTGAAGCTTTAACCGGCCGATGTCGCGCACTACATTCCGGTGCCGCACACTACATTAGGGTGTCCGCCGTATGCGGCGCCCCGGCGTCTGAGGCAAATCGCGTTTCGATAGAACACGATTTGCCGAGGATTTCTATTTGACGCGTCTGCGAGACGCTATGGCCGGCATTGGAGTTCCATGATGCCTCGGATTCTATCAAACCTGCTGCTGGCAGTTGCATTGCTGTTTGGCGCCTTTGTCGCGCCCGCTTTGGCCCAGCCGTTGGTCGATGTCGAATGGGCCAAAGCCAACATTGGCAAGCCCGACGTTGTCTTTCTCGATCTGCGCAGCGGTGGTGGCCTGACCAAACAGGGCTATCTCAAGGAACACATCCCCGGCGCGATCTTCACCGATTACGCCAAGGACGGCTGGCGCGAGAAGATCGATGGTGTCGAGGGCATGCTGCCGCCGCCCGAGAAAGTGGCGAAGCTGATCGGCTCTCTGGGCATCAGCAATTCCTCGCATGTGGTGATCGTGCCGATGGGGCGCGCCGCGGTGGATATGGGCGCGGCGACGCGGGTCTATTGGACCTTCAAGGTTCTCGGCCATGACAATGTTTCGATCCTCGATGGTGGCTATCAAGCGTGGATCGCGGCTGTCGACGAGAAGACCAAACAGCCGATCAACCCGCTCGCGTCAGGCGGCGCGGAACTGCCGCCAACCACGTTCATCCCGCATTTCCGCAAGGAAATGGTGGTTGACCGCAACGATGTGAAAAAGGCCATGGATGCCGGCGTGCCGCTGATCGATAACCGGCCGAACGATTTCTATCTGGGCATCACAACGAGCCCGGTGGTGAAGCGCGCCGGCACGATCCCCGGTGCGAAAAGCCTGCAGGAAAGCTGGCTGACGAAGAACAATGGCGGATCGTTCCGCTCCAAGAGCCAGCTGGAGGCGCTCTACAAGCAAGCCGGCGTGCCGGTGCAGGGTGAGCAGATCACCTTCTGCAACACCGGCCATTGGGCTTCGCTGGGCTGGTTCGTGTCGTCGGAAATCCTCGGCAATAAGAACGTCAAGCTGTACGACGGCTCGATGGCGGAGTGGTCGCAGCATCCCGAGCTGCCGGTCGAGCGGAAATTCAAACTGGACTGAGCCTCTCGAAGGCGCGCCTTGTCACCGCTTGCCGCGATGCGCGGTTGGCGGTTTTGGCCCATGGCGTTTTTCGCCGAGGCCTTCCGACCACGCTTGCCCGCAGCATCGCAAGAGACGTCTCCCTGGAGCACATCGCGTTTCGATAGGAGTGCGATTTTGCTTAGGATGCTAATTTTTGACGCGTCTTTGTGGCGTTTGACTTCGTCAAACTGCAAAACGCTATAAAGCCAGAAATGCGTTATAAGTCGGGGATGTACGACGAGCTGTAACCGCAACCGACAGGGCGATCTGGCGATTTGGCGTTTTTTCGAGAAATCCTGACCATCGTGGCGATGCTGCTGCTGGCGGTGCTGACGGCGCTGCTGGTGGGGCCGTGGTTCGTCGACTGGAATGCCCAGCGTGAGCAGATCGAGGCGCTGCTCGGCGAGGCGACCGGTCTGACGGTGTCGATCGGCGGCGACCTCGACGTCAAACTGTTGCCGATCCCTCGGATGCACCTGGCGCAAGTCTCCGTGCGTCCAGCCCAGGGCGGGGAGGTCATCGCCACGGCCGCCGATGTCAGCATGGAAATGGCTGTCGCGCCGCTGCTGCACGGGGCTTTCCGTTTCGTCGAAATGCGCATCGCCCAACCACGCATTACCTTGGCGGGGGATGGCAGCGGCGGCGTGATCCTGCCGCCGCTTTCGGTCAGTGCCTCGGCGGATGTGTCGTTTGAGCGCCTCTCGATCAGCGACGGTACGGTCGTCGTGACCCGTCCTGGCGCCCCGGCGCTCACCTTCGATCAGCTGACCCTCGATACCGATAGTCCGGCTCTGGAAGGCCCGTATAAAGGCCAGGGCTGGGTCCGTGCTTTCGGTCGGGTTCTGCCCTTCCGTTTCGGCACGAGCGTTAAGGACGCGAGCGGCCTGCGCGCCAAGCTCATCGTTGAGCAGGCGGAGCCGCCGGTGCGGGCCGAACTCGATGGCCTGGTGACGCTGTCGGCCGGCAAGGGGCGCGGGCAGGTTCCAGGCTTCGAAGGCGCGTTGACCCTGGCGGGCACGGTCTCGCCCACGGGCGAAGCGGTGTCCTGGCGCGTCAACGGTCCCGTGCGGCTGGAAGATGGCGCGTTGCGGCTGGAGCCAGCGGACATTCGCCTGGGCGCGGAAGGGCGCGCCATTGCGGCCAATGGCGCGGCTTCGCTGACGCTCGGCGATACGGTCCAGGTCTTCGCCAAGCTGACCGCGGCGCAAGCCGACCTCGATCTCTTCGCCAACGAAAAGCGTGATCCCGCCGCCGGCATGGCGTTGCTGCGCGACATGATCGGCGCTCTCTCCGCCCAGGGCTCGGCCGTGTTGCCAGGCATGGCCTTCAATTTCGATGGCTCGGTGCCGGTGTTGATCGTCGGCGGGGAGACCGTGACCGATGCGCATCTGCGGCTGGAGCGACCGGCCGGGCGCACCAGCGTTGATCTTGGGCTTGAGGCCGGTTTGCCGGGCCGCGCCGAGGTGAAGGCCTCGGGCGTTTTGCAAACCGGCGCCGCCGCGCGCTTCACCGGGGAGGGCGCGTTGAACCTGCGCGATCCCCTGCGCTTTGGCCAATGGCTCGGGCGCGGCTGGCCTGATTTCGCCATGAAGCTCGATGCTATCGCCCCGCGCGCACTCGATGTCCGTGGCGCGGTCGAGATATCGCCGGCGGCCATCGCTGTGCAGGACATCAAGATCGCCGCCGATCGATCGACGCTGACGGGCTCGGTTGCCTTCACCCAGCCAGTTGGCAACACGCGTGGCAAGCTCGTCGCCAATCTCTCTTCGCAGGCGCTCGATCTCGAAGGGCTTCCCGACATCGGCACACCGTTGCGATCGGCCACAGGGCTCGATCTTGATCTGTCGCTCGATGCGCGTGCCGTGCGTATCGCGCGCTTTGGCTCCGGCATGGTCGATTCCGGACGTATCCGCATCAGGCTGTCGCGCATAGGCGACGTGCTGAAGCTCGACGATGTGACGATCGACAATCTCGGTGGCGCCAATCTGTCGGCGCGTGGCGAGAGCCGACCGGGCGCGGCGCGTCTTGAAGCGCGGCTCGATGCCGATCGTCTGGTTGAACTGGCGGCGCTGGTGCGCCGGGTTGCACCAGGTCCTTTGGCTGAGGCTTTCGCCAGCCGCGCGGTGGCTTTGTCGCCCGCCCGTCTCACGCTGAATGCGGAAGGCACGGATGTCGCGCCGGCTGCCATCGCCAGTTTGAAACTGGACGGCACGGCACGCGGCACAAATATCTCTGGCACGGTCAGCCCCGGCAGCAACGGCCGCGCCGTCGCGGCGCAGTTCAATTTCGACAATGCCGACGCGCATATGCTGTTGCGGCAGATGGGGTTTGAGACCGTGGCTCTGTCGCGCTTTGGCGCCGGGCGTGTGCAGGTGCAGGCCAATGGCCGCAGCGACGGTAGCTATGGCACCAAGGTCGATGCTTCTCTTGCCGGCACCACGCTTGCCTTCGATGGCACCGCGACGCCGCGCGCCGGTACATTCGAGGGCGATGGTCGCGTGCGGCTTGCAAGCGGCAATCTGGCGCCGCTGTTGCAGATCCTCGCGCTGGCCTTGCCGGATCCAACCGCCAGCGTGCCGGCCGATGGCAGCGGCATGTTGCGGATCAGCGACGGCGGTTTCGTTCTCGCCGATGCCACGGGCAAGATTGGTGGGTCGGCGGTTTCGGGGCGTCTGGAACGGGCTGCCGGCAATGCGCAGCTCACCGGCGCGCTCGATGTCGATCGACTGTCCTTGGCGTCGCTCGCCAGTCTCGTCTTCGGCCCCGCACAGCCGCCGCGCGCCGGTCAGCGCTGGGCCGATCTCAAATTCGCGCCAGCGCCGATCGATGCGCCGAAGGCGAGCCTTGTTGTCAAAGCCGGCCAGTTCGAGCCCGGCGGGGGGCTCGCGCCGGGGCCGGCGCAGTTCCGTCTTGGCCTCGATGCGGGCGCGCTCGCCTTCGACGACCTGCGGCTGAAAACCGGCCCGGCCACGGTGTCGGGTTCGCTCAATCTGCGCCGCGACCGCGATCAGGGCTCGCTCTCGGGCAAGCTTGCGATCGCCACGCCGCTCGCCGGCCATTTCGACATGGAAGGGCAGGCGGACGGCACGTTCGAATTCGCCGGTTCAGGCACCAGTGAAGCAACGCTGATCGGCGGATTGGGCGGCCATGGCGCCGTCAATGTTTCGGCGCTGCGCATCGCCAATGCTGATTCCGCCGCTCTCGATCAGACGATCGCGGCGATTGAACGCGAACAGCTCGCCGTTGAGCCGACCAAGGTGGAAGCGCAGATGCAGAAGGCGCTGGCCGCCGGTCCTCTGGCGCTCGACAAGGTGTCGTTGGATGCGACCATAGCGGGTGGGGTTTTGCGACTGCAATCGCCAGTGTTTGCGACGCCGGCGGGACCGCGCGGGCAGATCGGCGCCAGTTTCGACCTCCGCACTTTCGGCGCCGAGGCGACGCTTGATCTCGCCTCGATGAAGCCGCCGAAAGACTGGTCGGGCGATGCGCCGCGCGCGCGGCTCGTGCGGCGCGAGATGGACGGCAGGGTCGAGCGGACCCTGGAAATAGCGCCCCTGGCGAATGGGCTTTCGGGCCGCGCCATCGAGCGGGAGGCGGCGCGTGCGGCGGCTCTGGAGGCCGATATTCGCGAACGGGCGATGTTCAACCGGCGACTGCGGGCGCAGGAATTCCTGAAGCGCCGCGAGGCCGAGATCGCCGCTTGGAAGCTGGAACAGGCGCGCCTCGCCGAGGAAAAAGCGGCCAAGGCTAGAGAGGCGGAACGGCAAGCAGAAAGGCAAGCGCAGGAGGCCGCGCGCGCCAGGGCCGAGATGGAGCGCCGCGTCCAGGACGTCATCCGTTCAGCACCGGTTGCGCGCCCGCCGATCGAAGTCGTGCCGCGGCCACAACCGCACCCACCCGCCGTCGCGCCGCCGCGAGACCCTTCGCCGTCTGGAATCTATTGAGGGAGCGGCGCCGTCTGCAGTTTCGCCTGCGTCTGGCGCAGGACGAAAACGCGCAGCGCCGAGGATAGATTGGCTTCGCCACGTTTGTCGTCGATTTCCCCGACTAGGGCCGCGAGCGATAGGTTGCGTTCGCGCGCCAGTTCTTTCAGCGCTTCCCAGAACGGCGCTTCGAGCGAGATCGAGGTGCGATGGCCCGCGATCACCAGCGAATGTTTGGTGACGGGGGCGAAAGGCGCGTCGAGAGGCGCGTCATGGTCCGGGCTGTCAGTCATCGGCGCGTCTGTCGCTGGTTTCGCGGCGATGGCCATCGATGCGTTTGTCATCGAGCGCACGCAGCGCCTTGGTCTGGAGTTTTTCGACCTTGGTGCGTCCTGAGGCCAGACGCGCCGCTTCGGCCGCACGGGTTTCGTCATCTCGCTGCTTTGCCTTGCGGGCCCGTCGCAGATTGATGATATCGCCCATGGTCGCCTCTCGGCTTATCGCCTTTTGCAGTTTGCTTCAGTCAAACGCCCAAAGATGCGTCAAAGCAAATATCCGAGGCAAAATTGCGTTTCTGTCGAAACGTAATGTGCTTCAGGTCTTCTTGCGGAAAGCGTCGATGGAGACAACCTTGCCTTGCTGGTTGTCCTCGATCGGCTCCGGCGCAGATTCAGGCTCGACCTTGCGTGCGGCGGGCTTTTCCGCCTTCTCGGTCTTGTCTTTTTTAGCGGCTGTTTTGGCCTTGGCCGGTGCCGGCTCGGCGGCTTCCGTGGCGTCGGGTACAGCGGCGAGGGGCACGGCGGCAAGCGTCGGTGCGGGCGCGGCTGCCTCGGTGGTGGGGACGCGCGGCTCGAATTTCACGCCGAAGGGGCCGGTCGGATCCTCGAAGCCGCTGACGGCGTCGAAGGGCACGATGAGCCGCTCGGGAATATTGTTGAACGACAGGTTCACCTCGAAACGCGTCTCGTTGACGGTGAGGTCCCAGAACTGGTGCTGCAGGACGATGGTGATCTCTTCGGGATATTTCGCCTTCATCCGCTGCGACAGCTGCACGCCTGGTGCATTGGTGCGGAAGCTGACGAAGAAATGATGTTCACCCGGCGTGCCTTCGCGCGCCGCGTCGGCGAGCACCTTGCGCACGACGCCCCGCAGCGCGTCCTGAACCAGAAGATCGTAGCGGATAACGGGGCCTGTCATTCAAAAACCTTTGCACCGGACGGTCACCGGATGCACCGGCCCATGGAAATGAAAGTGGAGGCTTCTGTTGCCAGGCGCCTCCGAGCCCCGCCTGTAAGTGCTACCCTACAGGGCTTGGTACCAGTATCGGCACCGCATTACGCGGCGACGGCCACCGGAGCATAGTTGTCATTGGCAACTATAAGTTTGACCCGATAACGGCGGTATCATGCCGGGCAAAAGAGCACCTTTTACACCCCCGTCGAACCTATTTCGCCCCCGCCGAAAACCACCGCGCGGATGGTTTTGGGTGGAGGCGCCGGGTACCGCCCCCGGGTCCGGATGGCTTATTACGATGTCCGTTTATCACCATAGTCTCCTTGCGGAGACGGATTGAATATAGGCGTCCGGCCGCCGAATGGGAAGAGCACGAAAGAAAACAGCCGGCTGCGGGGCAGCCGGCTGTGGTTCTGTCCACATTTTTGGAGGTTTATGGCGTCTCACAGCTCGGCGAAATCGCCGAGCGCCATGAAGATGCGTCCAAAAAGAGGTTCCAGGCAGATCGCGTTTCTGTCGAGACGCGATTTGCTCTAGCCGGCGGAATGTCGCCGGCGGTAGGAACTGGCGAAGGCGATTATGGCAATCAGGCCCAAAACACCCCCCACGATAAAGGGCACCATGGCCGCGACATCGGGACTGACGAAGCGGGTGGCCAGGGGCGTGATTTCGTTCCAGCCGCGCCACACCATTTCGAACGCCACATAGACGATGATGGCGAGGCCGGCGTAGCCGATCCAGCGATGACGCTGCAGCAGGCTGGCGATCCAGGTCGCAGCGAGACCCATCAGGGCGATCGACAGAGCCAAACCGAACACCAGCACCCACGGATGCTCGCGCGCCGCCCCGCCGACGGCCAGCACGTTGTCGAGCGACATGGAGAGGTCGGCGACGATGATTTGCCACACGGCCGCGCGGAAGGTTTTGCGTGGCGCTCCGCTATCGGTCGCGTGAGCACCTTCGTCTTCCTGGCTATGTCCGGCGCGCAATTCGCGCCACATTTTCCAGCTCACCCACAGCAGCAGGATGCCGCCTGCCAGCAGGAGGCCGACGATCTGTAGGAGTTGCGTGGTCATCAAAGCGAGAACGATGCGCAGCACCGTCGCGGCGACGATGCCGATGACGATCACTTTGCCACGTTGTTCTTTCGGCAGTCCGGCAGCGGCCAGGCCGATGACGACGGCATTATCGCCGGCCAGCACCAGATCGATCATGATGACCTGGAAAAGCGCCGTAAGGACGCCTGGTGCGAAGAGTTCCTCTAACATCAACTGTACCTGCATCAACTGCTGGCGCTATCTCACGCGCCTGTTGCTAAAACCAATGCGCGACATGATCGGGATCTCCGAGCATGCTGGCGGCGAGGCCGACGAAGATGAGCGTGGCTGCGAAGATCAAAGCTGGAAGCCGATGTTCGGGCTGCCGCGTCCAGGCATAGAGACCAGCAAGCGCTGCGAGCACGATGGTGCCGAGGCTGAGCGCCGGCAGGAACACTGTCGGCGGCACTGTGATGGCCGCGACAAGGCCGATCCCGGCCGTGATGGCGATCGCCCAAAGGGCCGCTGTCACCAGATGCGGATCGTCCTGATGCCCGATCGATTTTCCTAAGCTTTGCGAATGCAATAGAGCCATGGTCGCCTCCCTCGAAGGCAAGCAAAAACTGGCCACACGTTTCAGTTCGCCGCTTTCATGAAAGCGGCGTTCCTGGCGCGTCGACAGTTGCTTGAGGAGGAGTCTAGGAGGGTGACCCGTGTTTTTGTATTCGCAATGATTGCGCCGTGAGATTACCCGTTACGATAACGGCGATCCTCGTGGGTAATCATACGCTGTAAATATACGGGCTCTGCAAATATACGGATCATGGCGTTTTGCAGTTTGACTTAGTCAAACGCCACAAAGACGCGTCAAACAATGATGCGTCAAACAACGTTCCCTAGGCAAAATTGCGTTTCTGTCGAAACGCAATTTGCTCTTTGCCCTACGGCGCGATGCGACCGAGGCGAATGGCCAGGCGAACCAGCGACGCGACGTTGTCGATCTGCAGTTTGTCCATGATTTGAGCGCGATAGCTCTCCACCGTGCGCGATGAAATGCCGAGCGTTTTGGCGATCACCGGGCTGGTATGGCCTTCGACCACGAGATCGAACACTTCGCGTTCGCGCGTCGTCAGATTGTCGAAGCGGGTTTCGCTTTCGCGCGAATTCTTTTCGGCGGCGTTGATCTGCGCCGCGCGAGCGAGGCCGCGATTAATGGCCGCAACGAGCTTGATGTCGTCGATTGGCTTCTCGATGAAGTCTTCGGCGCCGGAGCGGATCGCGGCGATGGCCATGGGAATGTCGGCATGGCCGGAGATGAGAATCACTGGGATCGCGGGTTTGCGATCGGCGAGACGGCGCACCAGTTCGACGCCGTCCATGCCTGGCATGCGCACATCGCTGACGATGCAGGCAAATTTTTCGCCGGTCGCGGCGTCAAGCAAGGCGTCGGCAGTCTCGAACAATTCAGTGACATAGCCGTAGACGCCAAGCAGTTCGCCCAGGGCCCGGCGCACCTCGGCCTGGTCGTCAACGATGGCGATTCTGGCTCCACTCACGTGTCATCTCCCGATTGATCAGCCGGCAACCAGAACCGAAATTCGGTGTCGCCGGGCTCACTACGTTCTAGCCATATTCGGCCCGCATGCGCCTGCGCAATATTGGCGCAGACCGCCAACCCCAGTCCCAGGCCGTCGGCGCGGGACGTAAACAGCGGTTCGAACAGCCGCTCGGAGGCGGAAGGATCAATACCTGATCCGTTATCCTGAACAAGTACCTCGATGCGGGCGGGGTTGCTGGTGGTGGTAGCGGCAATGCGGATGCGACCATCGGTCCTGCCGGTCGAGGAAATGGCGTCGATCGAATTGGCGACCAGATTCATGACGATCTGCTGGATTTGGATGCGATCGCACTGCAACTGCATCGGGCCAGAGAAGCGTGGCGGTTCGATGACGACACCTTGCTGGGCGACAAGCGGGCGCAGCAGGGCCAGCGCATCGGCGATGATCTCGCGCATATCAGCCCGGCTCTTTTCCGGCTCGCCGCGCTTCAGGAATTCGCGCATGCGGCGCAGGATTTCGCCGGCCGTGTCGATACTTTGCACGACACCGCGCAGATTGTCCTGCAAGCGGGAGAGGTCAATGGTGCTTTCCTGTTCGCTGCGCACGGCGGCGGTTCGCGCCAGGGCGCGCGCTGCCGTGAGCGGTTGGCTGATCTCGTGCGCCAGGGTCGACGTCATGCCCGAGACGAGATGGAAACGGTCGGCACGGGCAGCGCCGCGTTCGGCTTCCTTCAATCGTTCGGCCGCATCGGCGGCAGCGCGCGCGGCGGCGTCGCGCTCAGTGACGATGGAGCCGATCAGAAGCGCGGTCGCGGTCAGCACGATCATGCCGCTTTGATAGACGGTGAACAGGCGCTCGTCGGAGCTGCTGTTGGACATGATGGCGTCGGCGACAAAGGCGACTTGAACGCAGGCGAGCGTCATGCACGCGCCGTCGATGCCGTAGATCAGCGCTACGGTGATCACGGGCAGGAACAAGAGATAGAAATACGACGTGCCGACGGTCGGAAAGGTTTGCAGCACTAAGCCAATGAGCACTCCGGTGGCGATGGCGATGATCGGGGCGCTGAGGTTCGACAGGCGCGGCTTTTGTTCAAACAGGCCGGCCCTGATCTTGGGCCAGCGCAAGACCAGTGGCGTCACCACGCCGACGCCGATGAGTTCGCCGATTAGCAAGGGCGTGGTGACGAAGGGAATGTCGGCAAGATTGATATCATCGGACAGAATGAAGGCGACGGTGACGACGATCGAGGTCAAGGCGGAGGCCAAAAGGCCGCAGCCGAGCAGAACGCTGATATCGCCGATGCGGGCGAGGGAGGGATCGAAATCGAAATAGCGCTTCGCCGCAATGGTGGCCGCTGCATAGCAGAGCGTGGTGCCGACGGCGACGACGCCGATCATCGGCCAGCCGGGGGCGCGATCGATGAAAATCGATTCAGACAACATGATGCTGGCCAGCATGGCGATGCTGCCCGCCGTCACATTGCGGAACATGATGCCGAACAGGAGCCCAATGCCGGGGCTCCAGGCTGTGACATGCAAGCCTTTATGCTCGTGGATCTCACTGATCCATTCGAGCGCCACGAAGGCCAGGGTCAGAACGGCAATCTCTGACCACTTTGGCAGGCTCGGAAAACTTATCTTCGTCATCGGTTCGGGGAAACCCGTGCTATTTGCCGTCTTCGGCCTTGGCGCCGGTGGCGCGCACCACTTCTTCCCACTTTTTCGTCTCGCTGGAAACATAGGCATTGATTTCGGCCAGGCTGCCGCCCAGCGGGCTCATGCCGGCGCGGTTGATCAATTGAGCGGTGTTGCCGCTTTTCAGCGCCGCATTGGCATCCGCGTTGATCTTGGCGACGATGGCATCGGGCGTCTTGGCTGGCACAAACAGGGCGATCCAGGTGGAATCTTCCACGTCGCCGATACCGGTTTCCGCCATGGTGGGCACATCGGGCAGTTCCGGCGTGCGCTTGGCGGCGGTGATGGCATAGCCCTTCAGCTTGCCGGCCTTCACCAGTTCAATGGCCGGCGTCATGGCGACGACGCCCAATTGCACATGGCCGGCCGTGACCGCGTTCATCGCCGGTCCGGCGCCGGTAAAGGGCACGTGGCGGATATCGACCTTGCCGATGAGGCGGAAAATGCGCTCGGCGGACAGATGCGGCGTCGTGCCCGGGCCAGGCCCTGCATAGGCGAGGGGCTGGGTCTTCGCCAGCGTCAGCACATCGGCCAGGGTGGCGGCGGGCAGATCTGGCGCGCCGACGACGATGTTGGGCGTGGTGGCGACCAGGGCCGCCACTTTGAAGTCCGAGGCGGCATAGCCAGGGTTGGGATAATAGCTCAAATTGACCGAGAAGGAGCTGGTCGAGGCCAGCACCGTATAGCCGTCGGCTTCGCCGCGGGCGACGGCGACGGTGGCGATATTGCCGCCGGCCCCGCCGCGGTTTTCGATCACCACCGCCTTGCCCCAATGCTCCTGCAGCGCCTGGCCGATGATGCGCGCGCCGACATCGGCCGGGCCGCCTGGCGCGAAGGAAACAACGAAGCGCACGGGACGATCCGGATAGGTGGCTTGCGCCATGGTGGCGCTCGTTCCGAACCCGAACAGGATGAGGCCACCGCAGAGTGCCGCCTGCATCGTCCTGTGAACCGCCATGTCGTTTCCTCCCTGATGTGTTGAAGCCAGTTGTCTTGAAGCAGGACGCGCGGCCGACCGACCCTCCGTCAGCCAGCCGCGCGTGACTTTAAGCGATCAGACGCTGACCACTTTGCCGGGATTCATGATGTTGAGTGGATCGATGGAGCGTTTCAGCGTCCGCATCAATTCGAGCGTCGCGGGCGAATGCTCCTTGAGGAGATATTTCATCTTCGCCTGGCCAACGCCGTGCTCGCCGGTGCAGGTGCCTTCCATGGCGATGCCACGCAGCACGAGGCGCTCAAGGAATTGCTCGGTGCGGGTGACCTCGTCCTTGTCGTCCATGTCGACCAGCAGGTTGACGTGGAAATTGCCGTCGCCGACATGGCCGAGGATCGGCGCCACGAGTTTCGACTCGGCGAGGTCGCGATAGGTTTCCTCGACACAATCGGCCAGGCGCGAGATTGGCACGCAGACGTCGCTGGCCAGCGTCTTGGCGCCGGGGCGCAGGGTGAAGCCGGCCCAATAGGCATCGTGGCGCGCTTGCCAGAGCTTGGTACGATCTTCGGGTTTGGTGGCCCAGGCGAAATCGCCGCCGCCGAATTCCTGGGCGATTTCACCGAAGCGTTCCGCTTGTTCCTTCACGCTCGCGTCGGTGCCGTGAAACTCCAGCAGCAGCAGCGGCTCTTCCGGCAGGCCGAGCTTGGAATGCAGGTTGACGGCGTGCACCATGAGTGCGTCCAGCAATTCGATACGCGCCACCGGCAGGCCGCTCTGGATGGTGGCAATGGTGGCGTCGCAGCAGGCGCGCACGGACGGGAAAGTGCAGACGCCAGCCGAAATCGCTTCGGGAATGCCGTAAAGACGCAGAGTGATCTCGGTGATGACACCAAGCGTGCCTTCGGCGCCGATGAAGAGGCGGGTCAGATCATAGCCGGCCGAGGATTTCTTGGCGCGGCTCGCCGTCTTGACGATCTCGCCGTCGGGCATGACCACGGTGAGGGAGAGCACATTGTCCTTCATCGTGCCGTAGCGCACCGCATTGGTGCCAGACGCACGCGTCGACACCATGCCGCCGATAGAGGCATCGGCGCCGGGATCGATGGGGAAGAACAGGCCGGTGTCGCGCAGATATTCGTTCAGTTCCTTGCGGGTGATGCCCGGCTCGACGACGACGTTGAGGTCTTCCGCGTGAACGGCGACGACGCGCTTCATCTGCGACAGATCAATGCAGATGCCGCCGTAGGGCGCGTTGACATGGCCTTCCAGCGACGTGCCGGTGCCGAAGGGAATGACGGGCACGCGATGGAGGGCGCAGAGCTTGACGATCTCGACCACTTCCTCGGTCGACTGCGCGAAGACCACCGCGTCAGGCGCCTGGTTTGGCGTCC
The DNA here is from genome assembly GCF_900104955.1 of Beijerinckia sp. 28-YEA-48. Classification (NCBI taxonomy): domain Bacteria; kingdom Pseudomonadati; phylum Pseudomonadota; class Alphaproteobacteria; order Hyphomicrobiales; family Beijerinckiaceae; genus Beijerinckia; species Beijerinckia sp. 28-YEA-48. The sequence continues at coordinate 155,000 of NZ_FNSI01000001.1, forward strand.
ACGTGAGGGTATGGCCATGCTGCTGGCGCACGGTCTCATTGGCCGAATAGCGATTGCCGAATTTTTTCGACAGGGCGTCGCGCACGGCGTCGATGGAAGCCTGGGGCGGACGCGTGGTGGCGATGGTCTGGTGCGTGTTCAAGAGCGCTTCCTGATGTCGGTGTCGAAGAGCGACCTTAGAGGGGTTGGCGCGGCGGAACAATCCGCTTTGGCCAGGCGGCTGATTTGGCCAAATGGCTTAATTCGGGCGGTTGCGCCAGGCGCTGGCGCTCACGCCAAAGCGGCGTTTGAACAGCCGGCAGAAATGCGAAAGGTCGTTGAAGCCGGCGCGATAGGCGATCTGGGAAATGTTCTGGTTGCCCTGGCGCGGATCGCTCAGCGCCTCGCGGCAGGTTTCGAGGCGCCGTTCGACGATCCAGTCGCCAAAGCTCTGGCCGGTCTTTTCGAAACGCATATGCAGCGTGCGGAGCGAAATGCCGAAACCGCGCGCGACGAAGGCGGGGGAAAGCCGTGGGTCGAATAGGTTGCTGCGACAGAAGGCGAGGATGTTCTCCAATTGCACGTCCTGGTCGGGCCGGCCGGTCTCTTCGGCCCGGGTCGAAAGCGCCAGCAGGTTATAGAGATTTTCGACGAGCAGATTGGCTTCGATGCTGGGTAAGGTGTCGCTACCGACCAATTGGCGGATATGTTGCCTTGTCATATCCAGATAGGGCGCGCGCGCATCGATCTTCAACGTGCGCGATCGCTTGAGCCAGGGAATACGCGGTTCCAGCACGCTGCTGGGCACAATGGCGATGAGCCGTTGGACCGGCGCTTCGAACCGCATCTCGAACGGCCGGCGGCTGTCCATGATGGCGATTTCGCCAGGGTCGAGAGTGAAGCGCGTCTCGTCCTGGGCGATGAGGCTTTGCCCCTCCACTTGCAGGCTCACCAGATAGGTCGGCTCGTCCTCGCGCCGGATATGCTGGGGCCGGCGCAGGATGCGGTGCCGTTGCGAGTGGAATTGCGCCACCTTGAAGGCGCCATAGTTGCGCGCGGCGATCCTGGCTTGAAAGTGTGGCGGCGCTTCGCTTTCCGGCGAGACGTTGAGAATGGTCCGGCAGACGATTTCCCGCCAATAGGCGAGGCGGTCCACCGTTCGCATCGTCTCGCTTGCCCATGTCGTGCTGTTCACAGCCATCTCTCCGGAGCCGGAACAGCAGCTTACACCAAGTTTCAAAACGGAAATATCCATTCTGCAATTTCATCCGGGGCGTAAAATCCGGGTTGCGCTGGTGGTCAAATCGGCTGCGCGCTCGTCCAAGCCTGGCGGGCCCATTTTTGCGAGGCTGGCGCGTTAATCAAACGGCGTCGCCAGTGGCATAGAATGCGGACAAATTTCACCCCTGAGCAATTGCAGAGGCCGGAGATCGCGGAGGCGAACGGTATTCTCGAAACCTGTGTCCACTATGGGTTTTGCACCAATGCCTGTCCCACCTATGTGCTGACCCGCGACGAGAACGAGGCGCCTCGCGGCCGCATCGACCTGATCCGCGAAATGCTGGAACTGGGCGGCGCGCCGAAGCCCGAAACCGTCGGCCATCTCGACAATTGCCTGTCTTGCCTCTCCTGCATGACCACCTGCGCGGCGAAGGTCGACTATGTGCATCTGATCGACCGGGCCCGCGTCCATATCGAGGAGAACTATCGGCGTCCTGTCGGTGAGCGGCTTTTGCGTAGCGCGCTCGCCCGCATTTTGCCCTATCCGCGGCGTTTTCGATGGGCGCTGGCGCTGGGCCGCTGGGGCACGCATTTGCGCGGCATGATGCCCGCCCTGTTGCGGCCGCTTCTCGACATGGTGCCCGTGGAGACGTCGACGGAGATTCTCGCGCCGCAGATTTTCAAGGCTGAAGGCGTGCGTCGCCACCGCGTCGCGCTGTTGGCCGGCTGCGCGCAGCAGGTGCTGAACAGCCATATCAATGCCGCCACCATTCGCCTGTTGCAGCGCCACGGCTGCGAGGTGGTGATTACGGCGGGCGCTGGCTGCTGTGGCTCTCTCACCTTGCATATGGGACGCGAGGGGGACGCCAAGGCATCGGCGCGCGCCAATGTTCTGGCCTGGCAGCGGGAGATCGCGCAGGGCGGTCTCGATGCGATCATCGTCAACGCCTCGGGCTGCGGCACGACGGTGAAGGACTACGCCCATCTGCTGGCGCGCGATCCCGACATGGCGGCGCCGGCGCGCGCGATCGCGGCCTTGGCCTGCGACGTCACCGAGTTTCTCGCCCGGTTGGGACTGCAAGCACCGGTCGAGCCCCGCGCCTACAAAGTCGCCTATCACGATCCCTGTTCCATGCAGCATGTGCAGAAGGTGATCCGGCCGCCGCGCGATCTATTGCAGGCGGCGGGCTACCGCGTGCAGGACATCGCCGAAAAGCATTTCTGCTGCGGCTCGGCTGGCACCTACAATCTGTTGCATCCGGCGATGGCCGAGCGGTTGGGCCAGCGCAAGGCCGGCCATATCGCCAGCGCCGATCCCGACATTCTGGCGACGGGCAATATCGGCTGCATGACGCAGATCGGCCGCTATCTGCCGCTGCCCGTCGTCCACACGGTGGAACTGCTCGATTGGGCGACCGGCGGGCCAAAGCCAGCGGCTTTGCTGGGCCGCGTCCTGCGGGCGCCACCGCCAGCCTCCGTAACAACCAAGACGTCAGCATCTCCAGAGACGGACGGTTTCTGGTAGCGGGATAGAGGAGAAACCCATGGATCCGGCATCATTTGAGGCTTTCCTTGGCGCTGTGGCGCACAGCGTCGGCGCTGATGCGATCAATGTCAGTCGCGAGACGATCACGCGCTATGGCGAGAACACCATGCCGGGTGGGGATCGCCCGCCAGCGGCGGTGCTGTCTCCGTCGACGACCGCGCATGTGCAGGCGATTGTCCGGGCCGCCAACGCTCACCGCATTCCGCTCTACCCGATCAGCACCGGCAACAACATCGGCCTCGGCAGTCGCTCGGCGACATTGGCGGGCCAGGTGGTGATCGATCTCGGCGCGCGGATGAACCGCATTCTCGAAGTCAACGAGCGGCTTGGCTATGCGGTGGTGGAGCCTGGCGTCAGCTATCAGATGATGCACGACGAGCTGGTGCGGCTCGGCAATCGCTACATGGTCGACGTGACGTCGGGGCCGCCGCAAGGCGGCATCATCGGCAATGCGCTCGATAAGGGCGCTGGCTATGGGCCTTATTTCGATCACTTCGGCACGGCCTGCGGCATGGAAGTGGTGCTCGGCAATGGCGAAATACTGCGCACCGGTGACGGGGCTTTGGCGAGCGACACGCTGACCAATTGGCATACGTCGAAATATTCCTATGGGCCTGTGATCGATGGCCTGTTCGCCCAATCGAACTATGGCATCGTCACCCGCATGGGCATGTGGCTGATGCCGCGCCCGCCGGCGGTGCGCAGTTTCCATTTCGCCTTTCCCGATGATGGCGATCTCGAAGAGATCGTCGAACTCTGCCGCCCGCTGAAAATGTCGAATTTCGTGCCGACGTTGTTTCGGGTCGCCAATGATGTTTATCTCTGCGGCTCGGAGGGCGAGAGCGCCGAATATCGCTCAAGCAATGGCCGCAAGGCGGTCAGCGATGAAGGCCGTCGCGCCTTGCGCGCCCGCCATGGCCTCGGCGCATGGACGGTGTCCGGCGCTTTCTATGGACCCAGCGCCGAGGCGGTGGAACCGATGATCCGCCGCGTGCGCGATGTCTTCGAGCGCTCCGGCAAAGCCAAATACATCCCACATGACGAGGCGCAGGCGATCGGGCCGCTGCAAGTGGCGATCAACGCTTTCTCCGGCGTGCCAAGCCATGGCGAACTCGGCCTGTTGAAATGGCGGCCGGGCGGCGGCAACACCTGGTTCCTGCCGGGCACGCCCATGGACGGCAAGGTGGCCAATGAATTCCAGGCCCTGTGCCGCAAGATCTATGGGGATCATGGCCTCGACTACATGGTGATGAACGTGTGCAGCGCGCGCTTCGCCCGTGGCCTGCATGTCATCGTCTTCAATCGCGAGGATGAGGACGAGTGCAGGCGCGCCGACGCCTGCTACAAGAAGATGTCGGAAGCGGTGGCGAGCCGTGGCGTCTTCGTCGGCCGCGCGCCGATCGATTATCACGCTTTCCACATGCAGCAGACGGCGGCGAGCTTCCAGGGTGCCTGCAACGGCATCAAACAGGCGCTCGACCCCAATGGCGTGATCGCGCCGGGGCGCTATGGCATCGGGTAGAAGCGTTGCGAGGCCTCGGTGTCATCAAGTCAGTTGAATATGCCACAGCCTTGGTGTCATCCCGGACGACTGCGCAGCAGGCGATCCGGGACCCAGGGGCGTGTGGTAGAGTGAGGGCCGACGAGGCCATCAAGAATCCACCCCATGCAGCATTCTTATTGGGTTTATATTTTGGCGAGCGGTCGCAACGGTACGCTTTACACGGGCGTCAGCAACGATCTAGCCTGGCGCGTTTATGAGCATAAAACGAAAGCCATCCCTGGCTTCACGGCTCGCCATGATGTTTCGAAGCTCGTTTGCTACGAAGAGCATAGCGAAATCGATGATGCGATCGCACGCGAGAAGAAGCTCAAACGTTGGCGGCGGGACTGGAAACTGCAACTGATCGAAGCGGTCAATCCGCAGTGGAATGATTTGTATGAGACATTGAATCCCTAAAGCTGTCGATGGGTCCTACCACGCGCCCCTGGTTCCCGGATCGCGCTTTCAGCGCGTCCGGGATGACACCAAGGTTTTGGGAAAACGATGGACGTTGAAGAATAGTCCAGCACCTCGGTGTCATCCCCGACAGCCGCGTAGCGGCTGAGCGGGGATCCAGGGGCCAGCGGACAAATGTGGCTTGAGGGTTCAATAGCCCAGGCAGCGTTTGGCAGGAGGCGGATGCGCGCGGCGATCCATCTGTCGGGCGGCTTTCACGTGCTGATGGCGAACTCTCCGGTAACAGGATTCTGGCCGAACAGGTGCGCTTGCTGGTGGCGCACACCAGCCTCATCGTCAATCTGTTCGAAAACCAGGCCGGCCTCGCCGGCTGGCACGACCACCACGACGATCTCATCGGTCCTTGCGAAGCCGGCCGCGTTGACGAAGCGGTGGCGCTGATGCGCGCACATATCGTCGAGCTGGAGGAAAGCCTGGCGCTTATCGCAGGCGGCCGGTGGCGTTCGATAGCTGGGGGTGTTTGCGGTGGAGTGAGGGGGGAAGAAGGCCGAGACTGACAAGACGACGCAGACCAATGCAGTAGCTTACAAGAAATTGCGGATATAGCGGATGTCCGAATATCGGCCGTTGTTGAAATCAAGATGGATTTCATTGAGGCATGTCCGGAGAGCGTGAAGGCGGGACAGAAGCCGAAGATGGGGTGAGTGCTTGTTGATTTGACGATTGACCGTCGGCTGTATGGCCTTCGTTTATTTGTGTCAGTATTTTTGTTGTTCCTTTGACAATGGCCTTAAGCAGATTTGCCTGGTCTTCGGTGATTTCTGAGCTAGTTAGATGTTTTTTTGCTGCTTCAAACAAAATAGAGAGATCGTAGAACTCATTGGGAGGTTGCTCCCGCATTGTATATCGTCGTGGAGTTTCTCCGATGCTGTACGATACGAGTCCTATCGCAGTCTTTGCCGTGAATATGGCATTTTCCGTCATACCTTTGGAGAGCCACGCTCTGGGCGCGTCGTTTCCTCTTAATTGACCCCAAGCTCGTACGATATCGAAGTAGAATGGTGCTTGCGCAAGAGTCCCATCCGCTTCTGCTGCCTCGATTTTTGATATTAATATTTGCCCTAGCTGCTCAAAGTCATTGGATGTGATTACAAGCGCTTCCTTTGACTGAGCTGCAAATATGTTTAGTTCTCGCCCTCTATCAGCATAAATGTCTGCCATAAAAGCTGGCGAGGTTGCCGAACCAAATGCCTCGATGAGGTGCCTACCTGCCTGTTCTAGCCCCCATTGTTCCAGTAAGTTTCGAACGAGAAATCCGACCTGTGCTCGAGGAGACAATTCAAACATATTGCCGTCCGATTCCATTTTAATTATATCTTCTCCAACCGAGAAAATTGCATCGAGAAGAGCTTGTGTCGGCTGGGGAGGATTACGAGAGCGGAACTGCACCCGTAGTTCCTCAAGAAGCTTGGAAATCATTAATTCATGGCGACTATTCTTTTTGAACAAATAGGTACGAAATACTTTTTCAATGTTGGTCGAGTTATTCTCTCGTTCGATTAGAGTCGTTACTAGAGAGTTAGATATTGCGTCAGGAGATGGATGAAGCCCAAAGTAGGTATCGTATCCAGCCTCACTGCCAATCCCCCGTCGCTTTGCAACTTCAATATCGGTTTCTCCGCCAAAGGAATTTTTGTCTCCAAGCAATTTTTCTAAGTGAGGAAACAGAACCGAAAGGATGCGTAAAATCTGCGGGCTGACGTCACCAACAATGCGACGCTTCAGAATTTCGATAGCTTCGTTTTTTAGTTCATCATCTGCTAGAATAAAACGGCCGTCATTAAAAATGAAGTCGCGATTATCTCTGAGCCAATAAAAGGCTGCAGCATCGAATAAGCGTAGACCTTCCATCGCCAATAGGTCTTGGCGATCCAGTTCTCCTTCAATCGCGGGCCACGCAAATTTAATCGCATTGGCAGTTCGTATTATATCTCGAGGAGATTGAATCCAGCGTCGTATGCCGTCTCGTATAATAAATTGCCATCGAATTGAATCTGGAGTGTCTTGGAGAAGAAAGGCTATCTCCTCGTCCAACAAGGTGAGCAATGCGTTCTGTGAAATTTTGGGGAGTTCGATTTCTTGTTGGACTATTTTCTCTGCAAAACGCGGGCCCGGGCGGTTTGTCGTTTGATCCAGCGCGGCCCAAATGATTTCGCGATCGTATGATAGTAGGTAAACGACATTTGGTAGGCGCCCAATACTTTTTACCATCTGCATAATGGCTCTAACATCGTCGTCATTCAGACGATCAATGTCATCAATGGTAACGACAAAGCGCCTATTGCTTCGACCAAGTTGTTCTTTAAGGCTTTGATATGCGGCTTGTAATGATGGTTCCTCGAGGAATTTGCGAATTAATGCATTGATGGATTTCTTCGCTAAACCTTGTGCGAGCTGTGACGCAGTGCCGCCAGTTGGGTCTACGCTGAGAGCAACAGTGGCGGCGGCATCAACCAAGTTGTCCGTCTTGCCATGTAAAAAGTGCACGAGCCACTTCCATAGCCGCGCAAATGTACCCTCTTTCGGTCCTAAGTTTTCCGATAAAATTTTGAAGAACGCTACAATAAGGTCTTGGTGGCCAGATACGATCCACGGTCTGAAGTCTATGTGAGAAATTTGATCGTCTTCATTCTCTGCATTGTGCTTTTTGAGGTATGCTAAAATGAAATTGATTGCAGTAGATTTTCCACTTCCCCATTGGCCGTGTAAGCCAATTACGTAACCATTCGGCGCAGCCAAATCGATCAAAACTCGAGAGATGCGTTTCGCAAATGGCGCGTAGCCTAGTCGGTCATCCTGCCACGGGTTTTCTTTTGGTAGATCGTCGCCGAAGACGTGCTTTTTGTCTGAGGTCATTTTTGGGATCTCGGCGTTAGATGGCTGCCAAGTATCGTAAGGGGAATATTTTCAGGAAGGCAGGGACACACATTAACTATCCCCAGCTTGACCTCCCCCATTCCTTCCTCTAAAAACAGCCCCCACAACCGGAGTGCCTCACGTGGCCCGTAAGCTTATTGTAGTATTGTCAGCGCCGCAGCAGGGACGGGGGTAACCCCCGGCACTCCCTCCATAGGCGCTGATCCCGAAGGCCCCCTCAGAGGGCCTTTTTTGTTGCCTAAATTCCAAGAAACCACGAATAAAACCGCAGAGAACGACCAGAATTAAGCCGTTGGAGCGTATCATGAGCAAGCAGATGACCGGCGCGGAGATGGTGATCGAGGCCCTGAAGGATCAGGGGGTCGATACGGTGTTTGGATACCCGGGCGGCGCCGTCCTCCCGATCTATGACGCCATGTTCCACCAGAATTTCGTCAAGCACGTTCTGGTGCGCCATGAGCAGGGCGCGGCCCATGCGGCCGAGGGCTATGCCCGCTCCACCGGCAAGGTCGGCGTGTTGCTCGTCACCTCCGGCCCCGGCGCCACCAATGCGGTCACCGGCCTCACCGACGCCTTGATGGATTCCATTCCCCTGGTCTGCCTGACCGGCCAGGTGCCGACCCATCTCATCGGCTCGGACGCTTTCCAGGAGGCCGATACGGTTGGCATCACCCGCCATTGCACCAAGCATAACTATCTGGTGCGCTCGATCGAGGACCTGCCGCGCATCCTGCACGAGGCTTTCCATGTGGCACGCTCGGGCCGGCCGGGCCCGGTTGTCGTCGATCTGCCGAAGGACGTGCAGTTCGCCACCGGCGCCTATCAGTTCCTGCAGAACATCGAGCACAAGACCTATCGTCCCCGGTTGAAGGGCGACGAGGCCAAGATCGAGGCCATGCTGGATTTGATGGCCAAGGCCAAGCGGCCGGTGTTTTACACCGGCGGCGGCATCATCAATGCCGGGCCGAAGGCGTCGGAACTGCTGCGCGAATTCGTCCAGCTGACCAATTTCCCCATCACCTCCACCTTGATGGGGCTCGGCGCCTATCCGGCCTCGGGCAAGAACTGGCTCGGCATGCTGGGCATGCACGGCACTTATGAAGCCAACAACACGATGCACGATTGCGACCTGATGCTGTGCATCGGCGCGCGTTTCGATGACCGCATCACCGGCCGGCTCGATGCCTTCTCGCCGGGCTCCACCAAGGTGCATATCGATATCGATGCATCGTCGATCAACAAGAACGTCAAGGTCGATATCGGCATCATCGGCGATTGCACCCATGTGCTGGAACAGGCGATCGTCAGCTGGAAAGCGCGCAAGCTGAAGAGCGACGCGGCGGCTTTGGCCGAATGGTGGAAGCAGATCGACCTCTGGCGGGCCCGCAAGTCATTGGCGTTCCGCACCTCGAAATCGACCATCAAGCCGCAGCTTGCTGTCCAGCGTCTGTATGAACTGACCAAGGGCCGTGACACCTTCATCACCACCGAGGTCGGCCAGCATCAAATGTGGGCGGCGCAGCACTACCATTTCGAGGAGCCGAACCGCTGGATGACGTCTGGCGGTCTGGGCACCATGGGCTATGGCCTGCCGGCGGCGGTTGGCGTGCAGATGGCCCATCCCAAGGCCTTGGTCATCGACATCGCCGGCGAAGCCTCGGTGCTGATGAACATGCAGGAGATGTCGACGGCGGCACAGTATCGGCTGCCGATCAAGATCTTCATTCTCAACAACGAATATATGGGCATGGTGCGCCAGTGGCAGGAACTGCTGCATGGTGGGCGCTATTCGGAAAGCTATTCGGCGGCGCTGCCGGACTTCGTCAAATTGGCGGAAGCCTATGGCGCCAAGGGCATCCGCTGTGACGATCCGGCCAAGCTCGACGACGCCATCCGCGAGATGATCGATTTCCCCGGTCCGGTGATCTTCGACTGCCTCGTCGACAAGGAAGAGAACTGCCTGCCGATGATCCCGTCGGGCAAGGCCCATAACGAGATGATCATGCCCGACTTCGCCAGTGATATCGGCTCGGTCATCGACGAAAAGGGCAAGATGCTCGTTTAGGGTTCGGTGCGGAGGGGGGCTCCGCGCCAAAACTGAGGAACAACCCCATGCAAGCGGCATAACTGGGCGCTTAGCCCGACTTTTTAACGGAACAAAATCATGAGCGTCCCGGCTTCTTTGTCCCCCTATTCGTCCTCCACCGGCAAGGCCAACACCGTGCGCCGGACCTTGTCGGTGCTTGTCGACAACGAACCAGGGGTTCTTGCCAGGGTCGTGGGACTGTTTTCGGGACGCGGCTACAATATCGAGAGCCTGACGGTTGCAGAAGTGGCCCATGTCGAACATTGGTCGCGCATCACGATCGTCACCTCGGGCACGCCCGAGGCGATCGAGCAGATCGGCCATCAGCTCGAACGCATCGTGCCGATCCATAAGGTGACGGACCTGACCCTGCGCGGGCGCGCGATCGAGCGCGAACTCGCCATGATCAAGGTGCGCGGCAAGGGCGACAATCGGGTCGAGGCGTTGCGCCTGGCCGAGGCTTTCAAGGCGAAAGTGGTCGACGCGACGATCGAGAGCTTCATCTTCGAGCTGACCGGCAATTCGACCAAGATCGACGATTTCATCGAGATCATGCGGCCGCTTGGTCTGGTCGAGATCGCGCGCACGGGCGTCGCCGCCATCGAGCGCGGCGCTGAGGCCGGTTAGTGTGACCACCGAACTCGCTCTCGCGGCGGCTGCCTTCTGCTTCGCGGGGGCGCTGACGCCCGGACCTAACAATGTGATGCTACTCGCCTCGGGCGTGAACTTCGGTTTCGCCCGCACGGTGCCGCATATGGTCGGCGTCGTCGCCGGCTATGCCTTTCTGATCCTGGTGATCGGCATGGGGCTGGGCCAGACGGTGGTGGACCATCCCGTCGCCTTCGAGGCGCTGCGCGTCGCTGGCGCCGTTTATATGGTCTGGCTGGCCTGGAAGATCGCCACCACGCGCGGCGGCCCCAAGGACGATGGCCGCGGCTCGCCGCTGACCTTCTTTCAGGCGGTGGCCTTCCAATGGGTCAATGTCAAAGGCGTGCTTCTGGGGATCAGCGGCGTCGCCGCTTTCACCCGGCCGAGCGACTTTACCGTCACCTTCACGGTTCTGCTGGTCCTGGCGACGTTGGCGACCCTGGTCTCGGTGCTGGTCTGGACGTCCTTCGGAACTGGCCTGCGCCGGCTGCTGGCCGATCCGCGCAAGGCCCGCGTTTTCAATGTGGTGATGGCAGTGTTGCTGCTCGCTTCGCTCTATCCGATGCTGGTGGAGGTGCGATCCTAACCCAAAAATCACCCGGGCAGGCGCCCCCGGCCATGCGGCCGCCGCCTGTCACCTTTGACGCAGGCTCCGGGGCCGCATAGAACGGCGCCCGAACGGGGCCGGACGGCATGGAATTCTGCAATCCCGCTTTAGAAATCCCCGCGCGGCCCCGCCGCGCACCAACCCGAGGAAGACGCTGACAATGCGCGTTTATTACGATCGTGATGCGGACATCAATCTGATCAAGGGCAAGAAAGTGGCCGTCGTCGGCTACGGCTCGCAAGGCCATGCCCATGTGCTCAACATGCGCGACAGCGGCGTCAAGGACGTGGTCGTTGCCCTGCGCAAGGGCTCGCCGACGGCCAAGAAGGCCGAGGGCGAAGGCCTGAAGGTGATGGACGTCGCCTCGGCCGCCAAATGGGCCGATGTGGTGATGATGCTGACGCCGGACGAACTCCAGGCCGACATCTACCGCGACGAACTCGCCGCCAACATGAAGAATGGCGCCGCGCTGCTCTTCGCCCATGGCCTCAACGTGCATTTCAACCTGATCGAGCCGCGCAAGGACATCGACGTGCTGATGGTCGCCCCGAAGGGCCCCGGCCACACGGTGCGCGGCGAATATCTCAAGGGCGGCGGCGTGCCGTGCCTGATCGCCATCCATCAGGATGCCTCGGGCAATGCCCATGACCTCGGCCTCAGCTACGCGTCGGCCATCGGTGGCGGCCGCGCCGGCATCATCGAGACCAACTTCAAGGAAGAGTGCGAGACCGATCTGTTCGGCGAACAGGCCGTGCTCTGCGGCGGCCTCGTCGAGCTGATCCGCGCTGGTTTCGAAACCCTGGTCGAAGCCGGCTACGCGCCGGAAATGGCCTATTTCGAGTGCCTGCACGAAGTGAAGCTGATCGTCGACCTCATCTATGAGGGTGGCATCGCCAACATGAACTACTCGATCTCGAACACCGCCGAATACGGCGAATATGTCACCGGCCCGCGTATCATCACCGCCGAGACGAAGGCCGAGATGAAGCGCGTCCTCACCGACATTCAGTCGGGCAAGTTCACCCGCGATTGGATGCTGGAAAACAAGGTCAACCAGACCTCGTTCAAGGCGACCCGCGCGCGCAACAACGCCCACCAGATCGAAGAAGTCGGCGCCAAGCTGCGCGCCATGATGCCCTGGATCACCAAGAACAAGCTGGTCGATCAAGAGCGTAACTAAACTACGCAACTAAAGTACGCTTCTCTGCCGCCGTCGGGCCTGTTACAGCAAATCTCGTTTCGACAGAAACATGATTTTGCTGCGGGTCCGGCGGCGAGCGGGGAGGGACTGTTGCGGGCAGGGAGCGTGACCAGGTGAGCGCAGATAAAACTGCCGCTGCGGTATCCCTGTCCGGCGTCGCTATCTCCTTCGGGACCGGCGCCAAACTCTATCGCGCCGTGGCCGATGTCGATCTGACCGTTCAGCCTGGCGAATTCGTCGCCATCGTCGGGCCCACAGGCTGCGGCAAATCCACTCTTCTCAATGTTGCCGCCGGCCTGCTGGCGCCAAGCGCCGGCACCGCTGAGGTCAGCGGCCGCAAGGTCGAGGGCATCACCCGCGCGGCGGGCTATCTGTTCCAAGCCGATGCGTTGATGCCGTGGAAGACGGCGCTCGCCAATGTCGCCGTCGCCCTGGAAGTGGCCGGTGTCGGCCGCGCGGAAGCGCGCGAACGGGCCTTGGCCTGGCTGGCGCGGGTGGGCCTGAGAGGTTTTTCGGAGCGCTATCCGCACCAGCTTTCGGGCGGCCAGAAGAAGCGCGTCGCGTTGGCGCAGATGCTGATCCGCGATCCGGCTATTTTGTTGATGGACGAGCCGTTCGGTCCGCTTGACGCGCAGACGCGCGCCCTGATGGGCGATCTCCTGCTGTCGCTTTGGCAGGCCGACCGCAAGGCGGTGCTGTTCGTCACCCATGATCTCGATGAAGCCATCGCGCTCGCCGACCGGGTGGTGGTGATGTCGGCGGGGCCGGCCTCGCACATCATCGCCGATCATCGCATCGATCTGCCGCGCCCGCGCGAGATGGTCGACATTCGTCTCGATCCGCGTTTCCACGCCCTGCAAAGCGCCATCTGGCGTGACCTGAAGGCGGAAGTCATGCGCGCCTATGGCGATGAATTCGCCGCCCTGGGCTTGGGCAATATGGGTTTAGCCAAAACGACAGGTGCGCCATGAAACGCACGACGCTGCTCGCCTGGCAGATCGGACTGGCCATCGCCATCATCGCTGTCTGGCATGTGTTGACCACCTATCCTGTTATCTCCGAAGTGAAGCAGGCGCGCTTCTTCTTTTCGACGCCGGTCGATGTGGCGCTGCGGGTGTGGCGTTTCTTCGCCACCGGCATGATTTGGCGGCATCTGTGGATCACGCTGCTGGAAACGCTGCTCGCCTTCGGCATCGGCTCGATTGCTGGCATCGTCATCGGCTTCTGGCTGGCGCGTCAGCCGCGCGTCGCCGCCGTGCTCGATCCGTTCGTTAAAATGGCCAATGCCCTGCCGCGCGTCGTGCTGGCGCCGATCTTCATGCTGTGGTTTGGCCTCGACATCTGGTCGAAAGTGGCGCTCGGCGTCACCCTGGTGTTCTTCATCGTCTTCTTCAACGTCTACCAGGGCGTGAAGGAAGTGAGCCCGGTGATCCTGTCGAACGCGCGCATGCTCGGCATGAACGAGCGGCAGCTGTTTCGCCATGTCTATTGGCCTTCCGCGTTGTCGTGGATGTTCTCGTCGTTGCACACGTCGATCGGCTTCGCGCTGGTGGGCGCGGTGGTCGGCGAATATCTGGGTTCGGCCGCGGGGCTCGGCTATCTGATCCATGAGGCGGAAAGCACGTTCGATATGACCGGCGTTGTCGCCGGTATGGTGGTGTTGTCGGTCGTGGTTGTGCTGATTGACTGGCTGGTTACACTGATCGAGGTTCGGTTGCTGGCCTGGCGGCCGGAAGGGACGGCCCAGGGCGCTTGAGGGAGCGCGGGCCAAGCAGGAGGGAAAAGAATGAAGCGTCGCAGTCTGTTGGCTGGTGTTCTCGCCGTTGGTTTGGCGTCAGCTTTGAGCGTGCCGTCCTGGGCGCAGAATTTTCCGACGCGTCCCGTAACCGTCGTCGTGCCGTTCGCCGCCGGTGGTTCAACTGATATCGTCGCGCGCGTCATTGCCCAAAAAATGAGCGAGCTTCTTGGCCAGTCGGTGGTGGTGGAAAACCGCGCTGGTGCTGGTGGCAGCACGGGTGCTGCCGCCGTGGCGAAGGCCGCGCCCGATGGCTATACGCTGCTGCTGGCGACCGTTGCGACCCATGCCATCAATCCGGCGGCGTTCAAGAAACTGCCGTTCGATCCGGTGAAAGACTTTGAATCGGTGGCGCTGCTCGCCTATGTGCCGAACGTTCTCATCGTGACGAACAACCTGCCGGCCAAGGATGTGAAAGAGCTGATTGCGTTGCTGAAAGCCAATCCAGGCAAGTACAGCTATGCCTCGTCGGGTGTCGCCACGCCGCTGCATCTCTCGGGCGAGTTGTTCAAAACGCTGACGCAGACGGAATACGTCCATGTGCCCTACCGCGGCGGTGGTCCGGCGCTCGCCGACCTGATCAGCGGCCAGGTGCCGATCATGTTCGACAATCTGCCCTCGGCCATCGAACAGATCCGCGGTGGTGGCGCGCGCGCCTTGGCGGTGACGACGAAGGAGCGCAGCCCGGCCGCGCCCGATGTGCCGACGATGATCGAAGCCGGTGTGCCGGGCTATGAGACCTATACGTGGAATGCTTTCCTGGCGCCGGCCAAGACGCCGAAGGCGGCGATCACCGTTCTCAACGATGCGGCGAATAAGGCCGTGCGCGATCCGCAGGTGAAGCAGAAGCTGGCCGATCTCAGCGCGATGGCTGCAGGCTCGACGCCTGAAGAACTCGATGCCTTCATCAAGGCGGAACTCGCCAAATGGGCGCCGATCGTCAAGGCGGCCGGCGTCTCGTTGGACTAAGCGCCTGGGTTAAGCGAAGAGAGCGGCATCGCGGAAAAGCGATGCCGCAACAGCGGGAGGAAGAGATGACCATGTCGAAGACGTTCGGATTGTTGGTGGCGGCATCGGTTGCCGTTGTGACGTTCACGACGCAGATCAACGCGCAGGCGCAAACGGCGCTGGAAAAGCCGAACATCAAGCTCGGCGTCGGCGGCAAGGCGCTGCTCTATTATCTGCCGCTGACGATTGCCGAGCAGAAGGGCTTCTTCAAGGACGAAGGGCTGAACGTCGAGATCCAAGATTTCGCCGGCGGCTCGCGTTCGCTGCAGGCGCTCGTCGGCGGCTCGGTCGATGTCGTGACCGGCGCCTACGAGCACACGATCCGCATGCAGGCCAAGGGGCAGGACGTTCGCGCCGTGCTCGAACTCGGCCGCTTCCCCGGTATCGCCGTGGCGGTGAAGAAGGGCGTCAAATGGGACGGTCCGGCTGATTTCAAAGGTATGAAGATCGGCGTTACCGCGCCGGGCTCATCGACCAATATGCTGATGAATTTCATCATGGCGAAGTCAGGGCTAGCGCCATCGGACGCGGCCTATATCGGTATCGGCTCGGCGCAATCGGCCCTGGCGGCGATCCAGAAGGGCGAGATCCAGGCGATTTCCCATCTCGAGCCGGTGTTGTCATTCCTTGAACGTTCCGGTGATGTGCGCGTCGTTTATGACACGCGCACGGAGGAGGGCACGCGGGCGTTGTTTGGTGGCTCCAATCCGGCGGCGGTGGTCTATCTCAAAGCGGACTTTGCCGAGAAATCGCCGCGCACCACCCTGGCCGTGGTCAATGCGCTCTACAAGGCCTTGGTCTGGCTGAGGACCGCGACCCCGGCCGACATCGCCGCTACCGTGCCCGAGCAGTATCTGCTGGGCGACAAGGAGCTTTACATGCTGGCGGCGAAGAATTCGCAGCCGTCCTATTCGCAGACCGGCCTGATCCCGCGCGAAGGCATGCAATCGACCTTCGACATGCTGGTGAAATTCGACCCGGAAATGAAGGACGCTCAGGTGGACCTTGGCCGGACCTTCGACGACCGCTTCGCCAAAAAGGCAGCGGAGACGGTGAAATAGCTGTTTTGGAAATAGCTGTTTTGATGGCAGCTTCCCGATCCCGGCCGCCAGGCTTGGGGATCGGGTTAAGCCCGTATTAATGGCCCCGCGCTAACCTGACGCCCGCCGCGATCGTGCCCGATCGCGCCCTGCTGCGCGGGACAGGCCCTTGACCGACGATATAGCCCTTTACGCGAACCAGCGCGCGGCGTTGCGGAATGCGGCCGGTGTGCGGCTCATCGATTTTACGCGCACGCTGCAGCCGAAGTATCGCGTCGTTTATCGTGACATTGGGTTAGGTTATCTGGCTCTCATCTTGTCCTGCGTATTGACGGCAGCTTTGCCGTCCGTTGGCGTGCCATGGTTGCTGGCGGCGGTGATCGGGGCCGGGTTGATCGGTTCCGCGATTGCTTATCTGCAACTGTTCATACATGAGGGCGCGCATTACAATCTCGCGGCCGATCGCAGGCGTAGCGACCTAGTCTGCGATCTGCTTATCTCGTGGATGGCCGGTACAACAGTCGCCAACTATCGTTTGGTGCATTTCCGCCACCATCGCGAACTTGGTAAGCCCGACGATAGTGAACATACCTATTTCTTCGCGCTTGATCCTCTGTTCATTTTGAAATCATTGACGGGATGGCGGGCGCTGGAAGTCTTGCTGTTTCGTCGTGGCATCGCGGTGTCGCCAAGCGAGGGGCGCAGGCCTGGAGTTTCTTGGCCGGTGATTTTGGGCGCATTCTTCCATCTCGCCGTTGTCGTCTTGAGCCTTGCCTTCCACCAATGGTCCTTGGCGTTTGGTTGGATCGGTGGCGTCGTGATCGTCTTTCCCTTCCTCGGGGCCTTGCGACAGTTGCTCGAACATCGTCGTCCTGATGCGGGAGCTCATGTCGATTACTTTCGAGAAGCACACGGTGCCTACAGTCGCCTGTTTAGCGATGGGCCGATCGACGCGATTGTCGGTGGCGCAGGATTTAACCGGCACCTGCTGCATCATTGGGAACCGCAGTTGTCCTATACCAATTTGCCAGAGCTGGAGCGGTTCCTGCTAGAGACGCCGCTCCGCGATCATCTAGTGTCGCGTCGAAGCACGTATTGGCGCACGTTCCGTTCGCTGCTGACCGCTGGATGAAACATGAGCGATGATTCTGTAGCGTGTCCGTTGTGCAAGAAAGGGGGCGCTTCGCTTTGGGCCACCGCGCACGACATTGAATATTTCACCTCGACGAACGATTTCGATTTCTATCGCTGCGAAGCTTGCGACGTGCTGTTCATTTCGCCGATGCTGAGCAGTGATCTTTCCACGATATATCCGAAGAACTATTATTCGTTCGCAGGTCAGAAACCGAGCTTGGTGCAACGCATAAAGCAGGTTTTGGATCGCCGCGCATTTCGCGCTGTGAGCGCGGAAATACCCGGCCAGGATCTTGCAGCACTTGATGTCGGCGGTGGTTCCGGTTGGCTGCTTAATCAGTTGCGGCAAGTTGACGATCGGTTCACCCACACATGCGTTGTTGATATCGACCCCGGGGCGGGAGCTCTAGCTGAAGCGGCGGGACATCGCTTCGACCTCGGATCGATCGAGGATTTTTCAGCCAATCGCTCTTTCGATCTGGTGTTCATGTTAAATCTTATCGAACATGTGGCCGATCCTGAGCGTGTTTTACGTAAGGCCGCGGATATGCTGTCGGCTAACGGGCGCCTACTTCTGAAAACGCCAAACTTTGACGCCCTCGATGCCAGGCTCTTTCGCCACCATTCATGGGCTGGGTTGCACACGCCTCGGCATTTTGTGCTCTTTACACGCGAAAGCCTCGTCGATCTTTGTCTCCGCAGTGGTCTTGAGGTGGTTTCATTCCATTATACCCAAGGTGCGCCGTTCTGGAGCGTTTCTGTCCTCGACCTGCTCCGTCGCGCGGGGCTTGTGAAGGTCGATGCAGCCCGGCCTGCCGTGATGCATCCGCTTATTCCTCCGCTCCAGGCGTTATTTGCCGCGTTCGATTTCTTGCGACGGCCATTTGCTCGATTGTCGCAGATGGAACTCGTTCTCCGTAAGATATGATCAGGGGCATCGATGACGATCTCCTCTGTTTCGCAAATGATCCGACAGGAACGAGACGCTCGGATTGATGCCAAGATCGGCTGCGCCCTCATTATCATTCTGTGCGGCGTCGCCATCTGGTTACGTTTCCTTTTGCCGATGAACACCGACACCAGCTGGCTCATCACCGTGTCGGATCTGGTTCTCGACGGTAAGAAACTCTATGTCGATGTCAGCGAGACTAACCCGCCAGCTTCGGTCTGGATCTATCTGCCCATCGTGGCGCTGGCCCGTTTGCTGCACGTCGCGCCCGAACCGCTCGTCATCACGTGGATCTTCGCGCTGACGGCGATGAGCTTGGGGCTGGCTGCTGCCATTCTGGCGCGCGCCGGTTGGCTGCAACGCTATGATCGGCTGCTGCTGCTTGCGCTGGCGATCGCGATATTCACCATCTTACCCGGCAACGCATTTTCCGAGCGTGAGCATGTCGCTACGCTGTTCTGCCTGCCGTTCCTGGCGGCGGCGGTGGCGCGTGTCGAAGGTCGAGCGCTCAGCTGGCCATTGCTCATTGCGGCTGGCCTCTGCGGTGGCATCGTGGTGATCATTAAGCCGCATTTCGTTCTTAGCGTTGAGCTGCCGGTTCTGGTCGCTCTTGCTGCGGATCGGCGCTGGCGCACGCTCCTCAGTCCTGAAAATATGATCGCGGGCCTGCTGACGATTGCTTACGTGGTCAGTACTTTCGTGTTCTATTCGGACTATTGGACAGTGACCATGCCGGTCAACGCGGCAATCTATCTGCCGGTTGCGCGCATGGGGGACGCCCTACAGTCGGTTTACTTACCGCTCTTGGGGGGATTGATCCTGAGTGCGTGGTTGTTCTCGGGCAGGCACTTCCTGCGTCATCCGGCAGTGATCGTGTTTGCGGCAGCGATCGGCTTTTGCATCGCTTTTGTCATTCAGGGTAAGCTGTGGTCCTATCAGATCTATCCGGCGATCTCGCTTGGATTGATGGGCGCTGCATTGGTCGTGATCGATCGCGGATTGTCGTGGCCCGGCGGTTGGCTGCGTCTCGTCTTCCATCCGGCCGTGGTGGCCGCCGTGACGGTGGCGATTTGCGCGCCTCTGTTCTTTCTTCATTTTCACTATGACAGGCTTGTTGAGGCGATCGCGAAACTGCATCCGCATCCCACCCTGGCGATCGTTTCCGGTGACATTGCGCTCGGGCATCCGACCACCCGCATGGTGAACGGCCGTTGGGGCATGACCCAATGGGCGTTGTGGACCGAGACCTATGGCCTTCAGCTGCGCTGGAAGTTTGGTAGCGACCCTGCGTTTCGGAAGAGGCTGAGCACGATTGAGGCTATTGAGAAAGCTGATATGGCGACCTTTCTCACCGATCTACGTCGCAATCGGCCGGATATTCTCCTCACCTTCCGGATGGAAACAGACCTGCGGGCGCATATTCGTAACTTTCCTGGCATAGCGGAGGAATTGGATCGCTACGAAATCGTCGACACGGTGTCGTTGGTTGATCAGCCGGAGGGGGTTGTCGATATTTTGCGCCGCCGGCCAGATGCGCCAATTTCCTCCGATCTGCGATCATAGAAGCGGCGAAACTCGTGCTGTGCGGTATGTGAGGTATTGATGTCAGTTTCGTCGGGTTTTTCGTCCATCTGGCAAGAGCAGAGGAAGCGGACCTCCGTTGATCTGTGGGCCGGCTGTATGTTGATCCTGATGCTCATTGGTGCCGCGATATGGCTGCGCGCGCTGATGCCGATGAATTCCGATACGAGTTGGCTGATCTCAGCTTCAGAAATGCTGCTCGACGGCAAGAAGCTCTATGTCGATATCGGAGAAACCAATCCTCCTGCATCGATCTGGCTCTATGCGCCCGTGGTTGCATTTGCCCGTCTGCTCGGTATACGGCCAGAGCCGGTCGTCAATGGCTATATATTTGCGATGCTGACAATTAGCCTCGCTTTAACGGGCGTCATATTGGCCCGAAGTGGCTGGCTGAAGCGGTTCAATGGCTTTCTTCTGACGGCGATTTTCCTTGTTCTTTTCGCCATTCTCCCAGGCGCCAGCTTTTCAGAGCGAGAACATGTCGCGGCAATGCTATGTCTGCCGTTTCTTGCTGCGACACTGATACGGGCCGGTGGGGCGGCACCGAGCTGGCCGTTGTTGATTGCGGCCGGCATATGCGGCGGTATTGTCGTTATTATCAAGCCGCATTTTTTGCTCGCTTTAGAGCTGCCTGTTCTCATGGCGCTGTGGGTACAGCCGCGGCTGCGAACACTTTTTAGCCCGGAGAATGTGATCGCGGGCTTTCTTTGCCTTGCTTACATCGCAAGTACGTTCATTTTCTACCGCGAGTTCTGGACGATGGCGATGCCGGTCAACGCGACGGTCTATCTTCCCAATGCGGATCGTCTGCAGGCCTTTAGGACAATTACCACGCCTATTCTTGTCGCGCTTTGCCTGACGTCCTGGCTTTTCTGCGGTCGTTCTTTCCCCCGACATCCGGCCGGGATTGTCTTGGCTGCGTCGGTGGGTTTTTATGTGGCTTTCGTCGTGCAAGGCAAGCTGTGGCCTTACCATGTTTACCCGGCGGTGGCTCTGGGTGTCTTGGGCGGAGCTCTGGCTGCGTTTGATCGCCGCTTGCTCGAAACCGGTGGTCGTCAGACTGAGGTCAGTCCGTTATTAGCCAGAGTGCCCTTCCTGTGTCGGCTTGCCAACCCGGGCGTCGTTGCTGTCGGTGCGCTGGTCGGCTTTTCTTCGTTGTTCTTCATTCACGGCAATTATCAGGTACTGGCTGCCATCATCACGAGACTTCATCCCAATCCCGTTATCGCCAGTCTGTCCGGAGATATTTCTGTCGGCTATCCCGTGACCCGAATGGTGAACGGACGTTGGGGCGCGACGCAGCCATCATTGTGGGTCATAGCGAATGGCATTGTGTTGAGACGGCGGTATCCCGATTTATCGCCATCGAAGTTGTCGGCCGTAGAAGCCGTGGAGAATGCCGATCTCGCGGTGCTTCTCGCAGATCTGCGCCGCAACCGCCCGGATATCCTTTTAGCTCTGAAGCAGGAAACGTCGCTGCTTGAGCGCTTGCGTGCCTTTCCGGGCATGAAGGAAGAGCTTGATCGTTATGAGTTCGCGGGCAGGGCGGGGTTGGTCGAGGAGGGCGATATCGTCGATATTTTGCGTCGCCGCCCGGATTTACGATCCTCGATGGATCCTTAGCGCTGCTGACCTTAGGCTGTTGTCGTTGGCGGAGCGTGCCCGTGCGGATGCTGGTCACAGCGTTTTCTACAGCCGTGCCATTTGCCGGTATGAGATCGCGGACGCAGTCGAATTAGCAGGCCGGTGTCGACATCTTCCGTTTTGTTGGCGCCATTACCTTCCCCTCACCGTTGAGCGAGTGGACCATGTCGTGGCTTAAACTTACATCGTCGGAGCACTCTCGCTTCGCGGCTGTTCCGGTCTTCCTCATTTTAGTGATGTTGCTGGGCGTTTCCATTCTGATGCGTTTCTTGCTGCCAATGAATTCCGATACCAGTTGGCTGCTTACCGCATCAGAAATGCTGGTCGACGGAAAGAGACTGTATATCGACATCGGCGAAACTAATCCTCCAGCCTCGATCTGGATTCACGTGCCTGTCGTGGCTCTAGCGCGCATACTGGATTTTTCCCCCGACATATTGATGGTCGTTTGCGTATTTGGCTTGCTGATAGTCAGCGTGGTTATCTCTTACCTGGCATTTTTTCGCACTGACAAGCGTTTCAATCGCTTTGTTCTGCTGTCGATCGTTCTGGCGACATTCGTTATTTTGCCGGGCGTATCATTTGCGCAGCGTGATCACATCGCGGCGATTTTATGTCTCCCGTTTTTGAGCGTGACCATGGCGCGGGCGTCGGGGAGAATGCTGCCTTGGCCATTGCTTGTTTCGGCAGGTATCTGTGGCGGCATTGTCATGATCATTAAGCCGCACTTTGCCCTGGCGTTGGAGATGCCCGTTTTAATTGCGCTGCTCAATGTGCGGTCTTGGCGAGTTTTGTTCAGCGCAGAAAACCTAATCGCTGGCACATTGATGGTCGCATATGTTGCGGTTGTCGTTGTTTTTTGTCGCGAGTTCTGGGCCGTTGCGATGCCCATCAATACGCTTCTCTATCTGCCGGCGGCCAATAGGTTGGCTGCCTTGTTGTCGATATATGTTTTGTTTTTCTTCGGTCTGTTCGCCACGTCGTGGATTTTCTGCGGACGTGAGTTGCGGAGCCATCCGTCAGTCTTTGCCTTCGCTGCGGCGGCTGGTTTTGGAATTGCATTTATTCTGCAGGGAAAGCTTTGGTACTATCATGTCTATCCCATGATTGCGTTTGCGCTCGTGGGAGGCATGTTGGCTATGTTTGACAAGAAGCTCCTGGCGATTGGTGGGCGCCCGGAAGATGTGAGCCCGACGCTTGCTCGGCAGCGGTGGTTGCGCATTCTTTTGAATCCCGGTGTTTTTGCCGCCGTTGTATTCTCAATCTGTTTCTCTTGGTTTGTTCGACATCTGGATCATCAACAGGTTGCTGAAGCAATTGTTCGCATCCAGCCTCGTCCAACGTTAGCCGTTCTTTCCGGCGATATTTCGGTGGGGCATCCTGTTGCCCGTATGGTGGATGCGCGTTGGAGCATGACGTCGCCCGCGCTATGGGCACTATCGAATGCTCTTTTGCTCCGCGACTTGTACAGGTCCGATCCCCCGAACGATCAGCCCGATACTCTACTGGCTATCGCGGCAGCGGAGGATGCTGAACTCGCCACTTTTCTTTCAGATCTGCGTCGAAATAGGCCGGATATTCTGCTGGCTCTCTCAAGCGAGAGGGATTTACAATCCCGTGTACGAGCTTTTCCCGGTATGGCTGCGGAGCTCGCCCATTATGAATTAGCCGATACGGCTGCTTTGGTAGGCCGTAGGACGCATCTGATTGATATTTTTCGGCGTCGCCCGAATTTACGATCTTCAACAAATCCTTAACGAGCCGGATTTAGACTGCTGCAGCTCATCAGGGTCATTTTCATGCAGCTCACCGGCGCCGCTGTCTACAGCCTTGTTATTCCGCTCTTCAATGAAGAGGCGGTTTTGCCGGTGCTTGCGTTGCGGCTGGAAACCCTTCTGGCGAGATTGGACGGGCCGGCCGAGGTGATTTTCGTCGACGACGGCAGCACCGATACGACGAGTATATTCCTGCGTGCGAAAGCGCGCCATGATAGCCGCTTCAAATATCTCGGACTGTCGCGCAATTTTGGCCATCAGATCGCGATCTCGGCTGGCATGGAAGCTGCGAGTGGCGAAGCGGTGATCGTCATGGACGGTGATCTGCAGGATCCTCCCGAACTTGTCCTCGACATGATCGCCAAATGGCGTGAGGGCAATTCCATCGTTTATGCCAAGCGCCTGGACCGCGAAGGCGAGAGCCAATTCAAGGTGCGCAGCGCGCGCTTTTTCTATCGCATCCTGAACCGGCTTTCTTCCGTGCCGATTCCAGAAGACGTGGGCGATTTCCGCTTGGTTGGCCGCGATGCGCTCAACGCTTTTCTCCAGATGCCAGAGCGCGATCGTTTCGTGCGCGGCATGTTTGCATGGCTCGGGTTTAAACAGGCGGCCGTTGAGTTTGACCGGCCGGCGCGGGCCGCGGGCGAAACAAAATATCCGTTGTGGAAGATGCTGCGATTGGCCGTGACTGGGCTCGTTGGCTTTTCCGATGTGCCGCTGCGCTTGGCGATCTGGGGCGGTATGGGGGTGTCGGCCTTAGCCTTGTTCTATGGCGTCTATGTCATCAGCCTGAAATTGATCGGAGGCCATGTCATCGATGGATGGGCCTCGACAATGGTCGTCGTCTCGTTCTTGTGTGGCGCCAATATGCTGATGACAGGCATTATCGGGCTCTATATCGGCCGCATCCATGGCGAAGTGAAGCGACGCCCACTCTATGTCGTTGGCGAGCGAGGCGGATTTGGCGAGGGGCAGGCGGTTCAGCGGCCGGAGGTCCGAAGCGCATGAGTCAGACGTTCGATGCTTATCGCAAGACCTACGGAAATACAGTTGAGCAATCGGTCGCATTCACGGGCTTGACGCATGATTTTTTTCTGCGCGCAAAGGCCGATTTGTTGCGGGAGAGGTTGGCTGAACGCGGGTTTGATCCTGCCGATAAGCATTTGTTGGATGTGGGATGCGGCATAGGGCTCATGCACGATCTGCTGAATCCAACGTTCGGGGCCGTTTCGGGTGTTGATGTTTCGGTCGAAAGTGTTGCCGAAGCGCGTTGCCGCCATCCTTTGAATGCTTATCTGACTTATGGCGGAGAGCATCTGCCCTTCGATGATAACGCTGTCGATGCCGCGCTGGCCGTCTGTGTGGTGCATCATGTTCCTGTGGCGCAATGGCCAGCGTTTGTCGCCGAAATGCGCCGTGTCGTGCGACCGGGCGGCATCGTGTGCATCATCGAACACAATCCACTTAATCCATTGACCCAACTGGGTGTATCGCGATGCGCTTTTGATGCCGATGCCGTGTTGCTGGGAGCGAAGCGGGTTGAGGCATTGATGCGGATGGCCGGAATTATCGATATTGAGACACGCTATTTCCTGCTGTCGCCGTTCGAGATGAAGCCGTTGCGCGCGATGGAGCGTGTCTTAGCGCGGTTGCCGCTTGGTGGTCAGTACCTGACGATGGGAACCGTGCGGTGACGCGACTGCGCCGTATCGTGGTATTTGCAGCGGTTGGCGTCGGAGCTGCAACCGTCTATTTTCTTTGTGCGATGGCATTGCTGCGGGTTGGCGTCAGGCCGGCGGCGTTAACCTCGCTGATCGCCTATGCGATATCCGGTGTTTTTTCGTATCTCGGGCATCGGTTGTTCACCTTCCAGTCGAGTGCACCGCATGGACGAACACTGCCACGTTTCGTTCTGGCCAATGCGACGGGGTATCTTATTGCTGTTCTGGTGCCGTTGCTGTTGACGGATGTGATGAATTGGCCACCGCTCATAGCTACGGTTCTCGTTTGTGTCGCTGTCCCGGCGACCAATTTCATTTTGCTGACAATGTTTGTTTTCTGGAAACCGGCGAACGTTCGGTTTTAGCCGGAGCCTCGGAGGCTTGCATCCGGCTGACGCACATGAGCCAATAACGCTCCGGGATCCGAATCATGCGACGCAAGTTCCAAACTCTCGACGTCTTCACCGAGCAGCGTTTCGGGGGCAATCCGTTGGCGGTTGTCGTCGAGAGCGAGGGGCTGTCGGGCGAAGACATGCAGCGTATCGCGCGCGAGTTCAATCTGTCGGAGACGATCTTTCTGCTTGAAGCGCGTGATCCGGTGAATACGGCGCGTGTTCGCATTTTCACGCCGGGGGCTGAACTTCCCTTCGCCGGGCATCCGACGATCGGAGCGGCGGTGGCAATAGGCCTGATCAAAGCGCCGCGCCTTATTCAGGTGCAGGACATCGGTCTTATGATCGAGGAGGAGATCGGTACAGTCTCCTGCACGGTGCGTCAGCGCAAGGGGCGGCCGCCTGAGGCGGAATTCATCCTGCCGCATCTGCCGCAGCGCATCGGCGAAACAGGGGCGCGGGCCGATGTGGCGCGGGCACTGTCGCTTGAGGCCAGCGACATCGGTTTCGATGAACATGAGATGGGCGTGTGGTCCGCCGGCGTGGCGCTGAGCTTCGTACCGGTTGCCTCGCTTGCCGCGATTGCGCATGCGCGGGTCAATCAGGCGTATTGGGACGCAGCCTTCCCCGGGGAAGGTGAGTTTGGTGTTTTTCTCTATACCAAACAGGTTTCGGAAGACGGGCATCATGTACATGCGCGCATGTTCGCGCCGAGGCTCGGTATCGCCGAGGATCCAGCGACCGGTTCGGCGGCGGCGGCTTTCGCGGGCGTCTGCATGGCCTATGAAAGGCCTGAGGATGGCGAACATGTCATCGTCATCGAACAGGGCTATGAGATGGGGCGACCGAGCCAGATCATCTTGAAGCTGAATGTCATGGATGGGATTTTACAGAGCGCAGCTATTGGTGGGGCGGTCGTGCCGGTCATGGAAGGCACGATTGAAACATGAATGTGACAATTGAGGCCGTTGACGCCATCGAGAGCACTTATGTGCCGCGCGAATGGGCTTTTGCACTCGAGCGAAAAGCGGAGATCGATGCCCACTGGGCCAAGCTGACGACGCAGAAGCCGCTGCTCT
Source organism: Beijerinckia sp. 28-YEA-48 (assembly GCF_900104955.1). Classification (NCBI taxonomy): domain Bacteria; kingdom Pseudomonadati; phylum Pseudomonadota; class Alphaproteobacteria; order Hyphomicrobiales; family Beijerinckiaceae; genus Beijerinckia; species Beijerinckia sp. 28-YEA-48. The sequence goes on from NZ_FNSI01000001.1 coordinate 181,303, forward strand.
ATGATGGGCGTGTGCTGTTAATGGATCACTGGGAGATCGTCGAGCGCAACGGCATGCGTGTATTGCGGACGCGGCATTTTTCGACGGACTATCGCAGTTTTCTGGCCTGGCGTGATTTCGGCTTTCCGGATCCTGCGGTCAGGAATTGTTTCGCGGCGGCGGCTCTGTTGTCGCGTGATGACGTCTTTTTGTTGGGCGAAATGGCAAGCCATACCGCCAATGCGGGCAAAGTCTATTTCGCGGCGGGCACGCCCGATATGGGAGACGTGCAGGGCGATGAAGCCGGCGCACGCGTCGATCTTGCCGGCAGCGTGTTGCGCGAACTCGCGGAGGAAACCGGGATTACGGCCGAGCAGGTGCAGTGCGAGGCGCGTTGGACCGTGGTGTTCGAAGGGCCACGCGTTGGCTGTATGAAGATCGTGCGCTCGCCGCTCGATGCGGCGGCGCTCATGGCGCAGGTTGATCAGTTTCTTCGTTCTGATCCGCAAGCGGAACTGGTGCGGCTGCATCAGGTGAGCACGAATGGCGATCTACGGCCAGACATCATGCCTGGCTTCATCATCGCCTATCTTGATCGGATGTTGGGGCAAATCGCATTTCGATAGAAACGCGATTTTGCCTGGCGCGTTTGTTTTGACGCGTCTTCATGGCGCTCGGCGATTCCGCCGAGCTGTGAAACGCTATCGCTCGCGCGTCATTCAGCTGGCCGGATAACCATGGCGGGCGCGGCTGGCGCGCACCAAAGCGCGGGCTTCACCATCACGACCGGCCTGGCACGCCGCCGAAGCGCGATCGATATCGCCCTTGATCTGGTTGTAGACCGATTGATTGACGTTGCCGGTCTGGCGGTCGTTGTCCTGGATCGCCTGCCAGCGCGCGACCTCGCCGGCGCAGCCCGAACCTTCCGGCATGCGAAAACTTGCAGGGGTGACGCTCGAATAGGTTTCAGCCGGCCCGGTCGCGGCGGCGTTGACCTGTGGTTGCGTGGTGTTGCAGCCGGTGAGGAGGACGGTTGAGAGGAGAAGAACGGGCAATGATTTACGCAAATTGATGGAACGCGGAGGGAATGGCGTGATCATCGTTGGCCTCGTGTTGGCTGTAGGACCAAACTAGCGCGTGGATAGCGAGGCGACAACCAGCGGCGCGCCGTTAAAACCGTTTGGGATCGGCGCGGGGGCGGTTAAGCTGCCTACGACATAAGGCGAGGGAGGCGCGCCAATGCCGATTAAAATCTTGTATCTATTCGCGGCGATTGTCGTTGCGCTCGGCTGTGGGCCAGTCGCGGCGCAGACCTATCCGGATCGGCCGGTGAAGATCATCGTGCCATCGTCGCCAGGCGGCGGCTTCGATGTTGTTGGCCGGGTGTTGGCGGAGCGGTTGCAGCGCATTTATGGGCAGGGCTTCGTCGTTGAAAACCGAACAGGGGCCGGCACGCTGGTTGGCACCGAAGCGGTGATGCAGGCGCCCGCGGATGGTTACACCTTGTTGATCGGCGGCCTGTCGAACATGGCGCTCAATCCTGGGCTTTACGCCAAGATTGCTTATGATCCGGTGAAGGATTTTACGCCGCTCGGTCTTGTGGTGAGTTGGTCCTACACGCTGATCGCCCGCAAGGACGCGCCTTACACGGATTTGCGCGCCATGATCGACTACGCGCGCGCCAATCCGGAAAAGGTCACGGTCGGCTATGGCAAGGGATCGGGCCAGCATATCGCCATCGCGGCGCTGGAGAACGCCACGGGGGTAAAGTTTCTCTATGTGCCTTATCGGGGTGCGCAGCCGGTCTATCAGGATTTGTTGAGTGGCCGGATCGATCTGTATTTCGACAATTCGCAAACGGCGATGCCGCACGTGGAGGGCAAAGCGGTGATCCCGCTCGCCGTGTCGTCACGGATGCGGCAAGTGTTCCACCCCGATGTGCCGACGGTCGCTGAAACCGGCTTGACGCCCATGGATATGGAAACCTGGTTCGGTCTTTACGCGCCAGCGGCGACGCCGAAGTCTATTGTCGAAACCCTGCGTGCCTCGGTCTCGAAGATCGCCGTTGATCCAGAGGTCATGGCTTTGTTTCGGAAGATCGGCGGGCGGCCGCTCGATATGACGCCGCAGGAGACGGAGACATTCGTCCGCATTGAGCTTGAGCGCTGGACGAAGCTGCTCAAAACCATTGGCGTGACGGCGGATTGAAGGGGAGCGTCCCTATAGCGTTTCACAGCTCGACGGAATCGTCGAGCGCCATGAAGACGCGTCCAAATAAGAGGATCTAAGCAAAATCACCTTTCTACCGAAACGTGATTTGCTCTAGGGCGCAGAGGAGGGGAGTGAGTGATGGGTGTGATCAAGCGTAGTGCATTGGCTTTGACGGTGGTGGTCTCAGCTTTCGCGGCCAGCTTCGTGCAGGCGCAGACTTTTCCGGATCATCCGCTGAAACTGATCGTGCCGCAGCCGCCCGGCGGTGGCTTTGATACAGCGGCGCGTATTATCGCCGACCGCATGGGGCCGCTCCTCGGCCAGCCGATCATTGTCGAAAATCGCACGGGTGCCGGCACCTTGGTTGGCACGGAAGCGGCGGCGAAGGCGCCGGCCGATGGTTACACCCTGTTGCTCGGGGGGCTCGCCAATATCGCGCTTAATCCGGGGCTCTACGACAAGCTGAGCTATGATCCGCTGAAGGATTTCAAGCTCGTCGGTCTTGTCGTCGGTAATCCTTATATGCTGATTGCACGCCCCGGCTTGCCGCAAAAATCGCTGAAGGAGCTGATCGACTACGCACGGGCCAATCCGGAGAAAATAACCTATGCCTCCGGCGGTCGCGGGACCGGCCAGCATATCGGCATGGCGATCGTGGCGGAGCTTGCCGGGGTGAAGATGACCCATGTGCCCTATCGCGGCGCGCAGGCGGCCTATCAGGATATTCTCGGCGACCGCGTCGATCTGTTCTTCGACAATTGGGGCACGGCGCGTCCGCTCGTCGATGACAAGCGCGTCATCGCGCTCGCGGCCTCGACCGCGACCCGCCTGCCTGGTGCGCCTGATATCGCCACGATCAAGGAGTTGGGGATTGGCGATCTCGACATGGAGACATGGTTTGGTCTGTTCGTGCCTGCGGCGACACCAGCGCCGGTCTTGGAAAAGCTGCGCGCGGACGTACGCCAGGCCGGCACGCAGCCTGATGTCGTCGCCTTGTTTGAGAAGACCGGTGGCCGTTCGCTGAGTGGCATGCCGATTGGCGAGATGGAGGCGCTGGTGGCACGCGATGTCGCGACGTTCACCAAACTGATCCGTGCCGCCGGCATCAAAGCCGAGTGACGACGACACAATTGATCACGACATGGGCATGGACAGAGGGAGAAGTTATATGCTCACGCGGCGATATTTCACGATAGGCACGGCGGCGGCTTGCGCCGCCGGCGTCGGGCCGGCCTGGGCGCAGAATTATCCGACACAGGATATCCGCTTTGTCTGTGGCTTTGCTGCGGGCAGCGGCGCCGATGTGATCGTGCGCTTCTTCGCCGAGAAGATGAAGGCTTTGGCCAAGCGCAATATCATCGTCGAGAACAGAGTGGGCGCGGTCGGCAATATCGCCACCGAATATACGATACGGGCCAAGCCCGATGGCCATACGGTCTATGTCACGGGCGGCAGTGCACTGGCGGCAGGACAGAGCATGATGAAGCAGCCGCCTTTCGACATCGGCAAGGCGTTGCAGACCGTCGGCACGATCAATCGACAACCTCTGATGATTGCGGTGCGCACCGACGCGCCGTGGAAGAGCCTGAGGGAGTTCGCTGAGGCGATGCGCGCCAAGGGTAATCGCGCAAGTTATGGCACGGCCAATCCCTCAGCGCGTGTGGTGGGCGCCATGTTCACGAAACTGGCCGGCCTGGAAGCGATTGAAGTGCAGTATCGCACGGGTGCTGATTTTCTCAACGATCTGGCGGCCGGCAATATTGATTTTAGCATTGCAGATAATGTGATGGCGGTCGCGCAGGAGAAGGCCGGACGGCTGCGCAGCCTGGCGGTGTCGACGGCGGAACGCATGCAGGCGGCGCCCGAGTATCCGACGATGCGCGAAGAAGGCTTCGACACGAATCTTTCCGGCTGGTTTGCTGCTTTCGTGCCAGCCGACACGCCTAAGCCGATCGTGGCGCAGCTTAATGGCTGGCTCAATGAGGTTGTCTTGAGCCCGGAAGGCAAGGCCTTTCTCAATACATTCGCCAGCGACCCCTGGGCCAATACGCCGGAGGAGGCCCAGGCGCAGTTCTTGCGGGAGATCAAGAACTGGGAAGATTATGTGAAACTGGCGAACATCGAAAAGCAGGGCTGATATCTCAGCCCGCAATGGTGCGGGCCAAAAGCCGTTGCGCCTTGCGCAAATGCGGACGATCAACCATGGCGCCAGCGATCGAAAGAACGCCGGCGTCGGGATTGGCTTTGAAGGCGTCGACAATCGCCCGCGCCTTTTCGATCTCCTGCGGCTGTGGCGAAAACACGTCGTTGATAATCGCCACCTGATCGGGATGGATCGCCATCTTCGCCACAAAGCCATCGCGGCGTGCGGCGAGGCACTCGCGACGAAAGCCGTCGTGATCACGGAAATTGGCGAAGACCGTGTCGATCGCGTCGACTTCAGCGCTGGCGGCGGCAAACAGCATGAGATTGCGCGCCAAAGCGAAAGGCGGCGTATAGGTCGCGTCCTCGAAACGATTGGTCTCGGCGCCGATGTCGGCGGCGAGATCCTCGGCGCCCCAGGTGATTGCCGACAGGCGTGTGCTTGAGGCGCGATAGCTGCCGAGATGGAACATCGCCGCCGCCGTTTCGGTGACAATGGGCACGATCGCGATCGCGTGAGCGGGCAGGCCATGTTCGGCCTCGCGCACACCAAGTTTGACCGAGAGATGTTGCACGTCGGTGCCGCCCTGCGCCTTTGGCAGCATGATGGCTGCTGGCGCGAGGGGGACGATTGCGTCGAGATCGGTGTCGGTGAGCCCGGTATCGAGCGCATTGACGCGCACGATCAGTTTGGGCGCGGCGGGACCACGATGGGCAGCGAGAAAAGCCGCGGCCCCCTCGCGCCCCTGTTGTTTGGCGCCTGCGGCGACGGAATCCTCCAGATCGAGGATCAATGCGTCGGCGCCGCTCGCCAGGGCTCGTTCGAGCTTGCGCGGACTGTCGGCCGGGACGAAGAGGAGGGAGCGCATGCTCAGGCTTTGGGGCGTTTCAAGATGAAGGCCTGCCGTTTGGTTTCAGCGACAAGCGTACCATCCTGTTTGAACGCCTGGTGGTGAAATTCGACGATACCGGCGTCGGGGCGCGATTTTGACTCGCGCTTGCCAAGGATTTCGGTGGTGCAATAAACGGTGTCGCCCTCGAACAGCGGATTGGGGAAGCGGGTTTCGGTCATGCCGAGATTGGCGATCGTGGTGCCGTTGGTGAGGTCGGTGACGGCGATGCCGATCATCAGGCCGAGGGTGAACAGCGAGTTCATCAGCGGCTGGCCCCAGTCGGTCTCCGTCTCGCAGAAATGCCGGTCCACATGCAGAGGCTGCGGATTCATCGTCATGTTGGAGAACAGCATATTGTCCATCTGGGTGACGGTGCGGGTCAGGCGATGTTTCCAGACCACGCCGACCTCGAAGTCCTCCAGATAGAGGCCACCACGCCAATGGCGCTTGTCGTCGGCGGTGATCGGTGTCTTGCTCATCCCGGGTGTCTCCTAATGATACAGGTGCGGGCCCTTTTAGTGGCCGAGTCTTAAACGGGCATTTACCATAAAATCCCATTCTAAGGGGCGGACTTACTTTGCCCGGCGGGCTGGCGAAGTGTCCAGACAGAGTTGCTGCCCATTATGATTGTCCGTTCGTTCCTTGCCTGGTTTGAGACAGCAACCGTGGCGCAACGTTCGCGTGCCGCTGGTGCCCTGGCGCGCGCCTATCTCGTTTCCGAGCTGAGCGAGGCGGATCGCGCCGATGCGTTGGTGGCGATGGCGGTTCTGCTGGATGACCCATCGTCGTCGGTGCGCCGGGAGCTTGCGGTGGCGCTGGCGACATCGGCTGATGCGCCCCATCACATTATCACGGCTCTTGCGGCCGATCAGCTGGAGGTGGCCTTGCCGATCCTCCAGCGCTCGCCCGTGTTGGCGGAAAGCGATCTGATCGATCTTGTGGCCACGGCCAGCGCCGAGGCGCAGGTGGTGATCGCGCGGCGGTCCAGCGTGATGCCGATGCTGCGGGCCCTGCTGGCGGAAGTCGGCGGGCGCGACGCTGTTTTGGCGATCATCGATGCGCGCCTGAGCGATGCCGTGCTGACGCGGCTGGTCGATCGCTTCGCTACCGATGGCGAAGTCCGGGAAGCCATTCTTCAATTGCCCGATCTGCCCGCGGATCTGCGCGCCCGCCTTGTCGGCGCGACAGCGCAGGCGTTGTCGGATTTCGTCGCCGGCTGTGCGTGGCTGCCGCAGGATCGGTTGGCGCGGCTGGCGCGCGAGGCTTGCGAACGTGGCGCGGTGATCATTGCCAGCGATAGCGATTATAGAGCCGATGACCTGCGCCGGCTGGTTCGACATTTACGTGACAGCCGGCAATTGACGGCGGCCCTGTTGCTTCGGTCGCTTCTCTCTGGCGACCGGCTGCTGCTTGAGGTGTCGCTGGCGGAGCTGTCGGGTTTCTCGGCTGAGCGCGTCGCCGGCCTGGTGCGGCTCTGGAAGGGGGCCGGCTTCCGGGCGCTGTTCGCCCGGTCAGGTTTGCCTGACTGGCTGATCGTTCCGATCAAGGCGGCGCTCGCCGCGCTCGACGAATTTGGTATCGAAGATAGTTATGGTCATACCGGCGCTCTGCGGCTTGGTATGATTGAGCCGGTCCTGGCGGCCTGCGAGGCTCAGCGTGATCCGGCTCTGCGTCCGGTCGTTGCCACATTGCGGCGATTTCAGGGCGAGGCGGTGCGCGAGGAGGCCCGACAGGCGGTTCAGACGATGGCGCGGGTGGCTGGGCCGGAGTTTACGGCCGCCATTCGCCCGGTTTATGCGCGCCAACCCATCGAAATTGACCTGAAAGCGATCGAAGCCGAGCTTTTTTGCGATGCAGCATGATCGTCTTTTGCTGCTAAGCTGCAGGCTAGCCAGATAGTTTATTTATATAAATCAGCTACTTGCTGAAAATCATTCGATTGTGTGGAGAAATTGTGGCAGTAAAGCCACACTCTGGGAAGAACCCGCCTTTTGGAAGGCTTTTAAGGCATTTGGAAGTTCGCCACGTGCCACGTTTCGGTTACATTGTCGCATGCGAACGGAATCACCGCGAGCAAATTTGCGTTAGGTCTGCTGCTCAGAGGGAGCGGGCCTGGGGCAAAGGGCAGGGATGAAGGATCAAATGGTTCGGCCTGTGGGAATTGCGCCCGCTGGTCAGGCCGGATCCGGATCCTCTCCCATCGTCTTATCTCTGGAGGTTAAATAATGACGCTCACCAAGAGCCTTTTGCTCGGTACTTCGGCGGCCCTGCTCGCCGTCGCCGGCGCGCAGGCTGCGGACCTGCCGTCGCGCAAGGCCGCTCCTGTTGAATACGTACGCGTTTGCGACGCTTACGGCGCGGGCTTCTATTGGATTCCCGGCACCGACACCTGCTTGAAGGTCGGCGGCCGCGTCCGTGTCGACATGTGGTACACCCCGGCGAAGAATGCGGTTACGCATCGTTCGACCGGCGCTGCCGCCGCCAACACGTTCATCTCGTCGAACGGCGTTGACCAGAACGGCTGGTATGCTCGCGGTATCGTCAACATGGACGCCCGCACCCAGTCCGCTTGGGGCACCGTGCAGACCGTGTTCGCGCTGCGCCTGATGGCCGCTTCCGGCCTCGGCAACACGCCTCCGGGCTACACCGGCAACGTGTTCGCGGCTGGTAACGGCAACACGGCGTCCATCGAAGCTGCCTACATCCGTTTCGCCGGCTTCACCGTCGGTCAGGCTGCTTCGAACTTCACGTTCCTGCCGCCGTATCAATACCATGCGATGGTGACCGCGGGCTTCCCGAACGGTATCCGTCAGTTGGCTTACACCGCCACCTTCGGCGGCGGCTTCTCGGCGACGATCGCCTTGGAAAACCGGGGTGAGCTGGGCAACTCGACGGCCGTCAACACGCTCGCGGGCAACCCGTTCAGCGCCACGGCAGCGACCGCTGGCCCGATCGCGCAGCGTCTGCCGGCTCTCGTCGGTAACGTCCGCGTCGACCAGTCGTGGGGTTCCGCGATGCTGTCGGCCGCGGTGCTCGAAAACAACGCCACGTTCGGCAACGCCGCTCTTGCGGTTGTCGGCAATGCCGGCCCGCGTGTCAGCCGTACCGGCTGGGCGGTCAGCGGTGGTCTCCGTGTCAACCTGCCGATGCTCGCCGCTGGCGATCACATCCAAGGTTGGGTTGCTTACGGCGTCGGCGCTCTCGACTACGTGACGACCACGGGCATCAACTCGAACCCGCCGGTGTCGGCCAACTGGCTCGGTGGCTTCCTGCGTGCTGACAAGAACGTGACCCTGTTCTGCGTGAACGCGGCATGTACGGTTGGTGGCGCGGAGCAGACCAAGGCTTGGTCGGCTGCTGCCATGTTCACCCACTACTGGACCCCGTCACTGCGTTCGAACTTGATCGGTTCGTATGCGCGCATCATGCCGGGCAACGTCACCCAGAACACGGCTTGGGCCAACGGCGGTCTGTCGAACGCCACCGTCTGGACCGTCATGGGCAGCCTGATCTGGTCGCCGGTGCGTAACTTCGACATCGGTGTCGAGCTCTCGTACTCGCGCCTGAACCAGAACCTGCCGCTTTCGGTTCCGGTCGGTCTCGGTACCCTGGCTTCGGTCAGCCCGAGCAACTGGACGGGTCGTATGCGCGTCGAGCGCACGTTCTAATCCTTTGCTCATCGCCTGATCAAACAGGCTTAGAAACAAGAACCCCGGTGCGAAAGCACCGGGGTTTTTCTTTGTTCGGATAGATGATGATCGAGACGAGGCTGATGCGAAGATTGTAAGAAGACCCTGAGTAAGTTGCGTTTCGATAGAAACGCAACTTTGTCTAGGGCCGTTATCTTTTCGCGTCTTTGCGGCCTTTAACGACGTCAAACTGCGGCGCGCTTTAGTCCTTCAGCAGTTCAGCCGTCTTCTTGATGACCTCCGGCGGCATGGCATAGGCATCAGCCACCAGCTTCTGCACCTCTTCGCCTGACACTGGCGTGATTTCCAGCTTGGCGCGTTCGGTCTCCGCCAGAAACTCCTTGTCCTGCATCGTATCCATGAAGGCCTTGCGCAGAATGGCAGCGCGTTCGGGCGGAATGCCGGGAGGTGCGAGGAACGGGCGTCCCAGAACCTGACGGGCAAAAACCAGTTGGAAAATACCTTTCTGCAACGGCGTCTTGGCCAGATCCAAGACCAGCGGCACGTTCGGCAGATCGGGATGTTTGTTCAAGGACAGCTGCATGAGCACGTTGACTTTCTTGTCCCGTATCCAGTCGGGCGTAGTCGACTTGACGCTTGACCAGGACCAGCCGCAACGCCCCTGGACCTCACCGCGCTCCATCGCGAGGTTGACGTCATTGCCGCCGGGATAGCCCACGACGAGCTTCATCTTGGTGCCGAGAACGCCGTTGATGAGCTTGGGATATTGGTCGGTGTCGGCGCTGCCGCCTGTGCCGCCGACGATCCATTCCTCCGAAAAAATCTGGTCGACGGTCTTGATCTTGCTGGTGTGCCAGGCAACGCAGACGCTCACTTCGTTGGCAGCACTGCCGAGCCAGGTGAATTTGGTGGCGTCGTAATTGGTGCCTGGCAGGCCAAGCAAAGTGTCGAAGGCGACGCCGCGCGCGACGATGCCGAATGTGTTGCCGTCTTTCGGGGCGACGGAATAAAGCCAGTTGGCAAGACGTAAGCTGCCCGCACCAGGCATGTTCTGAATTAGAATCGTCGGCGAACCCGGCAAGTGGCGGCTCATGAAGCGGCCGACCATTCGGCCATAAACGTCGTAACCACCGCCGGCTGTATAGCCGACATAAAGATTGACTGTCGGTGCTGATTGGGCGCTCGCCGATGAGACGAACGCTGCCATGCTCAGTGTGGCCGACGCGAATACAGCCTTAGCGCGCATAAACCCTCTCCGTTTCCTCGGATCGCCGTGCCGGATGGTATCCCGGTGACGATCCCTATGCTGCGAGCGAGGATTATTGTGGTGTCCCGCTTCGTCAGCCCTGTCTTTCTAGCTGATTGCCCGCAGGAGGAAAACCGCCGTCTCTGAGCGATGGCTGCCGGCTCTTGGTCCCATTTGCGCTTAAGCCGGGCCAAGGCTATCGGTCATTTCAGAGGATGAGGGGCGCGCCAGAGAAGGGGAGCGCATTGACCGCGGATATCGACTGTCTGGTGATCGGCGCCGGCGTTGTTGGCCTCGCCATCGCGCGAGCGCTGGCGCGTGCCGGCCGCGAGGTCGTGGTGGTCGAGCGAGAGCGTGGCATCGGGCAAGGCGTGTCGTCGCGTAACAGCGAGGTCATCCACGCGGGCATTTATTACCAGCCGGGTTCATTGAAGGCGCAGCTTTGCATCGCTGGGCGCCGGCAGCTTTATGCCTTCTGCGCCGATCATCATGTGCCACATGCGCGGTGCGGTAAGATCATCGTGGCCGCGAGCGCTGAACAGCGTGAGGCTTTGTTGGCCATCGCGGCGCGAGCTCATGCCAATGGTGCGATCGATGTGCGCGAGATCGGCCGCGACGAGATGAAGGCGATGGAACCGGAGATCGAAGGCGTCATGGGGCTTGCCTCGCCTTCGACCGGCATTGTCGATACCCATGCGCTGATGCTGGCGCTGGAGGGTGATGCGGCGATGCATGGCGCCAGCACGGCTTTCGCGACGCCGTTTCTGGGGGCTGTACGATCTGGCGCGCATCTTTCCGTGCGGCTTGGCGGCGACGATGCCTGTGAGATGGCGGTCAATACCTGCGTTCTGGCCGCGGGCCTGGCTTCGCCGCGCCTAGCCCGATCAATCGATGGCGTCGCGCGCGCCTCTATTCCCGAGCCGCATTTCGCCAAGGGCAATTACTTCACTCTGGGGCGCCGCTCGCCGTTTTCGCGGCTGATCTATCCGGTGCCGGAGCCCGGCGGCCTTGGCACCCATTTGACCATCGATCTGGCGGGACGGGCGCGGTTCGGTCCTGATGTTGAATGGCTCGAGACACAGGATGATCTGGCGATCGACTATGCGGTCGATCCGGCGCGTGCCGAAAAGTTCTACCGCGCTATCCGGCGGTATTGGCCGGGCTTGCAGGACGGTGAATTGCTGCCGGATTACTCTGGCGTACGGCCGAAGATCGTGCCGCAAGGCGCGCCGGAAGCCGATTTCGTCATCCAAGGCGAAGACGCCCATGGTGTGCACGGGCTCATCGCGCTCTATGGTATCGAAAGTCCCGGATTGACCAGCGCGCTTGCCATTGCCGAACGCGTTGCCGACATGGTTGCAGCAGAGGCGAGGGCATGAGCGAACCACGCATTGATTATCTGGCCAAGGACGGCGTTGCGACGCTGACGATCAATCAGCCGGCGAAGATGAACGCCCTGACCTTTGAAATGTGGACGGCGATCCCGGACCTCGTCGCACGGGCCGAAGAAGATCGCTCAGTCCGTCTGATCGTGTTGACCGGGGCTGGCGATAAGGCCTTCTGCGCCGGTGCCGATATTTCGCAATTTGGCACTAAGCGCACGGGCGAAGCGGCGGTGCAGGCCTATGAAGTGGCCGTGCTTGGTGGCATGGAGGCGTTGACCCAGGCGAAGAAGCCGGTGCTGGCGCGCATCCATGGCATTGCTTTTGGCGGTGGCTTGGCGCTCGCCCTGTGCTGCGATTTGCGCATCGCTTCGTCGGACTCGCGCTTCCGCATTCCAGCCGCTCGCCTCGGTCTGGGCTATGCCTTTTCCAATGTGGAGGCGTTGGTGCATCGCATCGGCCTGGGGCCGGCGAGTGACATGCTGCTCAGCGCGCGCATTGTCGATGGTGCGGAAGCTGAACGGCTTGGTCTTGTCAACAAGACGTGGCCTGTGACGGGTTTCGCTGCCGCCGCCGATGAGTATATCGCCGCGATCGCGACCAATGCACCGCTGACGCTGATGGCGCTTAAGAAGTCGCTGTCGGAAACGGCTAAGGCGCATCACGAGCGTGATCGCGCTGGCGCGGATGCGCTCGTCGCGCTTTGCTTCAGCAGCGAGGATTACAAGGAAGGGCAGGCTGCTTTCAAAGAGAAGCGGGTGCCGCAGTTCAAGGGCGTTTGAGGAGCGCTCACGTTTCCGCTGATGGCGCGTCGGCGACGAAGCGCCGGCGGGCGACGGGGTCGTTGCGTAGATGCATGAAGCGCGCATCGCCATCGATGATCGCGTCGCAAAGTTCGCGCAGCTGCGCATAGTCCTTGTGTTCGCTGGCCGTCTCCGGCTCGAGCGGCTCGCCGAGCAGCGGAAATTCCGGAAAGCCGAGCAGGAAGGGAATGGTCGGCACGGTCTCGCGCGGCGCATTCTCCGGCTTGCTGCAGGCAAAGACGATGGCGGTGCGCTGCGATTTGGTCGTCCCGGCTTCCCAGGCGCCCACCGCGATGCCGACGAGGACGACTGGCATGTTCGACATGCCGCCGGCCTCGGCATAGTAGATCGCCAGGGGATCTTCATTGTCATAGACAAAGCCACGCACGCCGCCGTCGCTGCCGCAGCAGGCGCAGCCGAAGCCCAGCATGTCTTCGCCGGGTTCAACCCTGATCTGGCTCATCTTTCCGTTCCAATCGCGGCCATTCTGGCTCCATCTAGGGCATCATATCGGTGCGGACGGCGAACCTGTCAATCTGGACCGCCCGCTTTGTGCTCTGCCCCGGATTCCCTGAGTTTATAGGTTCAGCGTCGCCGGTGCGAATATCTCCTCGACACCGACCTGCCGATCCGTAAGGCCTTGTTCGTGCACATATTGCGCGACGGTTTCGACGACCTTGCGGCTGTTGCGCAGCCCATAGCCTTTGGGATTGGCGGCAAACAGTTTGGCCGGCTCGGCGGCGACCAGGCCGCAGGCGGCATAGTCTTTCAAGGTCGTTTGGGCCGTCTTCTCGACCTCGGCCTTGGCGGCGATGAAGGCGTGGTAGAGGTTCACTGCCACCCAGGGATATTTCTCGTGCACCTCGCGTTTGATCACCATGGCGTGGTTGATCGGATAGAGGCCGGTCTTTTGATAGAAGCGGGTCGATTCCGCGACGGCATTGGGAAACAACGGCTCGCAAATGTCGGAGACATCGGCACTGCTGCGATCAACCAGATTACGTTCGTTGAGATAGAGCAAAGCGCCGTCGAGTTCGCCCTTCACCAGCATTTCGCCGATATTGGTCGACAAGGGAATCTGGTTGATCTTCACGCCCGGCGGTGGCGTGAAGCCCGTCGAGCCGCCATGGCTCATGTCCGGCACACGCTCCATGTGCCAGTCGATGTCGCGGGCGTGAACGCCGAACTCATGCTGCAAGACGCCGCGCGACCAGATTGCCGACGTCTGCTGATATTCGGGAACGCCAATTCTTTTGCCCTTGAGATCCGAAGGCTTTTTGATGCCGCTGTCTTTGCGTACGATGATGCGGGTGTGAAAGAACATGCGCGCGGTATAGATCGGCAGGCCGATGAAACGCGTGTCACCTTTTGAAACGGCGATAAACAGCGACGAAAGCGACATTTCCGAAATGTCGAACTCGGCAAACTTCAGCTGCCGCCAGAACATTTCCGAAGGATGGACCACGGTCGGCAGAAGCCGGACGCCTTGTGGTTGATGACGTCCCTCGATGACGGGGCGTGTCCGCTCGTTGTTGGAAAGCGCGATGCTGAGGGGCAGGGGATTGATAGTCATTCAGTCTCCAAGAATATCACGGGTTTTAAAAGTATCGCGCGGCTCACCAGCGCGGAGTGAGCTCGGCGGCGAAAACATCTTTCCAGTTGTCGCTGGTTTTCATGAAGCCATCATAGGGTCTGATCTGCGAATGGGTCTTCGGATCGGCGCCGCGTGGTTTGCGCCCTTCGGCGACATCGGCGACGGCTTCCAGCATCAGCCGGCGCATGGTGACGATGGCTTTGTCTGACGTGCCGAGATGTTCGAGCGAACGGTCGACGATGGCGCCCATGCCTTCCTGCAAGGCAAAGTCTTGGGTGTTGACGCCCTCAATGCCGGTATAGGTCTGGCTCTTTTGCTTCTGCCGATCGATAAAATAATCGTTCGACTTGTTGGCCTTGAGCTGAAAGGTGCCGGGGATCATTTGATCGGGGCCGCGGCCATAGAAATATTCGCGCTCGATAATGTTGTCTTCGCTGAAATTGGCCGCCGCGTCATAGGCGCAGGCCCAGTTGTAGACAAAAGTCGTGGTGTCGTCGATCGGTACCCAGATGTGGCCGTTGAGCTCGGGATATTCGCGGCGCGATCCATCGAACTTATGAATGCCGCCGCGAAACTGCTGGAACGGCATGACGTAGTGATAGATGCGCATATAATAATTGCCGTCCTTCAGATCGCGGAAAGAGACATAGCAATAGCCGTAGTCGGTCCGCTCGACATCGAGGCGTGGCGAGCGATCGCGCAGGCGCGGTTCGTTGCGATTGCCGAGATTGTTGTTGTGGGCGAAGGACGAGTGCGCGGTATCGAGGCCGCCTTCCATCGCTTGTAGATAGTTGCATTCCTCATAGGTTTTGGAGACGTGCCGATGCGTCGGCGGCGCGCGCATCCATTCATAATCCGGCGGGGCCGGCATGGCGTCCTTCGGCCCCATATAGGTCCAGACGATGCCGCCTTTGTCGACACAGGGGTAAGCTTTGATTTTCACGCGCTCGCATAAGGTCGAGCCTTCAGGTTCCGATGGGACGTCGACGCAGTCGCCGTGGGTGTCGAATTTCCAGCCGTGATAGACACAACGCAGACCGCTCTCCTCGTTGCGGCCAAAGAACAGAGGGGCGCGGCGGTGCGGGCAGTGGGCATCGACGAGGCCGACCTCGCCATCGCTGTTGCGAAAGGCAATCAGATCCTCACCGAGCAAGCGCACGCGCATCGGCGCGCCATCATTCTCCGGGAGCTCGGATGACATCAGCGCCGGTATCCAGTAGCGCCGGAAGAGCTCACCGCCAGCCGTGCCGGCGCCGATCCGCGTCAGTCGCTCGTTGTCCTCTCGCTTCAGCATGATTTCCTCCTGTTGTATGGCGTCTTTTTGTTCCGATTTTCGTTAGAGCCAGGGATCGATCGAAATATGGATCGAGCGCTCGTCCGTCTTACCGCCCACCATATGCAGAGCGTGGTCGAGATCGCTCAGCGGCATGATATGGGTCGACATCAAATGTAGCGGCAGGCGTTTGCTGGCCATGGCGCGCAAAGCCATTTCGACCGCCTCGTAGCTGTGGCCGCGTAAGCCTTTCAAGGTGAGCTGCATACCGATCAGGCGCTCGGCATCGAAATTTTCAGCTGAGCCCTTTCGCGAGATCGTCGCTAGCACGCCGCGTTTGCGCAGCAGTCGCATTGATGGGTTGATGTTGTTGGGCCCAAGGCCGCTGGTGTCGATGACGATATCGGCCATGCGGCCGCCCGTGATGTCGCCAACCGTTTCCAGGAGATCGTTTTGATCGACGGCAATCGTGTGATCGGCGCCGAATAGGCGGGCGAGTTTGAAGCGTTCTTCGTCCTGGGAGAGGCCGGTGACGATGATGAGATCAGCTCCGGCGGTTTTCGCGCCGATGACGCAGCCGAGCCCCTGTTGTCCTGGCCCCTGGATGATGACGATTTTACCTGGCCCGGCGCCGCAATCGAAACAGGTCCATTGAAAGCCGTTGCCGATGGGGAGCGCCATGGCGGCGATCCGGGGTGCGACACCCTCGGGCACACGATGGATGACAGCACGCGGTGGCATATAGACGAACTGGCTATAGCCGCCCCAAAGCGAAGGCTGCACGGTCAGCGGCGTCGAGCCATAGCGAACGGAGCCGGGCAGGCGTTGATCGGTCGCCATGCAGGAGCGGATCTCGCCGGAGCGGCAATATTCGCAGTGTCCGCAGGGCAGGTATTCTTCGAGCGCGACGAGATCGCCGGCTTTCACGCCCCAGCGATAGGCGGCGGCTTCGCCTAAAACCTCGATGCGGCCAACCATTTCATGGCCAAGAATCCGGGGGCCGGGCTTTTCGTTGTTGTACATGTTCCAGTCGCTGGAACAGATGCCCGTCATCTCGACACGCAGCCAGCCCGCATCGGGCGGTATATCACCGACGTCGAAGGCACGAATTTCCGTCGCAAGCGGTTTGGTCATGACCGCGGCGCGCGAGCGGGCGATGCGCAAAATTGTCCTCCCCGGACGATCGTCGGGCCGTAAGACCGGCCGCTTCGACCTTGTCTTATAGCGTTTTGAAGTTTGATGGAATCATCAAACGCTACAAAGAGGCGTCACAATGGGGAGACTGCCGGCAAGTCAGTCTTACAATTCATCCCTGCCGGCAGGATAGTTCATATCGAATTGATCACGCGCCCTGTTTGACGCCAGCGCGGACCTCGGCCTCGATCAGCTTCCAGATGTGATCGACCTGTTCGATGAAGGCGGGATGCCGCTTCAGATCGAGATCGCGCGGACGCGGCAGGTCGATTTTGACTTCCGTTTTGACGCAACCCGGGCGAGCGCTGAAGACGATGACGCGATCCGACAGAAAGACCGCTTCATCGATCTGGTGCGTGATGAGCAGCACCGTCTTACGACTCTTCTGCCAGATCGACAGCAGTTCCGTCTGCATGATCTCGCGCGTCTGCGCATCGAGCGCCGCGAACGGTTCGTCGAGGAGCAGGATCTTCGGATCGACGGCCAGCGCACGGGCCACATTGACGCGTTGGCGCATGCCACCGGACAATTGGTGCGGATAGTGGCTCTCGAATCCGCTTAAGCCCGTCATGTCGATGAAGCGTTGGGCGATCGCTTGCACCTCGGCCTTCGGCCGGCCAGCCAGGGTCAATCCGTAGCCGACATTCTCGGTCACAGTCTTCCACGGCAGCAGGGAATCCTGCTGGAAGACCATCGCCCGGTCGCGACCGGGACGATCGACCTTGATGCCATCGACCAGAACAGCGCCGCTCGAGGGCGCCAGCAGGCCATCGATGATCCGCAGCAAGGTGGACTTGCCGCTGCCGCTCGCGCCGACGATCGAGACGAATTCGCCTTCGTTGATCGACAGATCGATCGCGCGCAACGCCTCTACCGATGACTTGTCCTTGCGAACGAATGTCTGGCTGACGTTGTCGATCTTGAGCAGGGCGGTCATTCAAGCCTCCAGGGGGCGAGGTGGCGTTCGAGGGCAGCGAAGGCGACGCTGCCGATCAATCCCATGGCGCCGAGAACGATCACGTAGCCGAGCACGCGGGCGGTATCGAAGGTCTGGCTCGCCGACATGATGGCAAAGCCGAAGCCGGCGAAGGAGCCGAAGAATTCAGCGACGACGATGCCGACCAAGGCGCGCGCCCAGGCGACGCGAATGCCGCTGACGATGAAGGGAAGCGCATAGGGAAAGGTGACCGTGCTGAAGATCTGCAACCGCGTTGCGTTGAAGGAACGCGCGGCCTCGATCAGCGGCTTGTCGGTTGCCCGTAAGCCGGCCTCCGTGGTGACGACGACGGGGAAGACGGCGACCAGCAGCACCAGGACGAATTTCGAGGCGAAACCCAAGCCGAGCCAGGCGACGAACAGCGGCGCCAGCGCGATGATCGGCACAGAATTCAAGGCGCTGAGCACGGGGCCTCCTGTCAAAGACAGGAAGCGGCTCGATGCCAGCGCCAGGCCAATACCGATGCCGATGACAACCGACACCAGGAAGGACGTGACCACGGCGGTCACCGTCGCCCAGGCGTTGGTCGCCATCGAGCCCTGCTGAAATTCCTTCAGCAGGGCGGAGGCGACCTCAGCCGGCGGCACGAGCAGCAGCCGATTGGTCACCACCATGGCCATCAGCTGCCAGATGAGCAGCACGAAGCCGGTTGAGACCAGAATGCGCGTGATGGCGGCCGCGCGCGTATCCTGTTCGAGAAAGTCATAAACCTTGCGCAAGGGAGCCTCCGCGTTTGATATCAGGAGGGGTAACGCGCCCAGGCCTGCTTGCCCCAGCCCTTCTCGCCGACGACTTCGCCATTGAGATAGACCGTCTTGCCGCGCACGATGGTGCGGACGGGCTTGCCTTTGACTTTGCGGCCGGCATAGGGGCTCCAGCCGGTGAGGCTCAACACGTCCTCATCGTTGATCTCATATTCCTTCTCCAGATCGACGAGGACGAGATCGGCGTGATGACCGGCGACAACATCGCCCTTGTGCTCGATGCCGAAAATACGGGCCGGCGCAGTGGAGGTGGCTTCGACGACGCGCTCCAGCGAAATCTTGCCTTCGAGTGCTGCGGTCAGGAACATGCTGAGATAGAACTGTGTGGAGGGCGTGCCGGTGTGGGCCTTCCAGCCATCGCGCCAGCCGATCTCTTTTTCCTCGCGGGTGTGCGGGGCGTGATCGGTGGCGACGATATCGATCGTGCCATCGTTCAGGCCTTCCCAGAGGCTCGGCACATTCTTTTCCGGCACCCAGTAGGACAGGGCATAGGAGCCGAGACGCTGAATGGCCGACCACTCGCAGCCCAGGAACAACGCCCAGGGATTGATCTCGCAGGTGACGCGCTGTCCGGCGGCTTTGGCCTTGCGGATCAGCTCGACGCTGCCGGCGGTCTGCGTATGCAGGATGTGCAGGTGGCAACCGGCCGCCTTCTGCAGGCGCAGGAGCGTGGCGATCGCCGTCTCCCAGATGACGCCGTCATGGGCGGCGTAAGCCTTGGCATAGGCCAGAGCATCGCGCTCCTGCCGCTCCCAGAATTCCTTTTCGATCACGTCCATCAGCGCCTGGTCGTGCGGATGCACCATCAGCGGCACATTGACCTTGGCGCAATGCTGCATGATTTCGAGAATGCGGCCGTGATCATGGACGCCAATGCCTGGCATGTGCGGATAGCTGCGGCCGGTATCGACCACCATGAAGATCTTGAAGGCGGCAATGCCTTCTTCGGCCATGAGGGGGATTTCGTCCTGAATGGTCGGCGCCGGATTGAAGTTCCAGTCGACCACGGCGTCACGCTCGTAGATGGCGAACTGCTTCTTCAAAAGCGCCAGAGAATTCGGCGGCGGCTGCACATTCGGCATGGCGACAGAAGTGGTGACGCCACCAGCCGCGCATTGCTTCGTTGAGGTATAGATCGTGTCCTTATATTCAAACCCTGGCTCGCTGCCTTCGCGATGATGCGAATGCATGTCGATCACGCCCGGCAGAATGGCGAGGCCCTTGGCATCGATGGTCTCTTTAGCCACGGGCTCTTCACCGGGCGTATAGATGCCGACGATGCGGCCGTTTTCGATGCCGACGGAAGCCTGGATCTGTCCCTTGGGGGTGATCAGCAGGCCGTTGCGGATGAGGGTATCCATTCAAATTCTCCGAGAACACAAAGGCAGGTAAACGAGGCGAGTAAATCAAGCGGCGGCGTTGTGGCTATGGTCCGGGGCTCTTTGCCGGAGCGTGTCGAGCACTTCGCCGACATAGGCGCGCGACAATTTTCGGGTGATGAAGACGATGCGTGAGGTCTGTGGCCCTTGGGGCCAGGCCGCGAGCTCGAAGGGTGGATGCATCAGGCTTTGAACCGCCTGGATGACGATCGGGCGATCACGCCCGACGACATCGACAATGCCTTTGACGCGCAGAAGGTCTTGGCCATGGGCCATGACGAGCGCGTCGATCCAATTGGCGACATGTTCCCAATGGAGCGGGGTGTCGAACTCGAAGACGAAGGAGGAGATATCGGCGCTGTGACGTGTGACATCGTGATGGTGATGATCGCCGTGGTGATCATGCCCGTGCGTGTCATGTCCATGATCGTCATGGCCCGCATGCGCTTCGGCGTTGAGCCAGCGGGCGACATCGGATCCTTTGGTGGCGGGATCGTAGATATCGACCGCTTCCAGATCATTCGGCATCGAGATGCGCTCAAGCGAGGAACGGTGAATCTGTGCGCCGCGATTGAGCTTACGCAGCTCCGCGACGATGCTGTCTTCGTCCGTCGTCCCGACATCGACCTTGGTCAGAATAAGCTCGTCGGCGACGGCGACCTGCTTGATGGATTCTGGATGGTTGGCGAGCGTCCCCGCGCCGTTCACCGCATCGACGGTGGTAACGACCTGGCGCAGCCGGAAGCGCCGGGCCACCGGAAAGGTCATCAGGGCTTGAATCACCGGCGCTGGGTCAGCCAGGCCGGTGGTTTCGATCACGACACGGTTGAAAGCGCGGACCTCGCCTTTCTCACGACGCACGATCAGTTCGCGCAACGTGTTGACGAGATCGCCGCGCACGGTGCAGCAGAGGCAACCGGTGGAGAGTTCGATCGTATTGTCGTTGCTGGAAGCGATCAACGCATGATCGATTCCAACTTCGCCGAACTCGTTGACGATGACCGCGGCATCGGCCAGCTCGGGCGAGCGCAACCACGCATTGAGAAGCGTCGTCTTACCGCTGCCGAGGAAGCCGGTCAGCAATGTGACGGGGATGCGATCATCCGCCATGGTTTGTTCCTTTGCCGTTACGCTTGTGACTTCGTCGCTATCTACTTGGACATCAACTACTTGGCCGCCAGAAAACTGGGGTCGTAGTAGCGGGACAGATCGAACGGCTTTGATGAAGCTGGATTGGCGCCGATCGCCTGATCGATCTTGATGATGTTCTCAAGGCTCGCCGCCGAGACTTCGAGGTTGCGTCCGATGGCCTGCTGCTGATCGACGATGAAGGCGTAGGATTCAGCGCAGATGTCGGCGGGCACATTGGTGAAGCTGGCGAGAATCTCGATCGCCTTTTGCTTATTGGCGGGCTCGTAGATCCACACCGCGGCTTTCTGCAGCGCCTTCGTCAGTCCGATGGCGGCGTCGCGATTCTTGTCCGCCCAGGTGCGATTGACGATCAGCGGCGTCTGCACATAGGGCTCTTTATAGACGTCGAGAATGGGCATCTTTTCGCGTTCCGCCATCGTGTCGAACGGTGCGATCAGCAGAGCGCCCTTCACCTGGCCGTTGCCGAGAGCAACGACGCGATCCCTGGAATTGGTCAGCCCCACCATTTTTACGCTACGCGGATCGACGCCGCCGCGTTGCAGCTGGAAGCGCAGCATATTGGCGGTGCCGCCTTCGACAGCGCCGGCGGTGACCGTGGCGCCACCGAGCTCTTTGATTGTCGAGACGCCCGTGCCGCCGACAAGACGCAGAACGGTCTTCTCCAGAATGGCGCCGGTGATGATCACCGGTGCGCCCTGATCGATGGCGCGAATCACGACGTCGCCCAGCGACATGCCGGCTTCGACGCTGCCCGACGAAACAGCTTGCAGCAGGGTCGGGCTCGATCCGGCGATGAGTTCTTTCACGGCGATCTTACGTTCGGCGTAAAAGCCTTGATCCTTGGCGATGGCGTGCAGCCAGAGCAGCGCGCTCGGCGCCAGCATGGCGACACGGATTTCAGTTGCTGGGGCTTGCGTCTGTGCCTGGGCGCGCAGGGGCGCAGCGCCGAGGGCGGCCACCAACAAGACCAAAGAGAAACGCCGGAAAATCGTGCTCATGCCTGCACTCCCCCTCACCCGATTGCGGGAACCCGTTCGCGTCTTATGGGCAGCCGATTGCTCGTGCTCCGGCCTTTCCCATGGCCGGGACTATGGCAACGAACGAAGAAGGGTGCAACAGAATTCCTATATATCGAGAATTTTTCTTTTTCCTAATATATGCTAATCAATCGAGCAGTGTTGCCCTCTTTTTGTCCTGTGCGCTCTGAAATGACCCCAGCCAATCGTGTCCTTGCCATTTTGCAGCTGTTCGAGAACGGCCAGCCTGTCTGGACGGTGGAAGAACTCAGTCGTGAAATCGACGCCTCCACCAGCACGACCTATCGCCATGTTCGCGAACTGGTGCAGTCGGGCTTTCTCGATCCGGTGTCGGGTGCCGGTTATGCGCTGGGGCCGGCTTTCATCCGCTACGACAGGATTTTGCGCCAGAACGACGAGTTGATCCGGATCGCCGCGCCGATCATGGAAAACCTCCTCGCGCAAACCAGTCAGAAGGCGATGGTGATCCTGTGCCGCCGCTTCAAGGATTGCGTCATGTGCGTGTTCGAAGTGCACGGCAGCGAGCCGCATCCATCGGCGAGCTACGAGCGCGGCGTGGCCATGCCGATGTTTCTTGGTGCGACGTCAAAAGTGATTCTGGCCAATTTGCCGGATCGCGCATTGAAAGCCGTCTATCTCAGCAACGAGCAGACGATTCACCGTCTGCTGCATGTCGACAGCTGGCAGCAGTTCAAGGACGAGATTCGCAGCATCAAACATGCGGGCTATGCGATGACCGATTCGGAAGTCGCGGTGGGGCGGATCGGTCTGGCGGCGCCGATCTCGCGCGATCAGCAGGTCGTTGCCGGCATCAGTCTTGTCGCCGTTCCGAATACGACCGAGCGTGAGCAACTGGCGGATTATGTGGTCCACGTGGTCGAAGCAGCCAGGCTGATTTCGGCTGAACTCTCGCAGGCGAGTATCGTGGCGCGTTAGGCGATTGCGTGCCGGCGTGCGCGTCTTGTGCTACAGATCCGTGACGTAGAACGCCTGCGATGGGATTTCCATGAACGTGTCCAGCCGTCCTCCGGTCGCGCCTTATCTGACGGTTTCTCCGGCGGCGGCGGCCATTGCTTTTTACACGCAGGTCTTCGGCGCGACGCAAAAGGCTTTCATGCCGGCGTTGGACGGGCTGCGCATCATGCATTGCGAGCTGTTGATCAACGGTGGCTCGGTGATGGTGGCCGATGCCTTTCCTGAATTCGGCAAAGCCCGCACGCCCATTCCAGGCGAGCCAGCGACCATGTCGGTCAGCCTTGAGTTTGCGACCGGGCAGGAGGTCGACACGACGGTGGAGCGGGCGGCGAAATTCGGCGCCACCACGGAGGCGGGGCCGATGAATACGTTCTGGGGGACGCGCCTGGCCGTGGTGCGCGATCCCTTCGGCCACCGCTGGGTCTTGAACGGGCCAACCACTTAGAGCAAATCCCGTTTCGGTAGAAACGTGATTTTGCTTAGATCCTCTTGTTTGGACGCCTCTTCATGGCGCTCGGCGATTCCGTCGAGCTGTGAAACGCCACAAACTGGTCTGCTGAAATAAAAAAAACGCGGCCGAAGCCGCGTTTTGAATTCTGAACCAGATTGCTGGCTTACTTGCTGGCGGCGGCCTTTGGGGCTGCCTTGGCAGCCTTCGCGGCCTTAGCCTTCGGCGAATTGTCGATGCGCTCGGCGATACGAGCCGATTTGCCGCGACGATCGCGCAGGTAATAAAGCTTGGCGCGACGCACCTTGCCGCGACGGACGACGGTCAGCGAATCGATGATCGGCGAAAAGATCGGGAAAACGCGCTCGACGCCTTCGCCGTAAGAGATCTTGCGAACGGTGAAGCTCTCATTGATGCCGGCGCCGGCGCGGGCAATGCACACGCCTTCGTAGGCCTGAACGCGGCTGCGCTCACCTTCCTTCACCTTGACGTTCACCACGACGGTGTCGCCCGGCTGGAAGTCGGGAATCTTGCGGATTTCGCTCAGACGCTGCATCTGCTCGGCGTCGAGCTGCTGGATGATATTCATGACTAACTCCGTTTCGCTGAAGCCAAGCTTGGCTTTTGGGCGAGCGTTTCGGGACGCTGTTCTAGTTGGAGGCGCGGCAATACACTGGTCGGGCGGATTTGTCCACCCGTCCGACCAGGCTGAACGGGCCCCTTTGGGGGCGTTTAGGCCAAATACTGGCCGCCGTTGGCCGTCAGGGTCGATCCGGTGATGAAACCGGAGTGGTCGGAGGCCAGGAAAACCACGCAACGGGCGATTTCCTCGGGTTCGCCGAGCCGGCCAACCGGAATGTGCGGCAGGATCGACTTTTCAATGATGGCCGGGTCGATCTTGCGAACCATTTCGGTGCCAATATAGCCGGGGCAAATGGCGTTGACCGTGATGCCGGCCCGGGCGCCTTCCTGGGCCAATGCTTTGACGAAGCCGATCTCGCCGGCCTTCGCCGCCGAATAATTGGCCTGGCCAGCCTGGCCCTTCTGGCCGTTGATCGAGGAAATGCAGATGACGCGGCCGAACTTGCGGTTGCGCATGCCCTCCCAGGTCGGGCGGGTCATGTTGAAGAGCGAATTGAGGTTGGTGTTGATGACCTCGCTCCACTGCTGTGGGGTCATCTTGTGAAAGAAGCCGTCACGGGTGATGCCGGCATTGTTGACGAGGATCTCGATGGGGCCGAGATCCTTCTCGACTTGAGCCAAGCCAGCGGCGCAGGCGTCGTAGCTCGAAACGTCCCATTTATAGACCGGTATGCCGGTGTCGGCCTTGAACTTGGCAGCAGCCTCATCATTACCAGCGTAACTGGCTGCGACCGAATAGCCGGCCGCCTTGAGCGCCTTGGAAATCGCCTCGCCAATACCGCGCGTCCCTCCCGTAACCACTGCGACCCGAGCCATAATGTTCCCTCTCGTTTTTAAAATGAGACCTTCAATATCTCTCCGGCGACAGGGGCCGCCGGAGAGTTTCGCTAAAGCGTCAGCGTTCGACGCACATGGCAACACCCATGCCGCCGCCGATGCAGAGCGTGGCCAGGCCTTTGGAAACGCCCCGGCGCTGCATTTCATAGAGCAGGGTGGTGAAGACGCGCGCGCCGGAGGCGCCGATCGGATGGCCGATGGCGATGGCGCCACCGTTGACGTTCACGATCGAGGGATCCCAGCCCATGTCCTTGTTGACGGCCAGAGCCTGGGCGGCGAAGGCCTCGTTGGCTTCGACCAGTTCGAGATCCTTGACCTTCCAATTGGCCTTGGCGAGGGCTGCGCGCGAGGCCGGGATCGGCCCCGAGCCCATGATGGCCGGATCGACGCCTGCGGTGGCCCAAGAGGCGATGCGCGCCAGTGGGGTGAGGCCGCGCTTCTTGGCTTCATCAGCGCTCATCAACACGACGGCGGCAGCGCCGTCGTTGATGCCAGAGGCATTGCCCGCGGTCACCGTGCCGTCCTTATTGAAGGCGGGCTTCAGCTTTTGCAGCGACTCGAGGGTGGCGCCGTGGCGGATATATTCGTCCTGATCGACCACCACGTCGCCCTTGCGGGTCTTGACGGTGAAGGGAGCGATTTCATCCTTGAAGCGGCCGGCCTTCTGGGCGGCTTCCGCCTTGTTCTGGGACCCCAGCGCGAACTTGTCCTGCTCGTCGCGGCTGATCTGCCACTTGGCGGCGACGTTCTCAGCGGTGATGCCCATGTGGTAGCCGTGGAAGGCGTCGATCAGGCCGTCCTTCAACATGGTGTCGAGCATTTTCATGTCGCCCATCTTGGTGCCGGAACGCAGATGGGCGCTGTGCGGCGCCATCGACATGGATTCCATACCGCCGGCGACGATCACCTTGGCGTCGCCATTGGCGATCTGTTGCATGCCGAGGGCGACGGCGCGCAGGCCCGAACCGCAGAGCTGGTTGAGGCCCCAGGCGGTCTTTTCCTGCGGAATGCCAGCCTTCATGGCGGCCTGGCGGGCCGGGTTCTGACCTTCACCAGCGGCCAGGATCTGGCCCATGATCACTTCGTCAACGTCCGCCGCCGCCACATTGGCGCGGGTGAGGGCTGCGGTGATGGCGGTCGCCCCCAGCTCATGCGCCAATGTATTGGCAAAAGCCCCATTGAAGGAGCCGACCGCGGTGCGGGCCGCTCCTACGACAACGATGTCACTGGCCATATTGAATTTCCTTTCCAGACTGCGGCACCGGCTCAGGGAGATGACCGCTTGAATGATGCTGCTCGACCTTATCATCAGAGGCGCGGGGCCAAGGTCAATAGGCCAAACGCTCGACCGTGCGGTATTCAGATGGCATTCAAAGGGTCGGTTTTCTACCGCTCTGCGCAATTCTGTTTACGCGGCGCAAAAAACGCTTATCCTCACAGGGTCATGCCGGATCGACATGACGATGGGGTAACGATCGGGCTGAGGTGAAATGACCGACGAGAAGCAGCCAATTAAGATCAAGAAATACGCCAATAGACGCCTCTATAATACGGGCACGAGCACCTATGTGACGTTGGAAGACCTCGCCAAAATGGTGAAGGAGGGGGACGACTTCGCGGTCTACGATGCCAAGACCGGGGAAGACATCACCCGGCCGGTTCTGACGCAGATCATTTTCGAGCAGGAGGGAAAGGACGGGCAGAATCTGCTTCCGACGAACTTCCTGCGCCAACTGATCCGCTTCTATGGCGACAGCATGCAATTGCTGGTGCCGCGCTATCTCGAATTCTCCTTCGGCCGTTTTGTCGAAGACCAGCAGAAGATGCGCGAGAGCGTCCGCAACTCAATCGGTGCCGGCCAGGGCACTCAGATTTTTGATGCGATGGAAGAACAGACCCGCAAGAACCTGGCGATGTTTTCGCAGGCGCTTGGCATGTTCAATCCCTTCGGTCTCAACCCGGCGGCCAACGCCGCTGCCAATGCCGCGGCTAAGGCCGCGACGTCGGAACCGGCGCCTGCAGCGCCTGAAAGCGCAAAGAGTCAGTCCGATCTCGATACGCTGAAAAAACAGATCGAGGAAATGCAGAAGCGGCTCGAAGCTATCGATAAGCGATAGTTTGCCTGACCCGCCAAACGGCGGATTTCAGGCCGCCGATATTTTCGCCGCGCCGGCATCATTGCCGGCCGGCTGTTCCTCGGCGCGGCCGAAATAATCACCCTGGAAATAATCGACCTGCCATTCGCTCAGGAGATCGGCCGTGTCCTTGTCCTCGACCCATTCGGCGACGACTGGAATGGACAGGTGACGAGCAAGTTCGATCAGGGTGCGTACAAAGAAGCGATCGTCGGCGGATCGGGTGAGGTTCTGGATGAAAGCGCCGTCGATCTTGAGCATGTCGATGTCGAGACGGCGCAGATTGCGGAATGAAGTGTGGCCGGCGCCGAAATCGTCCATCGCGACTTTCACGCCGAGCGCCTTGATCGCGCCGATCACCCGGGCGGTCATTTCAATATCTTCGATGGCGCAGGTTTCGGTGAATTCGACAACCAGCCGTTCAGCGCACCCTGGGTGCAGGCGCAGGAGAGCGGCAACGTCATCGACCCATCGGATGTCGTGCACAGTCTTGCCCGACATATTGACGGAAACATGCAGGGACGGGTCGGCGCTCATGCGTACCAGCGCCAATTCGAGGACGCGCCGGTCGAGTAGCTGCACCAGTTCGTTCTTTTCCGCGATCGGGAAGATATTGGCGGGCGAGAGAACCTCGCCACCTTCAAGCCGCAGCCGCAGCAGGGCTTCGTAAAGCGCTGGCTCGCCGGTGGCGCGGGAAACGATCGGCTGCATGGCGATCGTAATACGACGATCGTTGAGGGCTTCGACGATCGTATCGGCCATGAATTGAGCGCGCCGCCGCTGGTCGTTTTGCGCCAGGCTCGGCTCATATTTGACGAAGCGCTCGGCGACGCGGGTTTTGGCGACCGAAAGTGCTTCTTCGGCGTTCTGGAAAACCGCCTGGGCATTGCGCGCATCGACCGGCGCGACGACGCCACCCATGCGGATTTTGCAGGGAAGCCGTCCCGCCGATGTCGCGAACGGGCTTTCGGCGATGATCCGCTCGATGCGCTCCGCGGCCGCGATCAGTTTGGCGTGGTCGCAGCATTCGAGCAGCATGGCGAAACGGTTGCCAGCGTAGCGTGACACCGTATCGGTGATGCGCATCTGCCCGCGCAGGCGCTGGCCAAGGTTGGCGAGCAATTCATCGCCAATATCGAAACTGTGGCGCCGGTTGATCTCGGCAAGATCATCGATCGCCAGGAGGAGAAAGCCGAAGGTCGACTGGCGACGCCGGGCATTTTCGAGTTGGCGCGTAATGTGATCGGCGAGGCGGGTGCGGTTGAGGGTGCCGGCCAGCGGATCGAAATGAGCGGTTTGATCGGCCGGCGTGGCCAGGCCCAGGGCCGAGAGGTTGCGGATGACGCCGTGGACCAGGGCGGGACGCCCCAATTCGTTGGTGAACCAACGGCCGGTGTCGTCGAACCAGGTGGTCGCAGCGCGCTCGCCGGAGAGCGGGTTGATGCGCAGGCCATATTGGATGCTGAAGGCGACGCCGCCGCCGGCGTCGTTCTCGGCACTGTGGATCACCGAATCGAACCGCGACGTGCGCGAATCCATCGCCAGCAGATCATGGAAGGCGGCGCCTGAATCGACTTCGGTGGCTGGGATACCAAGTACTTGCTCGGCATTCGGCCCCCAGGTGATCTGGTCGCTGGCGATGTCCCAGGTGTAGACCACGGCGCCGATCGAATTCAGGATGTCGATCGGGTTTGGTGCAAAGGCCTTGATTTCATTGTCGTTCTGACGGGGATGGTTGGCCGGCCGTTCGTTCACAGGGCACCGCGAAATATATGAGTCGCGCGAACGCGCAGGTCCGCATGGTTCATTATGGCTAAGAGATCGTTAACGAGTGGTGTAACTCGCACTAGAATCAAGGAAATAAGTTAGGGCTTCCAGCCTGTTGCGGCCAGTTCAAAACCGGCGAAGTTGAAGCCCGGCGCCACGGTGCAGCCGACCAGGGTCCAAGCACCGAGGCTTTCAGCCGCCTGCCAGGCCTGGGTCGGAACGATTCCCTGTGGACGCTCCCCGCCGACCAGATCGGTGCCCAGAATCAAGGTCTCGACTGGGCCGCCGCTCTCGCGATTTCCAGCTTGAGCGGCGCTCCAGCGTACCAATGCCAGATTTCCACCGCGTCGACCCGGTGCCACGCCGAGCGCTCACCGGCGGCCAGCAGAAAATAGATCAGGGTGGAACGGGCGCGTCCGGCGATGTCGGTCGCCGGATCACGATAGGTCTCGCGGAAATGGCCGCCCTCCGGGTGGGGATGCAGATCGAGGAGGCGGACGATTTCATCCGCGGTCATGTCTGCAAGAGGGCGGGCGGCCATGATGGGGCTGCTCAGAACTTGTTCTTGCGTTCGCGCAATTCGGTGAACACTGCTGCCGGTTCAGCGCCCGCCATGTCGAGCTGCTTGCGGATGGCCGGATCGTTGGCGCGCAGGAACGGATTGGTCGCCAGTTCGACAGAGAGCAGCGAAGGCAAGGTGGGCTGCTGTTTGTCGCGCAGGGCGATGATGTCCTGCATGCGCGCCTGCAGCGCCGTGTTGTCGGGATCGACCGCCAGCGCGAACTTGCCGTTGGACAATGTGTATTCATGGCCGCAATAGAGCTTGGTGTCGCCAGGCAGCGCCGCGAGCTTCATGACCGATTGATACAGCACCGCGCCTGGCGCCTCGAAGGCGCGGCCGCAGCCGAGCGCGAACAGCGTGTCGCCGGCGAAGAGCATTTTGTCTACGGGGAAGAAGTAAGTGATGTGGCCGCGTGTATGGCCGGGCGTTTCGAAAACCTGCGCTTCGAGATTGCCCACTTTCACCTTGTCGCCTTCGCCGACATAAACATCGGCACCTGGAACGCGCTCACGGTCGGGAGCCGGGCCCACGACGCGTACCTTGGGGAATTTCTCGCGCAGGGCGGGAATGCCGCCGATGTGATCGTCATGGTGGTGGGTGACGAGAATATCGGTGAGCGTCCAGCCTTTTTCCGCCAGCGCGGCGAGAATCGGACCCGCTTCCGGTGCATCGATCGAGGCGGTCGCGCCCGTGGCCGGATCGTGGATGAGGACGCCGAAATTGTCCTGAAGACACATAAACTGATGAATTTGCGCAGCCATGCGAATACCCCTTGTTTCGAGCGGGACGCTATAGCGTTTTGCCGGTTGATGGAATCGTCAAACGGCACAAAGACGCGCCAAAACAAAAAATCTGGGCAAAATCAAAGGCGCATCCAGGGCAAACGCGGATCATTCGCCAATCATTCGTTGAACAAGGGGGTGCAGCGGTGGCACACTAAGGCATGTCGCTTGATGCCGTCGATCTCCGCAGTTTTTACGCCTCGCCGCTGGGAAGCGTCGCGACGCGTTTTATCCGCCAGTTCGTGCGGGCGCGCTGGGAAACCTGCACGGGCTATTCGGTGCTCGGCATCGGTTATGCGACGCCTTATCTCGATGTCTTCCTCAACGAGGCCGTCCGCGTCCTGGCTTTCATGCCAGCGGAACAGGGCGTGATTCATTGGCCAGGACATGGAATATCATCGGCGGCACTCGTCGATGTCACCATGTTGCCGCTGCCGGATGCGAGCATCGATCGCGTGCTGGTGGTGCATGCGCTGGAGACCAGCGATCTGCCCTATGACCTTCTCAACGAAGTGTGGCGTGTGCTGACACCAGGCGGCCGGATGATCGCGGTGGTGCCCAATCGCAGCGGCATGTGGGCGCGGGTCGATTCAACACCGTTCGGTTACGGCCAGCCTTATTCGCGCAGTCAATTGCGCGAACTGTTGAAGGAGGCGCAATTCTCGCCGGTCAATTGGTCGGAAGCGCTTTATGTGCCGCCCTTCGCACGGCCCTATCTTCTGCGTTCGGCGCTGGCCTTTGAGAAGGTGGGCGGCAAGCTGGCGCTGCCGGGCGCCGGCGTTCATCTGGTCGAGGCGACGAAGCAGCTTTATAGCCCCGTGATGGTTCGCCGCGGCCTGCGGCGCAAGGCGCCGCAGTTGCGGCCGGCGCTGGCGCCGGCGCGCACGCGTGACGATTAACGTCGCAGGACCGCCGGATAGGGCAGGCCGAAGCAGTTGGCGAGGAACAATGCGCCAAGCAGGATGCCTTGCGGATCGATGTTGTGTTCCAGGCCGACGCTGAGATGCCATTGGCTTGGAATGCCCGCTTCACCGAGCGCGTTGGTGCTCATGAACAAGGACTGGACAGGCACGACGCCATCGGCGCTGCCGTGCAGCATGAAGATCGGCGGGGCCGTCGCGGCTGTGTAGCTCACCGTCTCTTTTAGATGTTCGGGGCCAATCAAGAGGCCTGAAAAGCTGAGGATGCCGGCGGGCCGCTGCTTGCGGCGAAGGCCCGTGTGCAGCGCCATCATCGCGCCCTGGCTGAAGCCTACGAACGCGACATCCTTATCGGTCAGGCCGTATTTAGCCATTTCCGCATCGACAAAAGCGTCGATCACCGGCTGGGCTGAACAGGCGCCGTTCCAGCGCTCGTGCGGATTGCGATCGGTGAGGTTGAACCATTGCCGGCCCATCGGCATCTGCTGGCAGGCCTCGTGCGCATTGGGAGCGACACAGACCGCATCGGGGAAAATCTTCTGCCATTCGGCACCGATGGTGATGAGGTCATTGCCGTCAGCGCCATAGCCATGAAGGATGACGATCAATTGTTTGACCTTGCCCGACGGCGCCTCGCGCCGCGGACCGTCGATCACCGGTTGCGCCATAATTCTGTCTCCTGATGTCGGCGGTGTCTTACGCGCCCGGCGGGGCGCGGCGCAAGGTCAGGATTTGAGAACGCTGGCTGGATCGACGGCGCGCTGCTTGACGCTGGCGTAATAAGCCCAAAGCAGCCGCGCCGCGACGCCGCGCCAGGGCCGCCAACGCTGGCCGACATGGGCCAATTTCTTCTGATCGGGACGTTTCTTCAGGCCGAGGGCGAGTTTAGCCGCTTCCTGCAGGGCCAGGTCGCCGACCGGCAGAATGTCGGGATGGCCGATGCAGAACAGCAGATAGATGTCGGCGGTCCAGGGACCGATCCCTTTCAGGGCGATCAGGCGCGCATGGGCCTCCTCGGCGGGAAGATCGACGAGGCCGGCCAGATCGATGGCGCCGCTGGCCACGGTTTCGCAGACGGCCCGCATCGTTCGAATCTTCGGGCCCGAGAGACCGCAGCCGCGCAGGTCGTCATCGCTGGCCGCGGCGATCTCGGTGGCATCGAAAGCGCCAAAGCGGCTGCGAAAACGGGCGAAAATGGCGCGCGCGCTTGCGGTTGAGACCTGTTGCGAGATGACGATGCCGAGCAGGCCTTCAAGGCCCGGCTCGCGCTTGCGCAACGGCGGATGGCCGGCGGCGGCGAGCATATGACCGACGATCTTTGGATCAATGACCTTGAGCTGTTCCAGCGCGGCGGCGAGGGCCTCTTCGGAGGCGATCCGCGAGGGCTGCGTCGGTGGTTGTAAAGCCTGGGGGCGTTTCGCGCGCGGCGGGCCGGCTTTTCGTGGGGCGGCTTTCGGTTTCTGCAATGGGGGCACTCAGGTTGGGTAAGCCGGTCTTGTATCCAATGCCGGCGCGGCGCATCCTGCCGGCGAGTTGAAATGATCGGCAGAACGACAGGACAATGCAACACGGAGCTCGGCAACACGAGACAGGGCAGGAGCGACAGCATCTGTCAGGAGAGACGGAGCCAGCAGAGACGCGGCCCAGAGAGAAACAGCTTGGCGCCTCCAAAGCTGATACTCGCCCGGTTCTGCGGTTCGCGCCATCGCCCAATGGCTATCTTCATCTTGGTCATGCTTTCTCGGCCCTGCTGAACCAGCGCATGGCCCATGAAATGGGTGGCCGCTTCCTGTTGCGCATCGAGGATATCGACACGCAGCGCGCGCGCCCGGAATATGAAGCCGCGATCTACGAAGATCTCGCCTGGCTCGGCCTCTCCTGGGAGGAGCCGGTCATGCGGCAGTCGGAGCGTTTCGCCGTCTACGAGCTGGCGCTCGAGCGTCTGGCCGCGCGTGGACTGGTCTATCCGTGTTTCTGCACGCGTGGCGAAATCGCCCAGCGTGTGGCGGAACGGCCTGATTGGCCCTGTGATCCCGATGGCCAGCCGCTTTATCCTGGAACATGCCGGCATCTGTCGTCGGAAGAGACGGCGCGATGGCATGCGCTTGGCCGCTATGCGGCGCGCCGGCTGGATATGGCCCAGGCGGGGACCTGTATCGACGGCCAGATCGGCTGGCGTGAAGCCTATGATGGTCAGGAGAGTCGCGAGCTTTATGCCGAGCCGACTCTCTGGGGGGATGCGATTCTCGGCCGTAAGGATGTACCGACCAGCTATCATCTGGCGGTCGTCATTGACGATGCGGCGCAGGGGATCACTGATATTGTCCGTGGGCAGGACTTGTTCAGCGCCACTAGCCTGCACCGCCTGCTGCAGGAGCTGCTCGATCTGCCGGCGCCGCACTATCATCACCATCGGCTATTCACCGATGACGATGGGCGCAAATTGGCAAAGAGCATCAAGTCGATGTCCCTGCGCCAGTTGCGGGCGGACGGCGTGACGCCGGCGGATATCAAACGCCGGCTCGGTTTATCCTGAGGGGAAGAGAGCTCAGCGCGAACTCAGTTGGTGCGCTGGGCGACGCGGGTGGCGTTCGGCGCCTTGGACATCAAATCATCGATCCGCTCGCGTTCGCGGCGGAAATCGGCGATCTGGCGGCCGGTCAATTCGCGCGTGCGTGCCAGGCGGATGCGCAGGGGATCGACGAAGCTGCCGTTGACGATGACTTCGTAGTGCAAGTGCGGGCCAGTCGAAAGGCCGGTCGAACCGAGGAAGCCGACCACCTGGCCCTGCCGCACGCGCACGCCTTCGGTGATGCCGCGGGCGAAGCCGGTCATATGGTTGTAGGTGGTGATGTAGCCGTTGGCGTGTTGGATTTCGACGCGATTGCCATAGCCTGACTCACGCGCCGCCTTGATCACCGTGCCGTTGCCGGC
>NZ_FNSI01000002.1:300000-492560 GCF_900104955.1 Beijerinckia sp. 28-YEA-48
CTCGCACGCGCTGCCCACAATAGCGTCTGCTCGGGGCCCATACTGTCGCCACGCGCGAAAAGCATACGGGAATTTTGCATCAGTTCCGGATCATAGGCGAACGGAACCACCGCCGGTATCAGATCGACTTTGCGCTCCAAAAGCATCGCCTTCATACTTGGGAGAGGCGCTTCGATGATGGTGACGTCACGCTTGTCCTCCATCTTGTGGCTTCGCAACGCGACGCGCAACGCAATGTCCACCGCACCTCCGACCCCATTGGTCGCGAGGACTTTGCCTTTTAAGTCCTCAATCGTTTTCAACGGGCTGTCTTTGCGCACAAGAAACCCATCCGCAAAATAGCCCGGTATATTGCCCTGAATGTCGTCGGCGAAAGCGCGAAGGTCTTCCATCTTGGCATTCTCAACGGCCAGAGCGAACGATGAATAGGCCAGCAGCGCGATATCCAACTCGCCCGCATACAAGGCCGTAATCATCGGAGGGCTGCCATTGAACCGTATCGGCTCCAGCTCATAGGTCTTCCCTAAATGCTGTGCGATACCCGCCTTGGCAAACAAAATTGGCGCCAAATTGGTTGGAGCGGCGATCCAGCCAATACGGATCTTGGGCAGGTCGGCGCCCTGAACGATTGGTGCCTTGCCCATCAGAAAGGCGATAGATAAAACAGCCGCCAAAAAACGAGGCATACGCATCGGTGCGCTCCTTCTATCCGTCTATTCGACAAGTCGTTGGTAAGTGCGATGCAAGTCCTGCAAGAGTGCCGCCCATAAGCGGACCACCCTTGCGGGAACAGGTCATTTTGGCCGAGCAACGGCGGCGTCGATTAAACTGACATCTATATACGGCGCGACATCGATCCGGTTCTTGAGGAAGCCAGATTCATACTGCGTGTCGATATTGGATTGGAGAGCTTTCGCATTGGGCCGAGCCTGCGGATCCCGGAACGCATCCTCTTCCGTAAACACCCAGCTATCGAAATAAGACCGGGGCTGCTTGGTGAAATCGATCACAAGGGCGATCGCTTCTTCTCGATTCGCAGGATCCAAATAGAAGCTTCTGGCCCGAATGACGTCCTCCATGAAGTCCGTCAAAGCCGCACGATTTTTCTGGATGAACTCCGATTTTGCGGCCCACAGCAGAGTCTGCGTGATACCAACATACTCGCCTTGAGTGAAAAGAACTCGAGAGGCATTCTTCAATTCAGGATCATGCGCGAATGGAATGGAGCGAGGAACAAGATCGACCTTCTTTTCGATAAGAAGCGCTTTCATCGATGGCAGCGGCGCCTCGATAATGGTGAAATCTCTCTTGTCTCTCATGTTATGGCGGCGCATCGCCGTCCGCAGCGCGATGTCAATCGCTCCGCCGGCTCCATTCGTCGCAAGCACCTTCCCCTTCAGATCCTCGATCGATTTGATGGGGCTGTCTTTTAAAACGAGATAGCCCTCCTGAAACCGACCGGGAACATTTCCTTGAAAATCATCCGCGATAACTCGAAGGTCCTTCATTCGTGCATTTTCGACAGCTAGCGCGAATGAGGAATAGGAAAACAAGGCGATATCGAGCTCTCCCGCGCCCATCGCGGTGATCATCTGCGGGCTTCCGTTAAAGCGGATCGGCTCGACCGTGTAGCTCTTTCCAAGATGCTTA
This sequence comes from Beijerinckia sp. 28-YEA-48, assembly GCF_900104955.1. NCBI lineage: Bacteria > Pseudomonadati > Pseudomonadota > Alphaproteobacteria > Hyphomicrobiales > Beijerinckiaceae > Beijerinckia > Beijerinckia sp. 28-YEA-48. Next base: position 301,651 of record NZ_FNSI01000002.1, read on the forward strand.
GCGATGCCCGGCTTCGCAAACAGTATGGGCGCCAGATTGGTCGGCGCGGCCATCCAAGCGATCCGAATCTTAATCGGCTCGGCCGCCTTCGCAGCCATCACCCCGGCGAGCAAACAAACGCCCGCAATAATGCCTGTTTTTCCAAGACGCATCTCATCCTCCCCTACGCGACGCTTAGTTCATTTGATATCACATATTATGCAATCTGCAACTTAAATAAGGAAGCCGCTCCGCTATTACCTCTCACACTCGGCACCCACGACATTGCTTTAGTCGTGCATAATACAAATAGCTGATCATTTTTTGATCTCTGCCTTAGCCTTTATATCCGATTTATCATCAAAATTTTGTAGACAGCCAGGACCTTAAATGATGTATACTACATATAATCACTGACGATCGAGCCTCTCTCATACACCGATCAGCACCCGCGCATTAAATTCATATAAGAGAAATAATATTCCAATTGACATAATTATCGAGGCGGTTCACGATCGCTACATTGAGGAGAGCCTCGATAAATTCGATTGGCGTGTCTGGGAGGATCAATGTCGGCCGCAAAAGCATCCCCGGCCCGCGCGGGCTACAAGCACGATATGGGCGCGATAAGATCCGCCCATCTGGCGCTTAAGGAAGCCGGTATCAGCTTCGCCGCCCATCTTCCGGACACAATCAACTATCCGCTGATCCACGCCCTTGCGGACGATCCCGATTTTGTTTCGGTAAGTTGCTCAAGAGAGGACGAAGGGGTCGCCCTCGCCATGGGTGCCTATCTAGGCGGGCGCTGGCCTGTTCTGTTCACCGAGGGGTCCGGATTGGGCTTAGCGGGGCTGGCACTCGCACGAGCCGTGGTGCAACGCACTCCCATGCTCATTTTAGCGAGCCACAATAGAGCTCTGGGTGAGCGTCATGATTATGCGGCGGCGACCCGGCGCGTAACCGAGCCACTGTTGGATGCTTTGCGAATTCCTTATGTCGTCGTTATGCGCGGCGCCGACCTGCCTCTACTCATAAAAGAAGCTCAGATGACGGTGTACGGAGATCGATGCCCAGTCGCACTTCTTTTGCCTCGACACGCTTTGCATGCGGAGAGCGCCCATGAACAGGCATGACGTCCTCCAAATATTTGCGCGCTATCGCGAAGAAAGTCCCGCGGTTCTGGGGCCTAGCTTTGGAGGGCGCATTCTCTACGCTCTCGCCCATCGGCCAGCCACCATCTACAATATGGAGCTAGGTTATCCCACAGCTGTGTGCCTGGGCCTGGCGCTGTCGCTACCTCAAGAGCCAATCTATGCCGTTGAGGGGGATGGCTCGATGCTGGCCGGCCTTGCAACACTCACGACAGTGGCCCGGTACGCCCCGCCAAACCTAACCATTCTCGTGATCGACAACCGCGCTTACGTGACAACTGGCTCCATCCCCTCGGCCACGGCAACAGGATCTGATCTCGCTGCGATTGCGCGAGGCGCTGGCCTGACGGAAGTATACTCCGCGCACGACACCTACGAGTTGGAACAAGCGTTCTCTGCCAGAGAATCGCGGCGCGGTCCCTTCTTCATCGTCGCCAAGATCGATCAAGAGAATATGAGCGAAGTCGGCGTATCGTCGGCCATGCCGTTCGACATCGTCGAATCGAGCATTCGCTTTCGCAGAACCCTCGAAGACAAAGGTTTGGTACCGCCTATTTGGGCGGTTTAACGCGGCACCTATTTGCTCGTCATAAGGCTTCGATGGCTGGGCCGCCAGATAGGGGATGGCCTGTAACATTTTTTTAAAATGGGAGAACAAATGTCAGTCGTGTATCGCCTCGCAACAGTGTCGCACCGGTCGCATCCCTTCGTGGTGCTGGAAATTGACGGCACTCTATTCGACTTCAACGCAGCCTATGAGGCTTTCAAAGCCGCGACGGGTCGTCGCGACTTCTTCAAAGCCCGGCACAACTATTCGATGCTCGATATCTTGGAAGAATGGGATCTATTTGACTCCATCCTCGATGACGTCGCCAACTACCTGGTTCAATCGAAGCCTAACTTCGCCTACTCTCCTAAAGAGGTGGAGTTCTGCCCTCCCATTCTTTATCCGGATAAAGTTTTAAATGCGGGCTCAAACTTCTATGATCATTCCAAGGAAATGGGAGCAGCACCTCCCGAACCCGACAAGCAAGAGCCCTATTTTTTCTACAAGGGATCAAAGCACACTCTGATCGGACACGGCGACAAAGTCAGACTGACCCCAAGGTCGGACTACACCGACTGGGAGGCCGAAATCGCGGTTGTGATCGGCCGTACCGCTAAGAACGTCAGTAGAGCGGATGCATTCGATTATATTGCTGGATATACCTGCTTCAATGACATTTCCGCGCGCGATCGCATGCGTCGCTGGAACGAAACATTTGATTACGATTGGTTCTCCAACAAGGGCAATGACAGCTTCGGCCCGATTGGCCCCTACATTCTTCCGCGTAAGTTCATGAGCGATGTTTCGGACATTTCGATCAAATGTTTCCATAACGGAGACATGGTGCAGAATTACTCGACGAGCAATATTATCTTCGAGATTCCTCGCCTTATCGAAACGGTCAGCTCTGTTACGACCCTTTCACCGGGCGATGTCATCGCTTGCGGCACGGGCGCCGGGGCAGGAATGGCCAATGGAATTAAGGTTGGGTGGAATGAAATGGAGAAAGTTTTCGAACACATGTACGCGGGCAAAGCACGCTTGCTAAAGGCCGGCGATGTGATCGCCGTCGAGATTGACGGTATCGGAAGATTGGAAAATCGCATCTTCCCAGCCGCGAACGAGCAGCTGGCATAGATCTAATAAGCCGTTTGACGAGGGCGCCTATCTGTAGAACGGAATGACTTTTCCGTCCGGATAGACGCTCTCGCAGCTGCCAACCACGATAAGCAAGAGGCAAGCGATGCGGATTTCATCGGGGCGGGCCGATGTGATTGATGTGAATACAAGCGATCAGACAGCACAGATTGTCGTCGACGGCGTCACCCACACTTATCGACCCAAACAGGGGCGTCAGGTGATCGCCTTAGATAACGTAAGTTTGACGGTCGCCAAAAATGAGTTTGTCGCCCTGCTGGGTCCATCGGGCTGTGGCAAGTCGACTCTGCTTTATCTTATGGGTGGATTTCTACCGATCGAACAGGGATCGATATCCGTCCTTGGCCGACCCGTGCGGGAACCTGGGCCGGATCGCGGTATCGTCTTTCAACATTTTGCACTATTCCCCTGGAAGACCGTCCGTGCGAACGTCATGTACGGTCTCGAACGCAAAGGGATTCCGCGCCAGGAAGCGACCCAGAAAGTTCAGGACATTCTTGCTCAAGTCGGTCTCAGCGGATTTGAGGAGAGCTACCCGTCCCAACTCTCGGGCGGAATGCGTCAGCGAGCTGCCATCGCCCGAACACTTGTCCTGGATCCGACGACTCTTTTGATGGACGAGCCATTTGGAGCATTGGATGCGCAGACCCGCCATCTGATGCAAATCGAACTTCTGGCGCTTTGGCGACGCTCTCCCAAAGCGGTCGTCTTTGTGACACACGACGTACATGAAGCAGTTCTGCTCGCTGACCGGATTTTCGTAATGTCGGCGCGCCCCGGGCGATTGAAGTCGGTTATACCGACGAATATCGACCGCTCTGATCCAGACTTCGTGAAATCGCAAGTGTTCGTGGATCAGGTTGAAGAAATCTGGCACCTCCTGCACGAAGCGAAATAGGGCGACCTCCCATGATGAGCGGCGTCAAAAGAAACATTAGCATCCTAGCTCTCGCCATTTTGTGGGAATTGGCCCCGCGGGTTGGCCTGGTGCGCATGGATTCGTTACCACCCATTTCGCATATCGCCGTGGCTTGGTTTCAGCTCGCTCGCGATGGCGAACTTTTCATCCACGCTGGAATGTCACTCGGACGGGCCGGCGCGGGGCTTCTGATCGCCGTCATAACGGGAAGTGTCCTTGGAGTATCGATGGCGACCTGGACGCCCATTCGGCTCCTCTTCCGTCCGCTCATGGAAGCCTTTTATCCCATACCAAAATCGGCACTCATACCCGTGACCGCCCTATGGTTGGGCCTTGGAGACGCCTCCAAAGTTGTTCTTATAGCTCTTGGCTGCATTCTCCCGGTGACCATAGGCGCCTACAATGGCGCCCGAGGCTGTGAGCGCGTTCTGATATGGTCGGCGCGGGGAATGGGCGCAAGCAAGCTACGCACGCTCATAGACGTCGTTGTCCCAAGCGCCCTCCCCGAGCTTCTAAACGGGATTAGAACGGCCCTCGCCCTTGCATTTGTCCTTTTGGTCAGCGCGGAACTCATCGTCGCCAAGAATGGCCTAGGCTATCTCATCGGCCTTCTCGGTGGCACTGGCCAGTATGACGGGATGTTCGCTGTTGTTTTGACCATCGCCGGCATCGGATTGCTGGCCGATCGTCTCTATGCGCGGTTCACCAGTTCGGTGCTCTCATGGCAATAGCTCCCAACCTCCCATCCTCTCAACGCAAGTTCACGATCCAGATTGCAAAAGCGATCGTTGACCTTCTGCGCAACTACGGCTCCCTGCTGGTTCTGCTGCTGGTTTGGGAGATCGTTGCACGGATGCAGATCGTCTCTCCCTATATGCTGCCTTCGTTTAGCGATGTTCTGGCTCGATTTTGGACTGAACTCGGGGATGGAACATTCCCAGAAAATCTCCTTGAAACGATGAGGAGAGCGCTACTCGGGTTTGGGATCGCCGTTGTTGTGGGAGTTGCAATCGGCTTTATCATCGCCCGGAACGCAACGGCGAACTGGCTCTTAACTCCCCTCATCTCGCTGGGCTTTCCCTTGCCCAAGATCACCTTCATGCCCATCTTCATTCTGTGGCTTGGAGTGTATGATAGTTCAAAAGTCCTCATGATCGTTTGCGATGCGATCTTTCCCGTCATCACCAGTACCGTGGCTGGAATTCAGGGCATGGATCGATACCTTATCTGGTCCGCGCGCAATCTCGGCGCTCGCGAACATCATCTTTGGTACACAGCGATACTCCCCGCGGCCGCGCCCCAGATTCTCAGTGGCATAGAAGTCGCCCTTCCGATCGCTCTGATTATTGCCGTCATTACCGAAATGATGCTTGGTGGCGCTGGCCTGGGTGGCTCCATGATGGAAGCCTGGAGATTCGCGGATTCTGTTGGCGTTTTCGCCGGCTTATTCGAACTCTCGGTCGTCGGCCTTCTTCTCATTCAGATTATGAGCGCTGTCCGTCGCCGCGTCCTCAGATGGCACCCAGAAACCCAAACGGGATTGATGTCCTGAGCGGGCCGAGCCGACGATCTTGACTTTTCTTATAGTGTCAACATAGACACCTATTAGAAACATTAGGTTTGGATCAATGCCTCGGAAGGTAACAGCGCCCGAAGACCCCCTTCAGGAGGAGGGGGCCTTTGGCGAACAGGAAATGATGGCTCTTGGCCGCGAATTCCGCAGGCTACGTCTTCAACGAGGCTGGTCGTTGCAACGCTTGGCGACGGAAAGCGGTATTAGTGTTGCCGGTATTCAGAAGATCGAGCGCGGAAATACCAATCCAAGCTTGCAAACGGCCGTCAGCCTCTCCGACGCTCTGGGACAGCCTTTGCCGGATTTGGTCACCGCGGCGCGAGATGCAATTCGATCCGTGACCATGGTCCATGGCTCTCCACAGGCCATCCCCGACACAGCCGTGGACCTCTCAGGCGCGATCGGAGACCGTGCGATGCGCGCCGAAATCCTGAGCTTGAGCCCCAAAAAGAGTGTCGAGAAAGAATTGAAGAAAGCTCCGTTGTTTATCTATGTACTTGAGGGAAGCGTTTCGCTCCAATTTCCAAACGGCCGTTTTGAACACCTTCGCACGCAAGACGCCATTCATCTTCTCGATGAGGTACCCACGCGTATAGAAAACTCTGTTGGCCGCCGCAGTCTTCTTCTCTGTGTTTCAGATCTGCGAAACTAAGCAGAATTTACTCCTCCGGCTCAACAGTAAGGAAGGTACGGGCAAGATGGCTCATAGCGACATAGAGCCGGATGACGAGGCGCAAAAAATCGGTGAGCGATTGCGCAATATGCGTATGTCCCACGGACTAACGATCGGCCAGTTAGCGAAACTTTCCAACGTGCCTGCGAGCACCATCAGCAAAATTGAAAACGGACATCTGCGACCAAGCTTAGTGAATGCGATTAACCTCGCCCAAGCATTGGGGGAGAATTTGGGCTTCCTCATCGGACGCTACCGCGATTCACCGCTCTCACAGGTCGTCGTTCGCTCTTTCGCTCGCGAAACCATTCATTATGATGACATGGGCTTGGTCCTCCAGGACGTCAGTGGCCACTTCGTACCAGGCGTGCTCGAAGCGCGGATCGGAATTCTCTCCAAAGGCGCGGGCTCTGGCGGGCACGACATGAGTCATGTCGGCGAGGAGCTCTGCTATGTCATAGCAGGCAAAATTTCTTATCGCATTGATGGACGGGACATTCTTCTTTCAGCCGGCCAGTTCATCCAATTTAAGTCCAATACGCCGCATTCGTGGAGATGCGCGTCCGGCAGCGAAGCCACCGTTCTATGGGTTTTCTCCGATGGTCTTTCTTTCTAAGCCGCACGATGCCGAAGTATCGATCGGGAAGAAACAGCGTACGCATAGGCCCCAACAGATATCTTGCTTGGAGCGAGGCTTAGCGAGGACCGTCGACGGCATCTTTTCGGCGAACACTCATTGCAGATACGAAAAATATTTGACGAACTGAAATTATGACGTACTATTTATAATAAGGCCACCCGATCCGAGGAACCCGTGACACGAGCTGAGAGCATTCAACAGCTCGCCTTCCATGGCAAAAGACATCAGGCATTCTTAGTCGGCATGCACGCGCCTTACCCAGCGCATGCCGCCGTCAAGACTGCAACTTCGGAAACGGGTCATGCCTTCTTTTGAAAATGGAGGTGTGAGATCCGCGATGACGGTAGTCGGCGCTCGGACACGGCATGTTGATTGGAACGCGATAACGAGCGGCAGCGCGCTCTATACTGCGGATGTATCACTAGACGGCGAGCTGATCGCCATGGTCCTTCGTAGCCCTCATGCCCATGCCGAAATCATCGACATAGAAGTCACTCGGGCTCGATCTCTGCCAGGCGTTCATGCGGTTCTGACCGCCGCCGACGTTACCGAAAATCGCTATCTGGATTATCGCGAGCCCGATCGGGATCGACAAATTCTGGCCGCCAAGGTCGTTCGCCATATCGGAGAGCCGGTTGCCATTGTGGCTGCAGCAACCGCTGAAATAGCGGCACAGGCCATCAATCTCATTGCCGTTCGTTATCGCCCGCTCCCCGTGCTCGATTCGATCGAAAAATCTCTCGCACGAGCAGCGGCAGCCATACATCCTCATCCAACAGAGAAGAACGTTGCGCTTGGTGTGGATCGCTCATTTGGGACTGCTTCTAAGCATCCCTCCGCTTCAAGGCACTTTCTGCGAACGGCTTACCGATCGAGCCGACAGACGCATGCGACCATGGAGCCACACACAGTCAAGGCCCATTGGAGACCGGACGAACGTTGCCTGCATGTTTGGGCGCCTTCGCAGAATCCTCGCTTAATACATCGTGATCTCGCCCAGCTCTTCGGTCTTGCTCCCAACGAGGTTCGCCTTCACGAGGTATCTATTGGCGGCGACTTTGGAGGACGCACACAGATATCCAGCACAGAGGCTCTGGCATGCGCTCTCAGCCTGGCAACGGCCCGCCCAGTTGCCTTGTATCAATCGCGAGCGGATGAGTTTGCCTTCACAAAATGGCGCTTGTCTTGGGATATCGATCTTGAGCTCGGTTGTGACGCCAACGGCAAAGTCACCGATCTTGTCGCAAAATTCGATGTCGATAATGGCGCCTACAACCAAGCCGGACCGGGCGAGATGCTCTATGGCTCCATTGCGCTCGGCGCCAGCTACCGCTGGCATAGTTATCAAGTCAATGGACGCTGTGTTTACACCAATAAAACATCGGCATCCTCATTTCGGGGCGCAGGCGGCTACGCTGTGAACTGGGCGCTCGAATGCGCCGTGGATGAACTTGCCGAGGCCGCCGGAATTGATCCAATCGATTTTCGTCTTACCAATGCGATCGCAGAGCCCGGAGAAACATCGGTCACCGGTTGGTCCATTAAATCAGCCGCGCTGCGGGAATGCCTGACAACCGCCCGCCGAGAGATTGGTTGGGACGAGAAACGCAAAATCAGTGGCTCCGGTCGCGGTGTCGGTATCGCCTGTACGATACATGTGACGGCCCTCTCACGCGATTACATGCTGAATTCCACTTGCGCTCTTGATGTGGAAAGCGGCGGTTCCATTCGAATCCGCTCAGGTTGCGGCGATGCAGGCACCGGCCAGAAAACACTGATCTGCCAAGCCGTCGCGGACGTTCTGGATGTTCCGGTGGAACAAATATCCATCGTCACGATCGATACGGCCACGACCCCCCACGATGCGGGAGCTGGCGCATCCCGTGGCAGTTTCGTATCGGTCACGGCAGCGCGATTATTGGCCGAGAAAGCCCGGACCGAGCTTTCCGCCCTGGCAGCTGCGCACCTTGATGCTGATATTGAAGATATTCAATGGACAAGTGGCAGCGCCCGTCGAGGCAACCACACGATCGATTTAGCTCAACTGGTGAAACTGACCGGAAACGGCATTTATTCTGTCGAGGCCCAATATATTGGCAAAAGTCACGGGCCCGATCCTCAAGGGTATGAAGACATTGCACCTACCTATTCGTTCGCAGCTCATGCGGTCGAAGTTGAGGTCGATCAAAAAACCGGAATCGTCAAAGTTCTCAATGTCGTCGCCGTTCACGATTCTGGAACCATCCTGAATCCCATCAGCGCCCAGGGACAGGTCGAAGGCGGCATCGTCATGGGGATGGGTGCCGTTCTCGGCGAGTCCCTCATTTTTCAAGATGGCCGCGTCGTCAACCCGACATATTCCGATTATGTGCTGCCGCGTGCCAGCGATATGCCGAACATAAAAACCATATTTGTCGGAGAGGCGGATAATTTAGGACCTTTTGGCGCCAAGGGGCTCGGCGAAATACCTTTAATTACGATAGGCCCAGCGATCACCAACGCTATTCACAACGCCGTTGGGATACGACTGAAGGAAGCGCCGCATTCTCCAGATCGCGTCCTTCAGGCGCTCAGGACCAGAGATGGGGCGCCTCAACATGCCGGGAAAATAGCTTTCCGCCCGGAACGGTGGTGGACGGCCTTCGTACGTCAACTGTACCCACGAGGGCTCTATCAAGGAATGCGCTGGTTCGCCGCGCATCTTGATCAACGGCATCCACCCAGTCCCATCGGAACGTTTCATAAGCCCACGTCCTTATCCCAAGCGCTCCTTCTTCTGGATCACACCCAGGCCGCAGCTCCCATCGGGGGGGGCACCGACATTCTCGCTCTTGAGACCAGCGGGCTGCCGGTACCCGAAACCATCGTCGATCTGACGGCCATCAACGAACTGAAGAAAATTGAGATGCGCTCTGATGGCTCTCTCTCTATCGGCGCTGCAGTTACGCTTTCCGAACTTTCCACCAGCAAATTCTTCGGCTCCGCACTCGTCGAAACAGTGCTGCAAATCGCCACGCCGCAGATACGCCAGTCGGCAACGCTTGCCGGCAACCTCGCTCAAGCCAAACGATGCTGGTTTTATCGCAATGGATTTGACTGCTATAAACGCAGTGGCAGCAGTCGTCCGTGTTACGCCATAACTGGGGATCATCGCTTCTACCACGCAATACAAGATGCGCATCGCTGCCAGGCAGTAACACCCTCGGATCTAGCTACAACACTGATAGCGCTTGATGCCGAAGTTGAACTCCGGACGGTAGACACCTCCCGGCGCGTAGATATCGAAAAACTATATATCGGCCCAGGTGAGCTTGGCGTGAGACCGGGCGAGGCGATCACCTCGATCACCATCTCAGCCAAGGCCAGGCAACGCGTCACACTCTATCGGAAGCTATCGCTGTGGCATGGCGGATTTTCCATAATGAACATATGCGTATCCGCTCAGATCGATGAAACTGGGATCGCATCGGATCTACGCATCGTCATAGGCTCTGTTGCGCCCACACCGTCGAGAGAGCGTGACTTGGAGAAGGCGCTTATAGGTCGCCGCGTCGACGCCCAGGTGATCGACGAATGCGTTCATCGCTGGTTATTGCGCACGCACCCTCTTGAACATAATCATTGGAAAGCATTTGCCGCAGCCAATGTTGTTCGAGAGATTTTGTCGGCGTTGTTTAGGTAGACATGGAATGAAAACCGTCTTGCGAGTGAATGGAAGGAGCCATGAGGTCGTGATATCGGCCGGTGCCCGCTTGATCGACATCTTGCGCCAACAACTCGGCCTCACAGGAACAAAAGAAGGTTGCCGCTTGGGAGAATGCGGCACATGCACCGTTCTGATTGATCGTCGCCCTCATCTGGCATGCATGACCCTCGCAGCTAAAGTGGACCAGGAGGTGCTCACAATCGAGGGCCTCTCGGACACTTATCTCAAGGTAAAGCAGGCCTTTGCGGACGAGGGCGGGTTCCAGTGTGGTTTTTGCACGCCCGGTCAAATCATGAACGCCGTATTCCTCCTGGAAGCTCAGCCGGAACAAAATGAAGACGAAAGCTGGTTGAGAGAGCAATTGTCTGGAAATATTTGCCGATGCACCGGCTATGCCGGAATTCTCCGGGCAATACTTAAATTACTCCCCCAGACCGGAAGAGATCCCCAGCGCTCAGATCATGAATGAGCGCTATCCACTGATTCCGATTTTTCTCTATGATCCGGATTAACGCAACCGCACGACAAGTAAAAACCTCCTATCAGTACGGTGTTGAGCAATTATGAAGAATACGGCATCTCAATCGGACATTGACCAAGTCAACTCCGAGCCTTTCGACCTAACCAGAAACGTCAATTATCTTTTGCGGCGCGCGCATGCGCGCGCCGATCAGTTATTTGATGGCGCCATGGCCGACCTTGGGCTCACACCAAGACAAGCCGCCCTGCTCTATGGAGTAAAAATCTGTGAAGGAGGTAGTATCAGCGCTTTAACGATTTTTACCGGAATGGACCGGGGGACAGTATCAGAAATGGTTCCGCGACTTATCTCCAGGCGCCTTCTCGAGCGGCGCCCGGCGAAAGAGGATGGACGAGCGATGGCGCTCTACCTTACAGAGCTCGGCTCGGAACTAGTTGATGCTGCCACGGAAAGGACAGCTGCATTACAGGCGAAAGTACTAGCGACACTTCCAAGCGAATACCGAGATCTTTTCATGAAAATGCTTTTGCTGATGGTCGGCCTCGAAGTCCAAACAAGGATCAAGATCGATCCAAACAATCGGGCCGATTCTGAATGACCCATGACGTTGCGCCCCTGCCTTCCAATTTGAAGTAAGCTCCGGCGATCATGGCGAGCGCAACAAATAAAGCGCCACAGGTCGAAAACACGTCCCGAAGCTCACCTGCCCGCTCTCCCAAGCGAGGAGCCTGAACCCTGCTAACCGAACGACGTAGCAGTCGTTTCTTCTGTAGCGGTTTTTTGGTCATTGTCTGAGCAGAGGATGATTCCGGTCCACAAGATAGGGTAGCAGATATCATCCGCTCGCTTGCGGACGAGATCATCCTGATCCTCGTAACGGACAAAATTGAGATTGATGTTCGCGGCGCTCTCGCTGGAATCCCTACGATTTTCGTTCAACCGAAAACCTCGGCCAGACGGATAGTATCGTTCCTAGTAAAGAGGTTGCTCGCCCACGCACCGACGAAACCACCTATCGGACGGAGTTAGCTACCCCGATCAGCTTCCTGTTCAGCTCGGTAATCGATGTGGTTCTCGGCGCGCTGGATTAGCATCTCGCGCTCCACCTGCGGCATCGCCTACCCTCTACTGATCGGCTTTTGTCGATCCCGAAGTCGCCGTCGCACCGATTTCGGGTCTGGCATTTTACCCGCGATTCCCAAAGCCCTTACCACCTGCATCTTCCCACTCATCTTTAATGTCGCCGGTCTCACCATCGCCTATCGCTCGGACTGCGTCTGCACCTGTTGACGCTGTGCCATCAGCACATCACTTGCCGCAGGTTCGCAACGGTCTCTTCTACCGTATGCCGCTTCCTGGCCATCAATATCTTCCTCCATCCAAAAATCATACTTCAGGGAGGACCACTTCAAAGGAGGCAGATCAATTAGGACAGGCAGCGCGCGGAACGCATCAACGCTTTGAGGTAGATATCGGGCGTTTGCACCAACGTATTCAGTCGCAATAGCTCTCAACCAGTTATTTTAGATAGTTACGCTTCCAGTGAACGTGCCAGCGCATCAGATTCGATCGGCCAGTGTTTCCGCCCTTTGCCTTGCTAAAACCATGAGCTGGATTGCTCTCGATCACGCCGAGCTCGACGGCATAAGTCAGTATGCCTCCCAGCAGGCGGGCTTCAGCTCGCAGCCTCCCCGAATCCTGACCGAGTCATTGATTTAGATCAAATATGTCCTGCGGCAATCGGCGACGCATCTGCGACCTTTTTGCGGCTTGGGAGGAGACCGACGAGATGTCATTATAAAGTGGTATATTAAATGCCTATTTAAGCCACCAAGCATGCAGCGGCGGAAGCGATGCAACAAATGCTGACACGGGAAGCTATAAAGTCCCCAGGCGGCCCCTATGATGGTCCACGGCCAACGGCAAGGCCGACAGATCTTTTCGCGCTGCTTCTAGCCGTTCGTGATGTCCCCTATGCGTTTTTAACCGTGCTTTGGCTCGGGGCTTTGATCGGCGTTTCCTTCGTCTCGACGCCGGTCAAATTCCAGGCTTCGTTACTCAATCTGGCGACAGGCCCTCGAGATCGGCAGGGTCACCTTTGCTCTCTTCATCCGTATCGAATGGGGACTATGGGCGCTGGTCGCCTTGAGCATTGCCATTAGCTCCTGGCGCCCGTGGCGTTGGGCGGGCTGCCTGCTGCTGGCGGCACTTCTGGCTACCCAAACATTCTGGCTGCTCCCCATCCTTGACGCACGCGTCAGCGCAATCATCGCCGGTGCGGAAATCCCCAATTCCAATCATCATCTTCTCTACATCGCGACGGAGGCAGCCAAGGCCATGCTGCTTTTCGGGTTATCGCTGGCGTCGCAAATACAGCTGGCGCGTGGCGGAGGGCAAAATTGATGCGGATGACTCTGCACACCGACTATGCCCTTCGCATTCTCATCTTCGTCGCCGCTCGGCCTTCAGGCATCTGCACGGTTAACGATGTCGTGGAAGCTTACGGCCTGTCGCGGCATCACCTTATGAAGGTAGCCCAGCATCTACGCCACCTTGGCTTTATCGAAACGACACGCGGCCGCGCCGGCGGCATTCGCCTGGCGACTGCGCCGGATAAAATCAACATTGGCGCTCTGGTACGGTTGACTGAGAACGATTTTGGACTGGTCGAATGTCTTGAAGCTGGCGGAGGTGCCTGTACCATCTCACCAGCCTGCCGACTGAAGGGCATGTTCGCGGAAGCCCTCGACGCTTATCTCGCCGTGCTCGACCGTTATACTCTAGAACACGTCATGCAAAATCGGACTCTGCTCCGGCGACTGCTAGGTGGGATGTCCGATGCCGCATAACCAGCAAACGGGGAAAATCAGATGATTTCGGGGCTGACAGTTTCGGAGCGGCAATCTGCCCTTATCATTCTCACTGTGATGGCCTTCGTCGGATTGGCGATGGCCATCGTCGGACGCGCTGATCTACTCGGCTACCATGGCGGCATCGTCTTGCTGATCAGCACTGCACTGATCTTCGCCGTGATCGGCCACTACTACGATCCGGAACCGCCAAAGGAACGCTTGGCCGAATATTACGACGACCCGACCAGAGCCGGCATCGTGCTTGCCATGATCTGGGCCGTAGTCGGCATGGCTGTCGGCGTCTGGGTCGCTGCACTGCTCGCCTGGCCTGATATGACATGGGATGTCGGCTGGCTAAGTTTCGGCCGCTTGCGGCCGGTGCACACCTCCGGCGTTATTTTCGGCTTCGGCGGCAATGCGCTCATCGCAACATCCTTCCATGTGCTGCAGCGAACATCACGCGCACGCCTACCCGATCAGCTCAGTCCCTGGTTCGTACTGATCGGTTACAATCTGTTCTGCGTTCTCGCCGCCACCGGCTACCTGATGGGGCTTACCCAGTCGAAGGAATATGCCGAACCGGAATGGTACGCGGACCTCTGGCTCGTGATCGTCTGGGTCGTCTATTTTCTGATCTATCTTCGGACACTGCAGCGGCGGCAAGAACCGCATATCTATGTCGCCAACTGGTATTACATGGCCTTCATTCTGGTCGTGGCGGTTCTGCATATCGTCAACAACCTTGCCGTTCCGGTTTCGCTTGGCCATGCCAAGAGCTATTCCCTGTTCTCGGGCGTGCAGGATGCCATGGTGCAATGGTGGTACGGCCATAATGCCGTCGCCTTCTTTCTCACCGCCGGCTTCCTCGGGATGATGTATTATTACCTTCCCAAGCGCGCGGGGCGGCCGATCTTCTCCTATCGACTGTCGATCATCAGCTTCTGGGGCATCACCTTCATGTATATGTGGGCGGGTTCGCACCACCTGCACTACACCGCTCTGCCACAATGGGTACAGACGCTCGGGATGACCTTCTCGGTTATTCTCCTTGTCCCCTCCTGGGCATCCGCAGGCAATGCACTGGCTACCCTTAACGGCGCCTGGTTCAAAGTGCGCGATGACGCAACGCTGCGCTTCATGATGGTTGCCGCCGTCTTCTATGGTCTCGCCACTTTCGAAGGATCGTTCATGGCGATCCGTGCCGTGAACTCTCTGTCCCATTATACCGACTGGACCATCGGACATGTCCACGGCGGTGCACTCGGCTGGGTGGCGATGATCACCTTCGGCTCGTTCTACGCACTTGTGCCCTGGATGTGGAAACAAGAACGGATGTATTCGCCAAAGCTCGTCGAGGTGCATTTCTGGCTCGCCTTGTCAGGCACCATCATCTACGTCTTCGCGATGTGGAACTCGGGCATCATCCAAGGCCTGATGTGGCGCACCTACAACGAGAACGGCACGCTCGCCTATTCCTTTATCGACAGCCTCGTAGCGATGCATCCCTACTACATCGCCCGCGCCTTCGGCGGCCTCCTCTTCCTCGCCGGAGCCGTGGTCTGCGCTTACAACATCTGGATGACAATCCGGCTGGCAAAAGCCCAAGGCACCACCGACAACAGCAAGGCCGATATTCCCGTGCCGCAACCTGCTGTCGCCCTCCAGGCGGGAGAGTAAGCGCCATGTCAGAGACGCATCGCAAACTGGAACGCAGCGCCATCGGCTTTGTCCTCGCCATCATCGGCGTGTCCGCCATTGGCGGCCTCGTCGAGATCGCACCGCTTTTCACCATCAAGGAAACGGTGGAAACGGCCAAGGACATGCGCGTCTATACGCCGCTGGAAGTGGCCGGACGCAATATCTACATTCGCGAAGGCTGCTATGCCTGCCACAGCCAGATGATCCGCACTCTACGTGACGAGGTCGAGCGCTATGGTCCGTACTCCCTCGCGGTGGAGTCAAAATACGACCATCCGATGCTCTGGGGATCGAAGCGTACCGGCCCCGATCTCGCCAGGCTCGGTAATAAATATTCCGACGCCTGGCATGTCGCGCATCTGATCAATCCGCGCCATGTCGTGCCGCAATCGGTCATGCCTCGCTACGGCTGGCTGATGAAGAACGAATTGCGCGTCGACGATGCCGGCCAGCATCTGGCGGCGCTGCGCGCGGTCGGTGTACCTTACACCGACGAGATGATCGCCAATGGACCGCAGGATGCCTATGGCCAGGCGAATCCCGACAGCGACAAGGCTGCTGGGGTCAGCCAGCGCTATGGCGAGGCGACCAATGTGCGTGTCTTTGACGGCGAGCCCAATCGTCTGACCGAAATGGATGCCGTCGTCGCTTATCTACAAGTGCTGGGGCGCCTCACCGATGCGGCCCACAGGCAAACCGCCTCAACGAAGGAGTAACGGAGATGGATCACGATACCATCGTCGGCTTTTCCAAAAGCTGGGGCTTGTTCTACCTGATCGCCATGGCCATCGGCGTGCTGGTCTATGCCTTGTGGCCATCCAACCGCAAACGTTTCAAACGGGCAAAGAACAGCATTCTCGACACCGACGATCGGCCAAGGAGCTAGAGCGATGGCGCTGGAGAAACTTGATCCCGTCACCGGACGCAAGACGACCGGACATGAATGGAACGGCATCGAGGAACTGGATACCCCGGTTCCGCGCGTTGTTCTGTTCTTCCTCGCCATTTTTACCCTCTTCAGCATCGTCTATTGGATCTTGATGCCGGCCTGGCCAACCTGGACCAGCTATACCAAAGGCCTGCTCGGCAACGATCAGCGCGAGATTCTCGCAGAGCAGCTCAAGACCGCGGCGGCGGACAGATCGGTTTGGATGGACAAGGTCGCTAAGGCGAGCTTCGCCGAGATCGCCGCCAATCCTGCCCTGATGCGCGATGTGCGCGAAGCCGGTCGCACCTTGTTCGGTGACAATTGCGCCGTCTGCCACGGTGTCAAGGGAACCGGTGGCCCCGGCTTCCCCGATCTCGCCGCGAAGGCATGGTTGTGGGGGGGAGACGCTGCTGCGATCGCAGAAACCATCTCGGTCGGCATCAATTCCAGCGATCCAAAGTCGCGCATGTCGCAAATGCCGGCGTTCGGAAAGACCGCCATGCTCGACAGTGCCAAGATCCGCAGCGTCGTCGCTTTCGTGCGCTCGTTGTCGAACCAGCCTCTCAGCCCTCAGGATAAGGCGCTGGTCGAGGCTGGTCAGAAGGTATTCGCCTCCGACTGCGCCTCATGCCATGGCGACAATGGCATGGGTAAACAGGATCTCGGCGCGCCCAACCTAACCGATGCAACCTGGATTTACGGCGGCGACGAACAAGCGATCACCAACAGCATAAACAACGGCCGGCAAGGACAGATGCCGCATTGGTCGGGCCGGCTCTCGCCTACCGAAATCAAGATTCTCGCTCTCTACGTCGGCACCTTGGGGGAGAAAGCAGAATGAGCCCCAGCACCTTGAGTGGACCACGCCGGAACTGGAAATTGATTTCGCTATTGATCGTCGGCATCAGCATCGCCGTTATGATCGGAGCCAATGCGCATCTGGTTTATGTGGCGATAACTTCGCAAACCGGATGCGTGCCACATGCGAAAGATGCCGGCAGTGACGGCGCTTTTCGCGCCGCCAAATCGGCTTGCTGAGGGAGCGCATCATGGCCACCAACACGACAGGAACCGTCGTCCCGCTCGCAGTGCAAAAACAGCGCAATCTGCCGGCCGGCACCGCTTTCAGCTGGCTCGGCCAGGGGTGGCGCGATCTCTGGACTACGCCTGGTCCGAGCCTCGCCTATGGCTTTGCGGTCTTTCTCGTCTCCCTGGCGATCATCTGGGGCCTGTTCAAGTTCGAACTGGACTACATTCTCTTCCCGGCGCTCGCCGGCTTCATGGTCGTGGGGCCGTTGATCGCCCTCGGCCTCTATGAGAAAAGCCGCGCGATCGAGACCGGCCAGCCAGTCAGCCTCGGCACAATGCTATACGTCAATGCGGCCTCTGGACCCCAGGTCCTCTTCACCGGCGCCATCCTCTGCCTCTTGATGCTGGTGTGGATGCGGGCCGCCGTGTTGATCTACGCGCTATTCTTCGGGCTGGTGGCCTTTCCAGGCTTCAATCACATCGTCCAGATGCTTATCACGACGCCGGAAGGCTGGGGTATGCTGATAGTTGGCACGACCGTCGGCGGCCTGTTCGCCGCCTTTTCCTTCGCCATCAGCGTGTTCGCCGTGCCGATGCTGCTCGACGAGAACACCGATGCGTTCACCGCCATGGGCACAAGTATTTCACTCGTGTGGAACAACCTTCCGGTCATGCTGATGTGGGGGCTGATCGTGCTGGCCCTGTTCCTCGTCAGCTTGGCAACCGCGCTCATTGGCCTGATCATCGTCTTTCCGCTCCTCGGCCACGCCACTTGGCATGCGTATAGAGCGATCAAATGAGCTGCTGCGTCCCACTCGTCCAGGGAGACGTTTCGCCGGGAGCGAACGAGCTACGCCTGGCAAGCCGAGTGCTGGGCGAAGGGCTTTATCAGACCGATCTTTCGGTACCGGGCGTGCACTGCGCCCATTGCATCCGCACAGTGGAAAGCGGGCTGCTACGCCTGCCTGGCGTCGAGGCGGCCAGGGTGAACCTGTCGACCCGGCGCGCCAGCGTGAAATGGCGTGGCGAACAAGCGCCGGACATCATTGAAACCTTGGCAGCGCTTGGCTTCCCCGCCCATGTGTTCGAGGTGGTGGCAGAACAGAAGGATGCGGAACTCGCTCGGCTGATCCGTGCGCTCGCGGTCGCCGGCTTCGCCGCCATGAACATCATGCTGCTCTCGGTGTCGGTCTGGTCCGGAGCCGAGCCCGAAACCCGACAGGCATTTCATTGGATTTCGGCGGCACTCGCCCTGCCCTGTCTCGTATACTCCGGACGGATCTTCTTCGTCTCCGCCTGGAGCGCCTTGAGGAGCGGCCGCACCAATATGGATGTGCCGATTTCGATCGGCGTCAGTCTCGCCTTTGCGTTGAGCCTCTATGATACGATCAATCACGGCACACATGCCTATTTCGATGCGGCAACGTCGCTGATTTTCTTTCTGTTGATCGGCAGGACGCTCGATCACGTGATGCGGGAAAAAGCCCGCGCCGCCGTGCAAGGTCTCATCCGCCTGACGCCTCGCGGGGCCATGGTCCTGCGTGACGACGGGAGCCGAGATTATCTGCCTATCGACGATATAGAGCCTGGGATGCGCATCGCGCTCGCGGCGGGCGATCGGATACCTGTCGACGGAGTCGTGATCGATGGCCGCTCCGAGTTCGATTGCGCCATAGCCACGGGTGAGAGCGTGCCGCGGCCGATGGCGCCCGGCGACGCCATCCAGGCCGGCACACTCAATCTGACCGGCCCCCTGACCATGATCTCCACGGCCCGCGCACAGGACTCCTTTCTGGCCGAAATGGTACGATTGATGGAAGCCGCCGAAGGCGGGCGAGCGGGCTATCGGCGGCTCGCCGACCGGATGGCCGCCCTCTATTCACCAGTTGTCCACACCACGGCATTCCTGACCTTCCTTGGCTGGATGGCGGTGACGGGTGATTGGCACCATGCGATTTCCATTGCCATTGCCGTTCTGATCATCACCTGTCCCTGCGCGCTGGGGTTGGCCGTGCCTATCGTGCAAGTGATGGCGGCCCGGCGCCTGTTTGAAAACGGCATTCTGGTGAAAGACGGTTCCGGCCTCGAGCGGCTGGCAGAGATCGATACGGCGGTCTTCGACAAGACGGGCACGCTGACGACACCCGACGTGCAACTCTGTGAGACGGCTTCGCTCGATCGAAGCATCCTCGCCATCGCAGCGGCGCTCGGCGCCCATTCGAAACATCCGCAGTCACGCGCGCTTTCACTCTTCGCCGACAATGTGGACACACCCGCTCTGTCCGACATCCGTGAACATGCCGGGCTCGGCATCGAAGGTTGGCACGACGGCAAACTCTATCGGCTCGGACGCGGCACCTGGGCAGCGCCGTCGCAACCTGAAACCACCGGCACCGTGCTTTCTGTCGAGGGACACCCGCTTGCCACCTACCGTTTCGAGGAACGACTTCGCCCCGGCGCTCGCGCCGCCATCGACGCGCTACGCGGCGATCGCCTCGAACTGCAGATCCTTTCCGGTGACACCGCGATCGCCGTCGCAACCGTTGCCAATAGCCTCGCCGTTCCAGATCGTGGGGCGGGCTTGCTGCCGGCGGAGAAAGTAGAGCGGCTGATGACCCTCGCCGCTCGTGGACGCAAGGTGCTGATGATCGGTGATGGCCTCAACGATGCGCCCGCGCTCTCCGCAGCATATGTCTCCATGGCGCCGGTGAGCGCGGCCGACGTCGGGCGCAATGCCGCCGATTTCGTCTTTTTGCGCGAAGATTTTGGCGCCGTGCCCCTCGCCTATCGTATCGCCTTAGAGGCTGGCCGGCTGGTGCGGCAGAATTTTGCGCTGGCCATCGCCTACAATGCCATTGCCTTGCCGGTGGCAATCCTCGGCCATGTCACGCCCCTAATAGCGGCTCTTGCCATGTCGCTGTCGTCCGTCCTCGTCGTCGCCAATGCCCTGCGCCTGAAAGGCAAGCCACAGCATGCGCATTCAACATCTCCGCTGATGACCACTGTGCGATGGAGGACCGCCCGATGAGCAGCCTCGTCTTTCTGGTTCCACTCGCCCTTCTGCTCGGCGCCGCCGCACTGGCCGCCTTCTTCTGGTCATTGCGCAACGGCCAATACGACGATCTCGAAGGCGCTGGCGCCCGTATTTTCGTCGACGAAACCGGGGACCGTGCCGACGCCCCCCACAGCCCGCTCACCGCGGAAGCGACAAGCACGACCAACAACAAGGATTAAGATCATGAAGGGACGTCCCGCTCCGACGCGCACTATGACCATCGACGGTCGGCTCATCCCCGATGCCCTGGACGAAACGATGATTCACGCCGTCGTTCACGGCTTCTATAACAATATCCGCAAAGACGAGCTGCTCGGACCGATCTTCAACAGCGCCATCGCGCCCGAAGCCTGGCCGCATCACCTCGCCAAGATGTGCGACTTCTGGTCATCGACCCTGCGGCGCACCAATCGCTACGAAGGACATCCGCTGCGGCCCCATCTGGCTTTGCCCGGGATCGGCGAAGAGCATTTCCGCCGCTAGTTGACGCTGTTCCGCGAAACCGTCCGGGATCTGTGCCCGCCCGATGCCGCGGCGCTGTTCCTCGATCGCGCCTTGCGCATCGCCCATTCGTTCCGGCTCGCCATCGCCTTTCATCACGGCGAGAACGCCATGGAGATGCAGCCGATCCTTGAGGAGTGCCTAGGCCATCAGCCGGGCGTTCCCTGATGCCCGTGCCGCGCGTCAAGTCCGGCAATTATCCCGCCATTCTCTCCTACGGTTTCCGGCCTTTCTTCCTCCTGGGCGCCGCCTATGCCGCGCTCATCATTCTCGTCTGGCTCCCGCTTCTCCATGGTATGCTGCGGACCAACAGCAGCTTCGCCGCTGTAGACTGGCATGTGCACGAGACCTTGTTCGGCTATGTCGCTGCCGTCATCACGGGCTTCCTCTTAACCGCCATTCCCAACTGGACCGGCCGATTGCCGGTGCAAGGCCTACCGCTTCTCGCCCTGGTGCTGTTGTGGCTTACCGGGCGAATCGCTGTGTTCTTTTCGGGCGCGTTCGACTGGATGCTCGCCATGGCGATCGACAGCCTGTTCCTGGCTGCCGTCGCCACGGCCGCCGCGATCGAAATCGTCGCCGGGCGCAACTGGCGCAATCTCATGGTGCTGGTACCCGTGAGTCTTCTGCTCGGCGCCAATGTCCTGTTCCATGTCGAGGTACACGTCCTCGGCACCAGCGATGTAAGCCGGCGGCTGGCCATCGGCGTAATCGTACTTTTGATCATGATTATCGGCGGCCGCGTCATCCTTCACGCGCAACTGGCTCGCGCGCGAGAACCCGGGCCGCCTGCCGGCGCCCTTCGGCCGCTTCGACGGTGTGTCGCTTGCGATGGGCGCGGCCGCATTGACGGCCTGGACATTCATACCGGACCACAAGCTGACCGGCGTTCTGCTGCTCATCGCCGCAAGCCTGCATCTGCTGCGACTTGCTCGCTGGGCGGGCGATCGCACGCTGCGCGATCCCCTGGTGCTGATCCTGCACACCGGCTATCTCTTCGTACCGCTCGGCCTTCTGCTGGCTGGATTCAGCGCGCTGTTCAATGATCGCAGCCAGGACGTGGCCGCGATCCATGTACTCGGCGTCGGCGCCATGGGCACGATGACATTGGCGGTGATGACGCGGGCCACGCTCGGCCATACTGGGCATGCCCTGCGCGCCGACACCTGGACCTGCCTGATCTATACACTCATCATAATCGCCGCCTTGACGCGGCTGTCAGCTACTTTCTGGCCGGCGAATATTTTCCTGCTGCATACAGCCGCCATCCTCTGGTCGTTGGCTTTTCTCGGATTTTGCCTGCGCTATAGTGGTATGCTGTTTCAGCGATACCCATAGGATACCACCGCTCGGCAAGAACTCGGTTTGCCTCATTAAAAAACAAGCTTAGAAACGGCACGATATTATCGCAGCCAAACTACGATGAAAAGAAAGCGGCCAGTGTCACCGCTAAAGCTGAACGGTGATCGACAGTGGAGGAACTCGCATGCCTCCTCAGATACAGATCAAACGCGTTTACGAACCAAAGTCACCAACGGATGGAATACGCGTTCTTGTCGACCGTCTTTGGCCCCGCGGACTGCGAAAAGAAAATGCGTCGCTAGATTTTTGGCTCAAGGACATCGCACCAAGCACGGCGCTCCGCAAATGGTATAATCATGATCCAAAACGGTGGCCTGAATTCAAAGACAGATACAAACACGAGATCTCTCAAAGCCCAGATAAATTAACTTTATTGGCCGAGTTAATAAGCAAAGGCCAAGTGACCCTGCTTTACGCTGCTCATGATGGTCAACACAGTAACGCGGAAGCGCTTCGACAATATTTGATTTCCTCCAGAAATCGGATATCGCACAAATAATAAAGCGAGCAGGTTTATTCGTTCATCCAGGAAGGATCGCAATCTTTTCGAATTCTCTGTGGTCAAACGAAGCATCTGACCGATAATGATCGATTGGACAACGTACTACTCGCTCCCGAAACATACTCCAGTCAGCGTTCACCCGAAGCTTTAGATACTGATGGGTCGACTGCGGTTAAGCTCTGAAGGCGTTCCATTTGAAGGAAGCGAACTCCATCCGGTACAACGACAATCAGCTTTTCGCGCGCAAGATGTGTCATAACGCGGCTAACGGTCTCAATGGTCAAGCCAAGATAGTCGGCAATATCCTGACGAGGCATTGCCAGATGTAGCGTCACCCCCTGCCTGCCAAAGCGCTCGTTCCTTTTCCTCAAGCCCAGAAGAAATGAGACCACTCTCTCTTCGGCGGAACGTCGACCCAAAAGTGCCATCTGCTCATGAGCAAGACTGAGCTCATGACCAGCGTAATCGAGCAACCGGGTCAATAAGGAGGTCTTACGCGAGAGATAAGAAGAAAATGCAGCTTTGTTGAAACGGCAAATGGAAGCCGGCCCCAAGCTTTCGGCTGACACTCCATACTCCAGGTCCGAGGAGAGGCCAAGGAAATCCCCTGGAAGCGCGAAGCCCATAATTTGTCGGCGACCATCGTGAAGAACATTCACCAGCCTGAAGCAACCTGAGGTGACATTGAAAACGCTGTCAACGGCATCGCCTTGGAGAAACAATGCTTGTCTTGGCGCAAATTGTTCCGGGCGGCTGAGGTTTTCAAGCTCATGCAACTCCTCGCGTGAAAGAGCCGCACAAACGCTTATAGACCGCACGGAACATTCGTAGCACCCCGCGTGCGGAGCGCCGCATGGCTGGTCCTTCTGGCTGTCTATTGCGGTTTTCATCGATCAATTCCCGCTGAAAGCGTCCTCAATTTCTTTTAACCACGCATCCACCGATATCGAACCAATTGATATCAATCAATGATTGAACAATTAGGAGACTATGCCAGCCTGCTTCCGGAGGTTTGCGCATCCTGATTGATATAGATCAATGTACACAACTCCTACTCCATTGAATATCCATCGCGAACAATGGAGTAGACAATGGCCTGGACGGCGATTGAACAAATTTATCTGATTGGCGCCATAGCAACATTCTTGACTTTCGCGGGACTGATCATTTTCGCCGATCGCCAAACGAGGCCTTAATCGAGTGGGCTGTCCATATGGAGCCCGACCGGGCCAATGGTTCTAAAAAATGCAAGAGAGCGATCGGCCGGTGCCTATCCGAATCTCGGCGCAGCATCGCTATCCTTTGTCCAACACATATGCCGGCCGGACCTTCGCCGCCTTCCTCGAAGCAATGAAGACCGCACCACGTGAGGAAACGAAACTCGCCCAAAGGGCGCAGGCCCCGGACGAACCCGCCTTGGCCGGTTGCGCAAGCACTACGGCCAACGCATCGCCGAAGTGCGGCGCCACTCACCTGTCACGAGCGAGTAGCGAACGCTATGCGGGACAGAACTCGATGTCGGCGCCAATTTTCGACAGCAACAGTAACTGACTTTCACCATCACCAGTTGGACCGCGGCAATTTGCTCCAACGCCTGGAACGGGCCCATTGGCCAAGCCCTCACCGCTTTCCCCGAAGAGGTGATGCAGCAGACGGGCGGCCGCTACCCCGGATCGGATGCCTCTTGCTCCGCGCGCAACATGCGCTCAAGGATCCGGCGATATTGTGCGGGGCCAGCATCGATCGACAGGAACAGCGGCTTCGGAGCGCCAGGCGCGTTCATGCGCCGTTGCTGCGCCTCGATCACGGGCGCATCTTGCTGCTCGAAAGCGAAGCGCCGCAGCTCGTTCAGGTTCTTCTGGATGCGCAGATCCGTCTCGCCTTGCGTTCTGACATTCCAACGCACGGCGGCAAAGAAATAGTGTGTCGTCTGATCAGTCTCCGGCGTCAGGATATGAGCGCCATAGAAACCCGTCCCCGTCATGCGGTCGCCACCTCGCACTCGCACGCCCGTATCGTTCAACAGATTGGAGGGCGCAGTCCAGCGAATCGCGGTTTCTTTGTCGACGAGCTGTGGCGGGTCGGGCCAGAATTCCGCAAAAATGCCGGGGATCGACGCATCCGCATTGAAACGACTGACGATGATCCCATCGTCCTTGTGTTCGACCTTGATATCCGCCTCGGCCTTCGCTGAATCGCCAAGAATACCATCATGCAGGAAAGCGATGTGGCTGAGATCGAGCAGATTGTCGACGACGAGCGCCGTTTCGGCCTCAAGACGCAAATAATCGCGCTTGCTCATATGACGCTCCTGAGCGCCGTCGAAACAAGCATAATCGGGAACACGCGTCGCATCCGGCTTGCCCTCACCAAGCCACACCCAGACTATGCCGTGCTTTTCGACAACCGGATAGGAAGGAATATCCAGGCGTGCGGTCGGCGCGACGCCGGGCGTATGCGGATTGACGACACAGCGGCCATCATTGTCGAATTCAAGACCGTGATAGCAACAGCGCAGATGGCCGTTCGACAGTAGCCGGCCCATGCTGAGCGGTGCCAGCCGATGCGAGCAGCGATCGGCGATGGCGCGCGCTCCGCCATCATTTCCGCGAAAGAAAGCCAGCGGCTGATTGAGGATAGTGCGCGCCTTGATCTCGCCGGCGGGCAGGTCGCATGACCACCATGCCGCGTACCAGCAATTCTTCAGATAGCGCGCATCGTGCGGCGCGGTCGGCGTTTCCGCGCTAGCGGCTTGCATGACGTTCATGGTCATCTCCTCCTCAGACAGCCTATATCGCGAAGTCCCTCCATCGCGGTTCAGCGCAAACGATAATTTTCAATCAAATTTCTATTGTAGGAAATCCTGGAAGAGGCCCTCCAAGCTGTCAACCAGAAAGCCGTCGTACATCAGGGACTAATACTGATACACGGGCAGGAAGCGACAGCTTCCTGCCGCACTCGTACGCCGCCATCATGGACGGCCGATCACCGCGACCATGCGTGCAAAGCATCTATGAATGACGTGGGCATCTTCGGCGGCGGCAATGGCAATGCGGTCGGCGTTCCAGAAAAACGCGGCGCTGGTGCCGCCTGTTTCACGCCCTGCAGATCGATGTAGCTTCCGCGAGCGCTCAGATGTGGATGTTCCGGCGCTTCACGTAGAGACAGCACCGGCGAGAAACACGCATCCGTCCCTTCGAGAATGGTGCACCATTCAGCACGGCTGCGCTGACGGAAGAGCGTCGCTATGTCCCGCTTCAACGCCGGCCATTGCACCGGATCGTTCTGATTGTTGGTAAAATGCGCCTCCAGGCCGGCGCGTTTGCATAATTCGGCGTAGAATTGCGGCTCCAGCGCTCCGACAGCGACATATTTTCCGTCGGCACATTCATAGGTGCCATAGAAGTGGGCGCCACCATCGAGCAGATTGGCTTCGCGCCGATCAACCCATTGACCCATCGCCTGGAAGGTATGGAAGAGCGAAAGCAGATGGCTGACACCATCGCACATCGCGCAATCGATCACTTGGCCGCGACCGGTTTCGCGGCTTGAGAGAAGAGCCGAGAGAGCGCCGACGACAAGATAAAGAGCGCCACCACCATAATCGCCGACGAGGTTGAGCGGCGGCACCGGGCGGCCCTGCCCCGGGCCAATAGCGCCGAGCGCGCCCGTAATCGCGATGTAATTGATGTCGTGACCTGCCGCCTCGGCGAGCGGCCCCGTCTGGCCCCAGCCGGTCATGCGGCCATACACAAGCTTTGGATTGCGCGCGAGCGCTGTATCGGGGCCAAGACCGAGACGCTCCATCACGCCCGGACGAAAGCCCTCGATTAAAACATTCGCATGTTCCAGCAGAGCCAGCGCCGAAGCGACATCGGCGTCCCGCTTGAGATCCAGCTCGACATAGCGCCGGTTGCGGCTGGTGATGTCGTGCGATTCGCTCGCACCCTTGCCCGGCCGGTCGATGCGCAGCACATCGGCGCCAAGATCGGCCATCAGCATCGCCGCGAATGGGGCAGGCCCAAGCCCGCCAAACTCGACGACCCGGACGCCGGTCAACGGCCCTCGCCGGACGGACGTAGTTGGAGTTTCAGACATGTCATCTCCTCGAAACGCAATCGCGTTCAACATGGCGGGGCTGACGGAACACGCCGAGATCGGACGCAATGTCGTCCGATCTCAGCCCCTACGCTCAGGCTACGGAACCATCATGGTCTCGCCAACGTGGTCCCAGCCGCTGCCATTGAACTTCATCAGCTGCAGCTGCTTGATAGCCGCATAATCGTTCTCGGACGTGTTCAGCGACACGCTCGGCAGGAGCATCGAGATGGGAACGGATTTGAGAGCAGCCGCCTGTTTCAGAAGGTTTTCGCGAGTGAGATCGTCACCACAGGCCTTCAACACCGCGACGACAGATTCAGCCATCGCATATCCGAAAACAACGGTGCTATCGTAAGGGTCCAGCTCAGGGGCATGGGCCTTGAGCGTCGCCATATATTCCTTCACCCCTGCGTCATTGCTCCACCGCTCATCCTGCGGATCCTTGAAATAGGTGGCCGAGATCACACCGACAGCCTTTTCAAGGCCGATCGGCTTGAAGGTGGCGGCGATGGACGCGGACGGAACATCTACAAACTGGATCGGCTTCCAGCCAAGATCATAGACCTTGCGTAGTCCCTGCGCGGCGAATTTCGAAATGCTGGCATGAAAAAGAACATCGGCGCCACTCGCCTTGAGGCTGATGATCTGCGAATCGATCGTCGGATCGGTGACGTCATAGGTGCGTTCGGCAACGATCATCTTATCGACGTTGGGGCCGAGGCCCTTACGGATGCCCTTCTCCGCCTCCCGGCCATATTCGTCGTTTTGATAGATGATGGCGATCTTGGCATCGGGCTTGGTTTCACGGATGTACTGCCCGAACGCTTCGCCGATGCGCGCCGAAGATGCTGTCCATGGCATCGTCCACGGAAACTCCTTCGGATTCAGGAAACGCGCCGCGCCCGACATAATGAAGAGCTGCGGAACTTTCTTGCCGTTCAGATAGGTCTGCACCGCGCTGTTCGGCCCGCTGCCGAGCGATCCGACCATAGCGAGAACCTCGCCGCGCTCGACCAGACGCCGTGTCTGCTCGACGGTTTTCACCGGGCTGAATCCATCGTCCAACGAAATGAGATTAATCTTGCGGCCGTTGACGCCGCCAGCCTCATTGATGCGTTTGATATAAGCCGTCGCCGCCTTGCCGGTAACGCCGAGCGAAGAAGCCGGGCCACTATAGGGCATGGTCTGGCCGAGCTTGATCTCCGTATCGCTGGCGCCCGGGCTATATTTCGGTGCCGCATCGGCCATGGGCATGGCCAGCAGCAAAAGCGCTGCGGCGCTCCACACTGAATTTCTCATCCGTACACTCCCTCTGGTTATTGAACTGACGTCGGATTGGTCTTGGCGGCCGGTTGGCTGGAAGCGAGATGCGAGGCGCCATAACGGCTGCGCAGACGGGTGATGAGACCCACGACGCCATTCGGCATGGCGAACATGCAGACGATCAGCACGACGCCGTAAACGAACCAGGGTGCGTCTTTGGAAATCGTCTCAGCCAAGGTCGGCACGAACATGATGAAGACAGCGCCCAGGAAAGCGCCGGACAATGTGCCCATGCCGCCGATCACAATACCGACGAGAAGGGAGATCGACAGAAAGACGGTGAAGGAATCAGGCGCGACGAATTGAATGGCGATGGTCGACAAGGCGCCGCCTACACCGGTGAAGGCCGCCGATATACCGAAGGCCATGCATTTGATGTGTTTGCGATCGACCCCCATCGCCTCGGCGGCAGCCGCATTGTCGCGAATGGCCCGCATGGCGCGGCCACTGCCGCCGCGCAGCAGATTGTGCGCCAAGAGGAACATCACCGCGGTCACGAGGGCTGAGAAAAGCAGCAACCATTGATCCTGCGTCAACGGCAGGCCCGACGGGACCTCGGGCTTGACGAGCACGATCCCCTGCACGCCACCGGTGCAGCCATTGATCAGGTTCGACTTCAACAATTGCGGCATGGCGACGGCGAGCGCGAAGGTCGCTAGCGCCAGATATAGCCCTTCCAGCTTGAGCGCCGGCCGGCCAAACAGATATCCGGCGATGAAGCAAACGATGGCCGCAAACGCGGGCGTCAGCCAATAGGGCGCGGCGAACCGGTCCATGGCGATGGCGGTCGCATAGGCACCGATCGCGAAGAATGCCCCCTGCCCGAGGGAAATTTGGCCGCTGTAGCCGGTGAGAATGTTGAGGCCGAGCAAAGCGACCGCATAGGACAGAACCAGCGTTGCCTGGAGATGATGATAGCCGCTGGCGCCGACCAGGAAGGCGACCGCCACCAACGCGCCGGCGACGATCGAGATGGTCCGTAGGGCCGGCGTGGAAGAGTGCGACATCCCCATCGCTACACCCGCGTCACGATGGTTCGGCCCATCAGGCCCGATGGCCGCACGATCAGAACGCCGATGATCATCGCCAGCGCGACGGTCAGCTTCAGCTCGGTGCCGACGATGTAGGTGCCGACCACATTCTCCAGAATGCCGACGAGGAAGCCGCCGACCACAGCGCCGAACGGATTGTCGATCCCGCCGACCAGCGCACCCGCGAAAGCATACAGCAGCACGCCGGTCATCATGTCGGGATCGAGGAAGACGACCGGGGCGACCATCATGCCGGCAACGGCGCCCACGGCGCCAGCCAATCCCCAGCCGAGCATCAGCATGCGCGAAACATTGATGCCGACCAGACGCGAGGAGGCCGCATTCTGGGCCGCGGCGCGCATGACAAGGCCCAATGGCGTGAAGCGGAAGAAGCAGAACAGCGCCGTCACCATGATCAAGGTCACGCCGATGGCGCCAACATCATGGGCCGACATCAGCGAACTGCCGTACCAGGCCTCCGCCGGAAAGGGGCTCGGAAACTCCTTGATCGTATAACCAAACAGCAATCCGGCGAGGCTGTGGAAGACCACCAACAGACCGACGAAGACGACGACAATCGACAATACCGGCGCATTGTGCATCGGCCGGATGACAACAAATTCGATCACCGCCGCGATGACGAACGACAGCGCCAAGGTCACTACGAAGGCGAGCCAATAGGGCATGCCATTCTGGATGAGCGCCCAAGCCAGGAAGGTGGAGAACATCGCCATCTCGCCCTGGGCGAAGTTCACATGGTTGGTCGCCTGGTAGATCATCACCAGCGCCAAGGCGACGCTGGCATAGATGCCACCAGTCGCCAGGCCCGCCAGCACTTGCGGCAGCAGCGAACTCACAACAACCTCCACTGGCGGATCGTGAAAACGCTCTTTTGCGGTCGAGTGGCAAAGACCATGACCCTATCCTCCCAGATAGACCTGACGGACGGCATCGTCGCGGCGAATGTCTCCGGCGCGTCCCGATTTCACGATGCGACCCGTCTCGATGAGGTAAGCGGTGTGCGCCAGATCCAGCGCCAGTTTGGCGTTCTGCTCGACCAGCAGGATGGCGACCTTTTCCTCCTGGTTGATGCGCCGCATGATCGCGAAGATGTCCTTCACGACGAGGGGCGCCAGACCGAAAGACGGCTCGTCGAGCAGCAACAGTTTCGGCTTTCCCACGAGCGCACGGCCGATGGCGAGCATCTGCTGTTCGCCGCCCGACAATGTGCCGGCCTGCTGCTTGCGCCGTTCAGAAAGGCGCGGGAAATAATCGTAGATGCGGGCAATATCGGCTTTTCCGCCCGCCTGTCGCGGCCGCGCCTGTAGCCCCAAGCGCAGATTCTCCTCCGTCGTCAGGCCGAGGAAGGTGCCGCGACCATCCGGGACGTGGCCGATGCCGAGCCGGGCGATCTGTTCAGTCGTACGCCCCGTCACCGACACGCCGCCAAACGAGATGCGGCCCTTGGTCGAGACCATCATCTGGCAGAGTGCCCGCAGCGTCGTCGTCTTGCCGGCGCCATTGGCGCCGAGCAGAGCGACGATCTCGCCCTCCGCGATGACAAGATCGACGTCCCACAACACGAGCGAAGCGCCATACGTGGCCGACAGACCCTGCACGGTGAGGAGATTTGTCATGATGAGACCTCAAGCACGGTCTCATCGTCGTCGCCGAGATAAGCGCGGATCACTTCGGGATGGGCACGTACGTCGGCGGGTGTTCCTTGTGCAATCACACGGCCGAAATTGAGCGTCACAACTTTGTCGGAGATGGCCATGACGAGGCTCATATTGTGCTCGACGAGCAGAACCGTGATGCCAAGCCGACCACGCAGATCGACGATCAGATCCGCCAGCCGGTCGATTTCCTCGCGGTTGAGGCCGCAGGCCGGCTCGTCGAGCAGGAGGAGCTTAGGTTCCACCGCAAGAGCGCGGCCAAGTTCGACACGTTTGCGTGTTCCGAACGGCAGATCCACCACGGGACGATGGGCCACGGCCTCCAGACCGAGGAAATGGACGAGCTGGCGTACGCGATCCTGGGTCTCCTGCTCTCTTTGGACGGCACCCGGCAAGCGGAGCGCGTTGCGCGCGAACCCGGCGTCGAGCCGATCATGGCAGCCGACCATGATGTTCTCGGTCACCGTCATGGAGTCGAACAAAGCGACATTCTGAAATGTCCGACCAATGCCGATGCCGGCGATGTCGTGCCTGGCGAGATCGGTCAGCCGGCGGCCATCGAAATCAATATGCCCGGCAGCCGGGCTATAGAGCCGCGAGATGCAATTGAACAACGTGCTCTTGCCGGCTCCGTTCGGCCCAATCAACCCGCAAATCTGCCCAGCGGCGACCTCGAACGACACGCCGTCCAGGGCAACAATACCGCCGAATCGAACGGAAATACCGTCGACCCGCAGAAGCGGCTTCGCCTGACCCTGTTCGCTGGTCATACCGTCCATCGCCCGTTTCCTGCTCAAATGTTTCGCGGCCGGTTCTTCCACAATTCGTCGCGCACCACGCGCCGCAGCACTTTGCCCACCGGGCTGCGTGGCAGCTCGTCGACCACGATCACGCGCTTGGGCGTCTTCACGCCCGACAGAGTTTTGCGGCAGAAAGCGATCAAGTCGCTCTCCGTCACAGCTTCACTCGGTTTGACTTCGATGAAAGCAACGACGGCTTCGCCCCATTTCTCATCGGGCACGCCAATGACAGCGCAATCCTTCACGGCCGGATGAGCGAGAACGGCTTGTTCGACCTCGGACGGATAGACGTTGAAGCCGCCGGTGATGATCATGTCGCGCAGACGATCAACGATGTAGAAAAAGCCGTCCTCGTCGCGATAGCCGACATCGCTGGTGTGATGCCACGTGTCAGGCTTGGGCTTTTGATCATCTGGCACGCCGACGTAATGGGAGAATACGAGGTTGCTGCGCACGACGATTTCGCCGCGTTCGCCGGCTTTCAGCAGATCGCCATTCTCGCCCATGATCTCGACCCGCGCATAGATATTCGCCTGGCCTGCGCTGGCGAGACGATGCTGCTTATGGGGATCGGCCAAAGCTTCGGCGTGATGGTCCGGCGTCAAGCAGGTGATAGAGCCGAAACATTCCATCTGCGCATAGAATTGCGTCATCACCGGGCCAAAGAGAGCCAAAGCCTCGCGCAGCTTATCGACCGACATAGGCGCGCCGGCATAGATGAAGTATTTCAACGAGGAGAAATCGTACTGATGCCGCTTGGGATGGCTCAGCATCATGTAGATGGCGGTCGGTGGCAGAAACAGATGGGTGATATGGTGCTTTTCGATCGCCGCCATCACCGCTTCCGGCTCGAAACTCGGCAAAACGATCAGTTCCGGGCCCCGTGGCAGGAACATCAACGCCAAGCCGCCGGCCGCATGGCTCATGGGCGCCGCCAAAAGAAAGACTGGATGATCGCCGGGAAACTGCGAGGCGGCCGTGGCGACAGCGGTCTCCCAGTTCAGCTCCGTGAGGGCGACGCCCTTCGGCTTGCCCGTCGTGCCACCCGACGACGTCAGCGAGATGACCGCATGGGCGCGCGGCGGCAGATCGTCGAGCACAACATGGTCCGAGCCCGCCAGCCATTCGTGCCGCCCTGGCCCATCGAGAGCCGCGACAAGACGCAGATGCGGCAAACGCGCCTGCGCTTGCCTGACGACTTCGGTCACGGACGACGTGTAAAGCAATATGTCTACGTCTAGGGCGGTGAGATAATCGACGAGCTCGCTCGCCGTACTGCGCACATTGACCGGCACCCAGATGCAATGGACGATGAAGATACCGAAGACGCCTTCGATCAGATCGGAGGTGTTCGGCCCCATGATGCCGACACGCGTATCGACGCCGACCCCTCTGGCGCGCAGGCCCTTGGCGATGGCGATCGCGGCCGAGCGCACCGTGGCATAGTCGCGCGTCTTCTCGCCCTCGCGCAGGAAGATGCGATCTGGCCATCGTTGCGCGGCTGTGTTGAACATATCGATGAGATGCACGATCCCGCCCTCTGTCGATCATGAACCGAAGATGTCGATGCCTTTGCGGTGGCCGCAACAAGGCATGGCGCGTTTATCGGCACCGGCCTGAACCCATTTGTGCTTTCGACCCATTCACCCCTCCTTGCGATACGATCGGATCATCTTTCTTCTTGCGGTCCTTCTGGCGGAACCGTGCAAAGCCGTGCGCTATGATTTTTCGTTGCTGAAAATGATGGTACTGCTCGCCGCGAACATGCCGCCAACCCCATGGGCGACGGAGATTTTCGCACCAGGAACCTGCGCTGGAGCGATCCCGCGCATCTGGCGCACGCTTTCCTGCAAGGCATACATGCCGTACATGCCCGAATGCATGTAGCTGAGACCGCCACCATTAGTGTTGACCGGCAGCTTACCGCCCGGCGCCGTATGACGCTCGGAAATGAAATCGGCGGCTTCGCCAGGCTTGCAGAAGCCAAGCGCTTCCAGCCCGTAAAGTGGCAGATGAGCGAAGGCGTCATAGATCATCAGATGATCGACATCACTTTGCGTGATGCCCGCATCGGCAAAAGCCAGACGACCGGAATCGCGGAAGGCGCGCGAGGAGGTGAAATCCTCCATCTGGCTGATCAACGAGCTTTCGCACGCCTCGCCCGTGCCCACGACATAGACGGGCCGTGTCGAAAACTCTTGTGCCCGCTCCGGTGCCGTCACGATCAAGGCCCCACCACCGTCGGTCTGCGGGCAGCACATCAATAGGGTGAACGGATAGGCCACCATTTTGGCGCCGAGAACGTCGTCGACAGAGATCGCGTCCTTGAAGAAGGCGCGCGGATTGCGGGCTGCCCATTCGCGCTGAATGACCGGCACCATCGCCAGCTTTTCTAGCGAAATGGCATAGGTTTTCAGATAGCGCAGCACCGGAATCGTGAACATCGTCGGCGCGCCGATAATGCCGAAGGGCGTTTCAAACTGTCCCATCAAGCTCGTCGGTGGCGGCGGCCATGGAAACGGCGGCGGCGGCAGACGTGATTTTCCACTTTCGCCGTGAGTGATCAAAACCGTTTTGCAGAGGCCCTGGCCAATCGCCGCCACCGCATGACGCAGATGCATCATGAAGGAACAACCGCCGACCCCAGTGCCGTCGATCCAACTTGGCCGGATGCCGAGATAGTGGGCCAGTTGCACTGAATCTTCGCCGGCAGTCGCGATGCCATCGATGGCGGTGGCGGAGAGCCCGGCGTCGCGCAGGGCATTGAGGGCGGCATCGGCATGGAGTTGCAGTTGCGACATATGGGGCACGACGCCCATGGACGTCGACTCGGCGGCACCGACGACAGCAGCTTTGGCGCGGTTCATGATACGGCCTCGTCGGGCGCGAACAGCGGCAGGGAAATATCGTCGGTCAATCTGCGGAACGTGACGCGCAGCGGCATGTCGAGAAGCAACGCTTCCGGCGTCTGCGCGACATCGACGATATTGGTCATCATGCGCGGCCCTTCCTCCAGCTCGACGACCGCGATGGCATAGGGCGCGTCGAAGCCCGGCGCCGCCCGATGGCTGATGACATAGCTGTAAAGTTTGGCCCGTCCGCTGGCCTCTTGCTCAGCGACATTGCGCGACAGACAGCGGGCACAAAAGGGCCGCGGCGGAAAATAGACATGGTCGCAATCTTCGCATCGCTGCAGGACGAGGCGGCCTTCGCGCGCGGCGCTCCAAAAATGCGCCGTCTCGGGCGAAGGCGCGGGTATGTAGCGTTCGCCTTTAGCCATCACGCCAGCACTCCCGATGAACGTAAACGATCGCGTACGGACGCGACCACATCGCACTGCGCGTAGCCATTATCGAGAACGACCTTGTCGCGCTCGAGCACCTTGCTGCGGAACGACAAATACGGTTCGTCCTCGATCCAGATTTCCGTGCGCAGTGTCTCGCCAGGAAAGACCGGCGCGGCGAAACGCACGTCCATGCGCTTGAAGCGTGTCGGATCGTAATCGCAGAGGGTTTTCAGGAGAGCGTGGCCGGCGATGCCGAAGGTGCAGGCGCCGTGCAGGATCGGGCGCGGGAAGCCCACCGCGTGGGCGAGATCAGGATCGGCATGAAGTGGATTGCGATCGCCAGTCAGACGATAGAGCAGCGCCGATTGCGGCAAAGTCGGCAGATCGCAGACGAGATCGGCCGGGCGATCAGGGATCGCATGCGGGGTGGGTGCAACACGGCTCGTATCGGCGAAGCCGCCATTGCCGCGCAGAATGAAGCACCCGCGCTCGGTCGCCAGAGCGGTGTTGTCGAATCCATTGCGAATATGACGTTCGTAATAAAGGAGCGAGCCTTTCTGCGGTCCCTTGTCGATGAGATCGACGAGCCGCATCCGGCTGACGATCGACCCCGTCGCCGGTAGAGGTGCATGAATTTCGAGCCCTGCTTCGCCATGCAACATTTTCGATAGATCGAGACCAATATCAGGGTCCGTCATAAAGCCGATATCGGTCATGCCGAGCACGGTCAGCATGGTCGGCAGCGCCTTCAATTGCTTTTCATAGACGAACGGCAACCAACGTTCGTCGTCCAAGCGCTCGCCGAGGCCGATACTGAGCGCATAGAGCAAGGTGTCGCGGTCGTCATAGGAGCGCATCACGTCCTTGAACGGCCAGCTCATCAGCTTGTGCGGATCGAAAGCCATGGCGCGCGCCAATCCTAGATCGGATCCCAGTTGAACTGGTCGAGATGGGAGGTAAGCTTGAAGAAGGACGGCGACAGGGCCGGCAGCATGGTTTCGGCCAGGCTTTGCATGGTCCAGCCACCATCGTGATGCACCGAGCGGACCGCACGCGGCTGACTGATCAGGAAAATCTCATTGCCGCGCACCTTGAAGATCTGGCCCGTGATATCCTTGGCCGCATCGCTGGTGAGAAAAGCGCAAAGCGGCGCGATCTTTTCCGGGCCCATCTTCTTCTGGAACATCGCCGCGCGCTCCTCCTCGGCCTTCGAGCGCAAGGGAACGCCCGCGACAAGCCGGCTCCAGGCTGAGGGGGCGATGCAATTGGAAGTGACATTGTAGCGCGCCATGTCAAAGGCGATGCCTGTGGACAAGCCGACGACGCCCATCTTGGCCGCCGCATAGTTTGATTGGCCGACAGCGCCCATCAGGCCGGACGACGAGGTGAAATGTACATAGGCGCCGGAGTTCTGCGCCTTGAAATGCGGCGCGGCGGCGCGCGACACATAATAATAGCCGTAGAGATGGACCTGGATGATCGCATCCCATTCCTCATCACTCATATTGTAGAACATGCGATCGCGCAGGAAGCCGGCATTGTTGATGACACCATCAACACGGCCAAAATGATCGAGCGCCGTCTGGATGATTTTTTCCGCGCCCTCTTTGCTCGAAATGGAATCGGTGCTAGCGGCCGCCGTTCCACCGGCGGCTTGAATTTCGCGCACGACCTCGCCCGCCACCGTGCTGTTGCTGCCGCTGCCATTGGGCTCACCGCCAAGATCATTGACGATAACGCGCGCGCCTTCCTTAGCGGCGAACAATGCGATTTCGCGGCCAATGCCCCGCCCGGCGCCCGTCACGATCACGACCTTGTTTGCGAGATTGGCGGCCTGCATCGGCGGATGTCCTTTTAAGCCTGAGTGGCGTTCGTTGATCCAATTTATATTAGTTGTTTTCCTACTTAGTCAAACAGTTTTTGTCACGACCGTTCGATGCGAGGCCGAAGCTCATCGTCAGCGCGAGCTTTGCCGCAACACCTACTAGTTTTTCAGGAGACCCGTTAGAAACAGCTGCAGCAGCGCATCGGAAATGGCGCCGCCCTGGCTCTTGTCGTTGACGTCAACGCCATGGACGAGCTTGATCATCGGCGCCAGGCAAAACATCATGGAGGCCGTGGTCAAGATATTCTGCGTCACGAGATAAGAAGGAATGTCCTTGGCTTCTCCAGCCTGGATCAGCTCCTTGATCGTTTCATCCAGAAAATCGACGCGCTTTTGAAAGTGGCGGCTGATCAGCCATTTCAGGCGATCACTGTCGGCCAATGTCTCGCGCATCATGATGCTCGCCAGATCGGCGTTATAGTGCGACAGCGCAATGAAGCGCCGGACGATGACACGCAGCCGATCGGACGGTTTCAAATCCCGCAGCTCGTTCTTGTCGAGCGGAAAGCGCGCATCGAGATCATGCATCAGGAAGGTGAGCGCTTCGCGCCAAAGCTGATCCTTCGAGCCAAAATGATAATGAATGATCGCTTGCGAGTAACCTGCGGCGGCGGCGATGTCGCCAGTCGAAACACCATCAAAGCCAAACTTGGCGAAGAGTTCGACAGCCGTCTGCAACAAACCGTCACGAGAAGTCCGAGA
Organism: Beijerinckia sp. 28-YEA-48; assembly: GCF_900104955.1. NCBI lineage: Bacteria > Pseudomonadati > Pseudomonadota > Alphaproteobacteria > Hyphomicrobiales > Beijerinckiaceae > Beijerinckia > Beijerinckia sp. 28-YEA-48. The sequence continues at coordinate 339,209 of NZ_FNSI01000002.1, forward strand.
CGACTGCGCGTCTTTCCGTCCGCGTTTGACGACTTTGGGCGCCTCGGCGATCTTCGGTTTAGCTTTCCGCTTCGTTGCTGCTTTCACGTCGATCCCCGACTTGGCTCAGGAGGCCCGGCCAACCCCGTTCCGCTTCACCGCCGAAATCGGACTGTGCCGGATCGACCGCGATTTGCGGCATCGTGTATCATATCGCCCGCGCGATAATCTCTTTCATCACTTCACTGCTGCCCCCAGCAATCCGATCGACCCGCGCATCTACGAAAGCCCTGGCGATCGGGAAGTCTAGCATGTACCCCCAACCACCGTGAATTTGCAGGCAGGTATCCGCGGTACGCCCCAACATTTCAGTTACCCACAACTTTCCGGCGGCCGCATCCACGCCGTCGATGTCATCGGCAAGATAACTGGCCAGTAACCGATCCACCAACGCCCGGCCAGCCAGCAGGTCCGCCTTGACTTCGGCCAGTTTGAAGCGCGTGTTTTGGAACGACAGAAGGTTCTGGCCAAACAGTTCGCGCTGTTTGGCATAGTCCGCTGTTGTCGCCAAACAGGCCTCGGCCCGTGCCTGCGAGGAGATGCAGACGGTCAAGCGTTCGCGAATGAGTCCCTCCTTCAAGAGATCGAAGCCGCCGCCAAGACCGCCGAGAAGATCGGCCTCACCGAGCGGCACATCGCCGAAGAAGATTTCCGATGTGTCCTGCGCATGGCAGCCGATCTTTTCAAGATTCTTACCGCGCTTGAAGCCTGGCAACGTGGTGTCGACCAGGAACAGAGACAGGCGCCCGCTGCCCTCCACCTTGGCGGCGACAATCAGCACATCGGCGAGCTGCCCGTTGGAGATGAACACCTTCTGGCCACTGAGGGCATAGCCATCAGCGGTCGGCCTCGCCCGTGTCTTGATGCCGCGCAGATCGCTGCCGGCGGAAGGTTCGGTCATCGCCACGCCGGCGATCGCCTTGCCGGCCACCAGATCGGGCAGCCAGCGCTGCTTCTGCGCGGCGCTACCGTGTTTCTGGATATAGGGCGCGGCCATTTCCGAATGAATGATAAAGCCCGGCCCTGTTGCGCCCGCACGCCCCAGTTCATGGGTGACGATGGCGCTGGCGGCATAATCGGCGCCGGCGCCGCCGAATTCTTCCGAGACCGTGCAGCACAGAATGCCAGCACGACCGGCGGCCAGCCACAGATCGCGCGGCACGATGCCCTGCTGTTCCCATTGGCGGTGAAACGGGCTGATCTCGCGTTCGACAAAGCGCCGCACGTGATCCTGAAAAATCCGAAGCTCTTCCGTCTCAACCCGCATTGGCGATAATCTCCGCACGCAGTTTCTGTTTCTGGACCTTGCCGACGCCGCTGAGCGGCAGCGGCTCGCTGCGAATAGTCCAACTTCTGGGGATTTTATAGCCGGCAATCAGCCCACGGCAGTGCGTCTCGAAATCCTTGGAGAGGCTGTCTTGCACATCCGGGGAGCGCACGACGACAACAGCATGAGCCCGCTCACCCCATTTCTCATCGGGCAAGCCGACGAGCGCGCATTGCAGCACTTTTGGATGGCGCGCCAGTGCATTCTCGACTTCGAGCGAATAGATGTTCTCACCGCCCGAGATGATCATGTCCTTGGTGCGATCATGGATTTTGATGAAACCATCCAGGTCTATGCTGCCGACATCACCAGTGTGCATCCAGCCATTTTTTAGCACGGCGGCGGTGCCTTCCGGGTCCTCCCAATAGCCGAGCATGACGAGGGGACCACGGACGAGAATTTCTCCGGCTTCATCGGCTTTACATGTCGATCCGTCTTCGCGCACGATCTTGACTTCGGACGTCGCCATCGACTGGCCGATGCTGCGCATCCGATGAACCTTGTCGGGCGCGGGATCGTGATCTTCCGGCGCCAGGGTGACACAGGCGCCGGCCAACTCGGTCATGCCATAAAATTGGCGCAGCTTGACACCGGGCACGACCTCTTGAAGCCGCTCGATCAAGGCCGGTGTCATTGGCGCCGCGCCATATACGATCATCTTGACGCTCGACAGCAGATCCATCGCGCTGCCGCCGCTGGAAGCCTGCGCCTGCGCTTCATCAAGAACCATCGACACCATGGTCGGCACGAGACACAGATGCGTCGGCCGATACCGCCGGATCAGATCGAGGCAGGCTTGCGGCGTAAATTGCTCCAGGAAGCAATGGGTGCCTGCGGCCAAAGTCAGAGCGCTGCCCATGCCGAAGTCTGCGAGATGAAACATCGGCATCATGTGGACGTAGATGCTGCTACGATCGAATTCGAGCGCTTGGCGCAATTCGAGAAACTCGACGCGAAGACTGGCGCTGGAAATCGCCACGCCGCGCGGCGAACCGGTCGTGCCGCCGGTGAAGAAAATGCCGGCCACCGACTGGTCTTGCCCGGTACTCAAATCCTCGATGGCATCGGCTTCGAGAAGGCGCTCATAGCGATCGGCCTGCGGCATGTCCTCGCCGCCGGTCCAAATCACCCGCAACGTATCAATCTCCTGGCAAACCTGTCGGACCGTTTCGGCAAAAAATGGATCGGCGATCAGCAGCTGGGAGTTGGTTTTACGAATGGCATCGCGCAGTTCGGCGGCCGCGAATCTGAAGTTGAGCGGCACCAGGATCGCGCCGGCCCACGCTGTTGCGTAGTGGATTTCGAGAAATTCGGGTCGGTTGAGCATCAGAACGCAGACACGATCTCCAGGTTCGATACCCTCGTCCCGCAAGCCCCCCGCGATTCTTGCGACGCGATCATTCAACATAAGCCACGATATGCTCGTATCGTTTGTCACCATGGCCAAGTGGCTCCCCGCCACCTGCCCAGCCCTCTTTAAGGCAGACGTGATACTCATGCTCGCCCCTGAACATCGTTTCTTATTGATTAAACAGTAATACTACTTATTTAACCAGTCAATGCCAACTTAACCGGCACCAATTGGTGCTCCCTGTCCCGGGCGTTAGATCAAAGATTCAGCTCTTGAGAGGCTTCCTCTGGGCTCGCTGAAAGCCCAACAAAATTAGGCAATCGAACGCGTTCGTTAAAAGGAATAGTTCCTAAACCTCACGCCGTTCCCAGCCGGGGCCACGAACTCAAGCACCACGAATTTCCCGCGCATCGATGATAAGAAGCCTGCGGAGCATGTGAACGCCGCGATCGGAAATTGACGCCCTTCTTTACGACGCACCTGCTGGCCCGCCTTGAGACACAGCCTGTCGTCTGATGACCGTCGCGCGCCGGTGCCATGGGGCGGATGCGTAGGCAAAGACCGTAGCTAGTCATCGGCTTTGCCGGTGTTGAAGCGACGCAGCAAGCTCGTGAAAATACGTAGGTCGGCTTCGCTCCAGCTGTCGAGAAGACGGCGAAAGACTTCGCCCTTGTACTTGATCGCGGCGCGCATCTTGTTCGAGCCCTGATCTGTCAGGGACAGCATCACTCCGCGCTGTCAGCCGGATCGGGACGGGACTTGACGATTCCGGCTTGCTTGAGCTGCCGCACCAGGCGGCCGGCTGCGCAACGCGTCCGCGACATGGCTCGCCTGGGCGGCCCCGAAGGCGTGAAGCCATTGGACGATCTGGTAGGTCGCCGGTTGCAGATCGGCGTCGAAACTTGCGGCTATTTCAGTCGTGACCGCACGGGACGCGCTCAGCAGCGCATCGAGCTGTTGGCCAAGCGACATCCAGAGTCGCGGCGTCTCATTGTTCTTCTGTCAGCGGGAGGCGCCATGCGGCCGGGTGATCGCAGCCTGGTATGACAGGATCGACGTGCTGATCAACATTCGACATTGCACACTTTTGTTCAGCGGCTCTCCTTCACTATTTCCTGCTCTCCATCGCGCCTATCCTCCGGCAGGGATCATGCTTGGTATCAAGCTTTGGCGCGTGAAATACTGGTTCCGCTTAAATTCGTATGCTTGATGATGCCCTCGACTACCAAGGTGCGAATGGTGTTGATATGCGCCTCGGTGATGGCGCGAGCGCGTGGTTTATCGCCGCTAGACAGGGCTTCGATCAAGGTATCGTGCTCCTGATGCAATTCTTCCGGCCGTTCGCGCAAGACGAAGCCGAGATGAAGCAAGCGGGTCATTTCATCAATGATCTGCGATAGGGAGTTGGCCATGCGGGAGTTGCCGGAGCAGTTGGCGATCTCCATGTGAAAGGCCCGATTGGCCGCAACAAAACGGCCCTCGCTCACCGTGTCTCCGGGAACATAGCCAACGGCGCATTCGGCATTTAGAGCCTGCAGCCGGGCGGCATCGACATGGCCGCAGGCCTTTTCCATCACCACGGGCTCGATCAACATCCGCAGCTCGAACACTTCCTTGACCGACTGCAGCGTCACTGGCGTGATCAGATGCCCAGATCGAGGAATCGGGATCACATATCCTTCCTGGGCAAGCTGCGACAGGGCGCGACGGATGGACGCCTTGCCAAAACCATAGAGGCCCGTCAGCCGAGCTTCGCTAACTTCCTCGCCAGGCGAAAGCTTGCACCAGACGATGTCGTGTTTGATCTGCTCAAAAGCCTCTTCGTTGAGCGATTTCTTCGGAAGACTTTCGGCGTCCGCACGCATCATTTCCCCAGTGCAGTTTTCTGATTTTGGCGCAATAACGCCTCCGCTGCTTCCTGTCCAATGACATTTCAAATAATTTAGTTTGACATGTCAAGAACGGTTATCTAACACCCACGGTAGCAGGGAGGCACAGATGCCCGATATTGTAACCGACGTTCTGGTGATTGGGGCTGGAGCGGCCGGAATGACCGCCGCAATCACAGCCGCCAAGGCTGGCGCGTCAGTGCTGCTCGTTGACAAGAGCCTCGTCGGCCGAGGCGGCGCGACGATCATGGCGCAGATGACTGTGGCCGCTGCCTTGGGCGAGCAGGCCGAGGACAGCTGGTCACTTCATCTCGAAGATACGCTGAAAGCCGGCCGCGGCATCTGCAATGAAGAGCTCGCCGGCATCCTGTGCCGCGAAGCGCCTGAGCGCATCCGCGAACTCGATGGCTGGAATGTCGGCTGGGCCCGCGACGCTGAGGGACGCATCAATGGCGTGCAAGCGCCCGGCCATAGCGTTCCGCGCTGCGTCTATGTCGACATTCTCAACACTGGCCCGGCTGTCGCCCAAGTTTTGCGCACCCAGGTTTCGCGCGTGCGCACGCTCAAACGCGTCAGCGGCTTGGCGATCCGCGACCTTGTCGTTCATAACGGCCGTGTCGTCGGCGCTGTCGGCGTCAATGTGGATGATGGGCGCACGGTGACCATCAACGCCAAGGCGACCATTCTCGCCGCCGGTGGCTTGACCAAGCTGTTCCAACGCAACAGCGCCTCGACCAACATGAACGGCGATGCCTATGCGCTCGCCTTGCGCGCCGGCGCCGATCTTATCGACATGGAATTCCCGCAGTTTTTCCCCATCGGACATCTTGCGCCGCGCCTCGTCGGCATGGACCCCATCATGTGGGATCCGTTCCGCTACAAGCTCGGCGGGCGTCTGTTGAACGGACGCATGGAGGAGTTCCTCGAAAACTATGGGCTGAAAGACAGCGGTGTCTATACGGCGCCACGCGATGTGACCGCCTATGCCATCGTCAAGGAAAACGAAGCAGGACGAGGCTCGCCAGCGGGCGGTGCTTATCTGAGCTTCATGCATGTGCCGGAAGCTGATCTGCGCGCTGCTTTTGGCCCGACCATCGACGTGTTGGCGAAGAACGGCATCGATCTCACCAAGCAATGTGTCGAGGTGGCGCCTATCGCGCACTATCACATGGGCGGTGTCCGCGTCGATGGCGAGATGAAAACCTCCGTTCCTGGCCTTTACGCTGCGGGCGAGGCCGTCGGCGGCGCCAATGGCGCCAATCGCCTTTCCGGCAATGCCATTCCCGAAGCGCTGGTCTTTGGCGAGCGCGCCGGCCGCTTCGCCGCCGCCGAAGTCGGAGCGGTTCAGCAGCAGTGGGATGATCGGGCCGCAGCGGCCATTCTCACTCAGATCGCCGAAATCAACCATCGCGCCGAAGCTGGATCCGCCAATGAAATGGCGGGAACGACCAAGCTATGGGGCGAGTTGCAGACACTGATGTGGGAAAAGGTTGGGCTGTCGCGCACGCAGGAAAGCCTGCAACAGGCACTGGAGCGGTTGCGGAGCATGCGCACGACCGATATGGCGCATGTGAAGCTCAGTCCAGGGCAGGTCTTCAACACGACGGTTGAGGAATGGTTCGAGTTGCGCAGTTCCCTCGAGGTCGCGGAAATGATCACGCTCGCGGCGCTCAATCGTCAGGAAAGCCGCGGCGCCCATCAGCGCCTCGACTATCCCGAAACCAGCACGGATTTCGAGCGCAACCAAATCCTCCGCCTCGAAGGAGCCGCCATTGCATCGCGATGGGCGCCCCTCGCCAAAGCCAAACACGTTTAGGGATCGGATAGGCTGATGACAGAACAGGTTCCTCTTCTGGTCGCCCGTGGAACGCAAGAAACCGGCCTCCAACTTCAGGAATTCAGCATCCCCTATGTCGAGGGCATGTCGGTGCTCGATGCGCTGATGTGGATCCGTGCTCATGTCGATCCGACGTTGGCGATTCGCTACAGCTGCATCAATGCGAACGCCTGCAAGGAATGCTCCCTCATGGTCGACGGTTCTGTCACCTATGCCTGCACCGCTCGACTGACTCCCAAGGGCGCCAAGATCGAGCCCCTGGAGGACAAGGATGTCATCCGCGATCTGGTGACAGATATCGCGCCGTCAAAAGAGCATCTCTCCGCGATCCTCAAATAATTCTGGTTCTCGCCCAAAAAGGACCTGCTTATGACCTTTGTCGTCACAGATTCCTGCATCCGCTGCAAATTCCAAGACTGCCTCCAGTCATGCCCCGCGACCTGTTTTTACGAAGGCGCCAACATGCTGGTCATCAATCCGGAAGAATGCATCGACTGCGGCGCCTGTGAGCCAGAATGTCCGGCCGAAGCGATCATGCGCGACACAGCGCCTGGCGCCGAAAAATGGGTCGAGTTCAATCGCAAATATGCCGCCCTCTGGCCCAAAATCCGCAAGCCCGGCACGGTGCCCGACGACGCCGATGACTGGATCGGTGCAGAGGATAAGCTCGAAAACGAATTCGACCCGACGCCTGCATCACGCTAAAGCCGGCATACTGAGCCCCGAGGAGAGAATCATGGCAAAAAGCGTTTGGCTCCACGAGCTGACATGGCCGGATATTGCGGAATATCTTGAGAGGCAGAGCGTCGTGATGGTGCCGGTCGGCGCCACCGAACAGCACGGCCATCACACGCCTCTTCTGGTGGATACCGCCTGGGCAAGCGACGTTTCGGAAGCCGTTGCGAAGCAGGAAGGCGTCCTGGTGACGCCGCCCATGCATTTCGGCTGGTCGCCGCATCACCTGGCCTATCCGGGCGGCATCACATTGCGGCCGGAAACTCTCACGCAGGTCTGCGTCGATATCGGAGAAAGCTTGATCTCCCATGGCTTCAAGAAGATCATTTTCGTCAACGGCAACCGGGTCGCCAATCTTCCGCCGATGCAGATCGCAATGGCGAAACTGAGATTCAAGACCGGCGCCTATGTTGCGATCATCGACACCCATCTGATTGCCCGCAAGGAAGTGTGCGAAGCGGCGGGCAATGGCCGCGATGCCTCCCATCATGCCGGCAATGTCGAAACGTCCTTCATGCTGCATGCTCACCCCGAGCTGGTGCGGGTCGACAAGATCATGACCCTGCCCGATCATCCGCTCGCCGACTTTGCCAGCAATCTTCCGATGGATCCGCCGCTCGATCAGAACATCGCGTTCAATCAGCCGACCGCGGCCGAGTTCTACAAGCGCACCCAGGGGCACGGCACTTATTCCAATCCGGCCGCTGCTACCGCCGAAATCGGCAAAGCCGTTCTAGACGTGACGATCAAGCGGGCCGCGCAATTCATCGCGCACGTCAAGACGCTCGACGTTCAGTGCGAACGGTGCCCGATCCCCATTTGAGAACTGGCGGCTGAACAGACCGGCAAAGGCGCTCTCCATGACACATTCCGTCAACGGCGCGACACGCAAGTTTGCGATTGTCGGCGCGGGCCCGGCCGGCTTCTACACGGCAGAAGCCCTCACGACCGCATGTCCGGACTGCGAGATCGATCTGATCGACCGGCTGCCGACGCCGTATGGCCTGGTGCGTTCCGGGGTCGCGCCCGATCATCAGGCGACCAAAAAAATCCAGGAGACATTCGACGGCATCGCCGCCCTGCCGAATGTCCGTTTTATCGGTAACGTCGAGATCGGCCGTGATGTTTCCCTGGTCGAGTTGAGAGAAATTTATGATGCGGTCGTACTGGCAAGCGGCGCGCCTTACGATGTCGCTCTCGATATTCCCGGTGCCGAACTGCCCGGCGTCTATGGCGCAGCCGCCTTCGTCGGCTGGTACAATGCTCATCCCGAACATGCGGGGCTGAACCCGCAACTGGATCAGGCAGGCGCCGTCGTCATCGGCAACGGCAATGTCGCGATCGATATCGCGCGCATCCTGTCGCGGCCGCCGGCAGATCTGGCAACGAGCGACATCGCCGATTACGCCTTGCAGCAGCTTCGCAACTCGCAAATCGCCGACGTCCATATCGTCGGCCGGCGGGGCGCGTTGGATGCGAAATTCACCACGGTTGAATTGCGCGAACTCGGCGAACTGCACGATGTCGTCGCCCTAGCCGAACCGGCGCAGATTCCGGCGGCGCTGGATGACAATCTGCCACCACGGGAACGGCGGCTGAAAGCCAAGAACCTCGAATGCTTCCAGGCTTTCGCCAAGGAAGATGCGACGTCCCGGCCGCGCCGCATTCGCTTTCAATTCAATGCGCGGCCAATCCGCGTCCTGGGCGAGACGCGCGTGGAAGCGATCCGCTTCGAGCGCACGCAGGTCGATAACGGCCGCGTCGTGGGCAGCGGTGAGACGTTCGACGTGCCGTGCGGGCTCATCGTCGCGGCCATCGGATACCAGGCCCGTCCCATCGGCGATCTCGCGGTTGCCGCCGCAGGCAACCGTCTCGAGAACGTGGATGGCCTTGTCGCTCCGGGCCTTTATGTCGTCGGCTGGCTGAAGCGGGGACCGTCAGGGAAAATCGGCACGAACCGGCTGGACGGTGAGGAAGTCGCCGAGCGCATCCGCGCGGAAACTGGCATCGGCGGCAAACCCGGCTTCCAGGCATTGCAGCAGATCCTTGATCGGCAACAAGTGCAATGGACCGATTTCGCCGACTGGAAGAAAATTGAGCACGCCGAAACGATCGCGGCTTCCGACGGCGCGCCCCGCCGCAAGTTCTTCGCCATACCGGAGATGCTGAAGCATCGCGTCAAGCCTGACGGTCACCCGCCGGAACCGTAGTCGCGAAGGTCTTGATCGGCGCTCCGCCCTGCACGAGCCCCGATCCTTGTGCGAACCGTTCCAGCCCTTCGATCGCTTCGCTCGAGATCTGGCTGTCGTAGTAAGGAAGATCGCGTTGAATGAGGCCAGCGATCAGCTCCGCCTCTTCAGGCGGAAAGAACTTCCGGCCGACGGCCGCTGCTAGCTGAACATCCTTTTTAAGGGCGGCATGAGTCTGGTCGATGGCGCGCACCATCGCAGCTGCGCGTTCCGGTGATGTTTCCACCATTCGAGCCGTCGTCGCGAGCGTGGCGAATGTCGCGTAGAACCAGGTTGGATGGCCATCGGCTCGCCTGACATCCAGAACGACATCGCCGATGCCACGGCGCACCGCCACTTCGGCGCCCATGCCGTTGGCCCAGAAACCGTCAATCTTTCGCTCTTCCAAGGCCCGTGCCGCCGAAAGACCGAAATTAGGCCCCACGCCCGGCATCATCGGCGGCGGAGCAATCTCGATCCCGTCACGATCAAGATCATATCCCGCATCGCGAACCACCGCGCGCAGGCCCATATCGACCCAAGGGGCAGCGCCAATCCGCTTGCCCTTGATGACATCGAGTTCCCCGCGCTTGGCTGCGAAATCTTTATGCATCACGAGGAACCAGTACATCCCTCGCGACAAGGCACAGAGGAGATTGACGCCCTGCCAATCCGGAAAAGCCGAAAGCGCCGCATGAGCAGCGCCGGCAACAAAATCGACCTCGCCATCGCGCAGCATGCGATAGGCCTTGTCGACCGGAAAAATCAGCTCATGGGTAACATCGAGCCCCTGCTCCGCGAAAAAGCCGAGTTCGATGGCGGCGAGAGCAGGAAAATAGGAGTTCGATATCAGATCAGGAATGGCAATTTTCATGGGGCACCAAATCGAGCGTCTGGGGATTGGTTATTGGCGCTGGTCAGCTATTTCCGCTGTTCATTGAGAACGGCCAATGCTGCATCGACCATGCCCTGATAGCCGGTGCAGCGGCAGAGATTGCCTGCCAAAGCATGGCGCACAGTCGCTTCGTCGACCGGCTGACCTTCCAAGTCGCGTTGCAGCTCGACCAATGTCATGACGACGCCAGGCGTGCAATATCCGCACTGCAAGCCATGATGCTTGGCCAACGCCACCTGAATGGGGTGGAGGTCTTCGTCCGATTTGGCAACGCCTTCGATTGTCTCAACCGTGTGCCCATCGGCCTGCGCCGCCAGAAGCAGGCAGGAACGGACGGTTGCTCCATCCAGCAGAACAGTGCAGGCGCCGCAGACCCCGTGTTCGCAGCCAATGTGGGTGCCCGTCAGACCAATCTGATGCCGGAGCATGTCTGCAAGATGCGTTCGCGCCTCAACGGTTACATGGTGCTCCGCACCATTGACGCGCACTGTGATGGTGTGGCGATCAGACATGCATTTTGCTTTCAGCCCGAGTGATGGCCCGGCGCAGAGCCCGCTCGCTCAACACGCCCGCCAAATGCTGCTTGTAGTCAGCCGGCGCATAGATATCGCTGTCGGCTGGAAGTGCCACCGCCGCCTGGGCTGCAGCCCGAATATCGTCCTCGCTCGGGTGATGACCGATCAAAGCGGCCTCGCCGGCTTTCACACGCTGCGGCGCCTCGACCAGGCCACCAACGGCAATGGCCGCCCGAGCGACAGCGCCTTCCGGGCTGAGTTCGACCAGAGCGGCCACGGAGACGATCGCGAAGCTTTCGCCGCGCCGCGTCACTTCCTCGAAAGCACAGCCATGATGTTGCGACCAAATGGGAACGTCGATGCGGACCAGCGCCTCGTCTGGTTCGATCTGGGTTGTCAGATAGCCGGTCGACAAGGTTTCCGCCGCTATGACTCTCTGTCCGCGCACGCTTTCGAGGACAAACATAGCATCCGTTGCAAGCGCCACCACGGGAAGCTCCGCGGTCGGGTCCATATGGGCAATGCTGCCGCCGACCGTGCCACGGTTGCGCGTCTGCTGAAACCCGATGTGGTGCAATGCCTCGCCAAAAATCGGCATATGTTGGTTCACGAGATCGGACCGTTCGAGAGCCCGTTGCCGCACCATCGTGCCGATTCTCAGATGCCCTTCTGCGACCTCGATATCGCCAAGGCCGGCCACACTGTTCAAGTCGATGAGGTGGTCCGGCGCGGCGATACGCAGATTGAGCATCGGCATGAGCGATTGGCCGCCGGCGAGCAAGCGAGCATTATCGAGCGTCTGCAGCAACGACAGCATTTCCGCCCGGGACGCCGGCCGATGATAGGTGAAAGGCGATGATTTCATGATGTCGCGGCCATCGTCTTGGGATGCAGAAGCCGATGTAAACGTGCGGGCGTGATCGGTAGTTCACAAACTTTGACGTTCTCGTCCCGCAGAGCGTCCTCGACGGCCGATGCAACGACAGCAAGCGCTGCGATCGTGCCGCTTTCGCCGGCGCCCTTGACCCCAAGCGGGTTGAGGGGCGTTGGAGATTCCATATGGTGCACCTCGATCCGGGGCAACACATCGGCGGTGCACATCAGATAGTCGACCCAGGTGCCCGTATGAGGCTGGCCATCCTCACCATAGATCATGCGTTCGTATAAGGCGCTGCCGATGCCATGGACGACCCCGCCCACCACCTGACCGTCGACAATCATCGGATTGATCAGGCGGCCGCAATCGTGAACCACCACATAGCGCCGCACATGAACGGTCGCCGTCGCAGCATCGACCTCGACTTCGGCGATATGCGTGCCGTTGCAATAGGTCAAAGCCGCCGGCTGAAAATCGATCACGGCGGAGAGCCCTGGTGTCATCCCGGCCGGCAATGGGAAACCGGGCATGCCTTCCAACGATGTCGCGATTTGCGCAAAACTGCGGCCAAGCCCCGGAACACCTTTCACGTATACGCGGCCGTCCTCGAGTTCGAGGTCGTCCGGTGACGCTTCCAACGCCTCGGAGGCGACCTTCAAGATCTTTTCGCGAATCTGGATGGCCGCCTGATGCGCAGCGTTGCCCGCCGTCACGGCTTGCCGGCTGGCAAAAGCCCCAAGGCCAAGCGCGCTTGCAGAGGTATCGCCCGCGATCACGGAGATAGAGGCCGGCGACACACCCAGCACTTCGGCAACCAGTTGAGCGAGCATGGTCACCGTGCCCTGCCCTTGCGCCGCCGCGCCGGTGCTGACAATGACCTTGCCCGATGGGCCGATCCGCACCGCCGCGCTTTCGAATGGCCCGCGTCCGGAGCCTTCGACATAGTTGGCAAGCCCAATGCCGAGGTGCTTGCCTTGGCGCCGAGCTTCGGCTCGGCGCACCTCGAAGTCGGACCAGCCGGCGAGTTCCAGTGCGCGCCGCTGGCACTCTACATAGTCGCCACTGTCGTAGATCATCGCGCCACCATCCCGCGTGGTCAGCGAAGTCCGATAGGGCATCTGGTCCGGCTGAATGAGATTGCGGCTGCGAATCTCGGCACGGTCAACATGGAGCTGTTTGGCCAGGCGATCGAGCAGGCGTTCCATGATGAACGTGCCTTGCGGCCGCCCCGCGCCGCGCGTCGGCGTGGCGGGAACGAGATTGGTCAGGCAGAGCGAAATGTCGAGATGATAGGCTGGAAGGACATAGGGCCCGAGCAGATTGGTCGCGGAATTGTAGGGCAGCGCGATGCCATAGGGCGTATAGGCGCCGTGATCATGAATGAGGTGGCCGCGAATCCCAAGGAGCTTGCCATCCTTGTCAGCCGCCAGTTCGATATCCCAGTATTGATCCCGCTCCTGGGTCGTTGCGGTGAAACTCTCAAGCCGATCCTCTATCCACTTGACCGGGGTTTTCAGCAAAACCGCAGCCGCGGCAACAGCCAGCTCTTCAGGATAAAAAATGAACTTCGGCCCGAAGCCGCCGCCAACGTCCGGGGCGACGACGCGCACCTGTGTCTCATCGAGACCCAGCGTTGCGACAAATATCCGTTTGGCCTGATGCGGCATCTGGGTGCTGTCCCAAACGGTCAGCAGGCGCTCCATCGGTTCGTAACGCGCCACAAGCCCGCGCGGCTCGATGGAGTGCCCTCCCCCCTTGTGGAGGTGAAAATGTTCGTGGATGACGTGTGCCGCACGAGCAAAGGCACCATCGACATCACCATACTGAGCTTTGGTCCGCGCAACCAGATTGTCGGCACACTCGAGCCGCGCCCGCGGCGCGTCCGGTTGGAGCCCACTGCGTGGATCCACTACCACCGGCAAGGCTTCCAGATCGAGCGCAATCAAGCCGATTGCATCCTCAGCGATATGGCGGCTTGTCGCGATGACCAAAGCGATGGGTTCGCCGACATGGCAAACCTCGTCGCGGGCGAGCACGAAGGGATCGACCTGGTAGCGGATGGCCGCCGACGGCATGGCGAGCGGGATACGATCCAACGTCAGGAGTGCACGAAGGTCGGCGTAGGTAAGGACAGCGCGCACACCGTCCAGGCTTTTGGCGGCGGCCGTGTCGATCGACCGGATACGTCCATGAGCGAGCGGACTGCGCAGAAAGGCACCATGCAACATCCCGGGCAATTCGATATCGTCGACGAAACAGCCTTGGCCGCGCAACAGCGCCTCATCCTCCAGCCTTGCAACGGCGTGGCCAATGTAACGGGGCGCTTTTTCCTCAGCCTGCATGATAGATATCAACTCCGTGAGCGAGTGGCTGACGCCACTTCTTCATATCTGCGCCGACAGCGGACCGACGCTTCATGGGTCACACCGTAGCTGCGGATCGGGCCGCCTGATTGTAATAGCCGGACACTGCGCGCAGCATCTCGCCCAGCCCGGAAAGCGCTTCTTCGGACGGGCCAGACGTGCGCAACGGCTTGACCAGCAATTGCTCGCGCACGCCTGCGTAACGGGCGCAAACCTCGGCGCCGTGCTGTGTCACGGCGACAAGCTTTTCCTTACCTTGGCGCTGCGTGCTGACCAGCCCCTGCGCCTCGAGCTTACGCAGCGCGTAAGTGACCAGATGAACTTCCTCGATGTCGAGAATGAGGGAAATGTCTGCGAACTTCTTCGGGCGCCCCCGATGGCGAACGATATGCAGAATCAAGACTTCGAGCCGCGACAGGTTCGGCACGCCTGAGGCGGCCATACAGCGGACAATCCAGCGATCGAAAGCATGAACGGCGAGAATGAGACCGAATTCGACCTCCGAGAGCGCGGGCGAACCACCCTCTGCGAGGTGAGCGGAGGAAACGATGGGCTCATGGAGCTTCGTCTCGATGGTCGGATCTTTGATCTTTGTCATAGCTTCCCTTTAAACTGTCATTTTCCCGATAAATTATCAATCTGATGCAGATAAATTACCGACTTAATTCTAGCATGAAGGCCTCATCGCGACCGGAGAAGTTGCCCTAACGTTGGATAAACCCAAGATATTTTGGAAATATGCGGTCGCTACCCACATTTTCCTCTGTTCTCAGGCGTCTGCATTCCACTTCAAGGCGTACAAACATCTTGATAATAAGAAAATGAAGATATAATATCGTTATATTATCGACAAAATAACGATGATAAGTGACGAGGCGAGGGATGGAGGAGTCCTTCAAACGACATAAGAAGAGCCAAAAACTCGCGGCGATGGAGCCGGGCGAGGCTTTCCTTGACGTCAAAAATATCAGCGTCCGCTTCGGCGGCATCGCCGCGCTCCGCGACGTCTCTTTTCGTGTCCATACGCAAGAAATCTGTGGCTTGATCGGCCCGAACGGCGCCGGCAAGACCACCCTCTTCAATTGCATCAACGGCCTGGTTCCCGTCGACAGCGGCGACATTTGCGTCGCCGGCCGCTCGCTCAGCGAAATCCCGCCGCGTGACGTGGTGTATCTCGGCGTCAGCCGCACGTTTCAGAACGTCGGCTTGTATGGAGACTTGTCAGTCCTTCAGAACGTTCTGCTCGGCGGGCATTCCACCTCGAAATCGGGCTTTCTGGCGATCTCGTTTCGGCTGCCGTCCGCCCGCCAGGAAGAGCAGCGGCTACGGAGCGAAGCGCTCGCCTGCCTAGCGGAAGTTGGCCTGGCCCATCTCGCCGATGAGAGGGCAGCGAACCTGCCCTATGGTTCGCTCAAACGGGTGGAAATCGCCCGCGCCCTCATGTCATCGCCAAAGCTTCTCATGCTCGACGAACCAGCCGGCGGGCTCAGCCATGGCGAGGTCGACGAGCTCGGAGAGATGATCCGCCGCCTACGCGCCGATCGCGGCCTGACTGTTCTCTTGGTCGAGCACCACATGCGCATGGTGATGGATCTTTGCACCCATGTGGTGGTGATG
Organism: Beijerinckia sp. 28-YEA-48; assembly: GCF_900104955.1. Classification (NCBI taxonomy): domain Bacteria; kingdom Pseudomonadati; phylum Pseudomonadota; class Alphaproteobacteria; order Hyphomicrobiales; family Beijerinckiaceae; genus Beijerinckia; species Beijerinckia sp. 28-YEA-48. The sequence continues at coordinate 354,882 of NZ_FNSI01000002.1, forward strand.
AGCCAGGGCGCCGTTCTCGCGGACGGAACACCCCAGGACGTTCAGCGAAACGAAGAAGTCGCCTCCGTCTATTTCGGGAGCGCCGCATGAGCCTCCTGCAGGTGCAACATCTCGTCGCCGGCTACGGTCCGATCACGGTTCTGCGCGACGTGCAGCTCAAGGTAACAGCAGGTGAAGCCTGTGTCATTCTCGGCGTCAACGGCGCCGGCAAAACAACGACACTGCGCGCCATCTCTGGATTGATCTGGCGCCATGGCGTCATCCGCTTCGATGGGAGCGACATTTCAAACTGGTCCGCCGAACGCATCGCCCGGGCCGGCATAGGCCATGTCCCGCAGGGGCGCGGCACCTTCAACGATCTGACGGTCAAGGACAATCTTGCCGTGGGCGCGGCCCTGCGCAGAGACCGGAGCGGTGTGCAGGCCGACCTTGAAATGGTCTTCGATCTGTTTCCCCGTTTGAAAGAGCGGAGCAAACAATTCGCTGGTAGCCTGTCCGGCGGCGAGCAACAGATGCTGGCCATCAGCCGCGCTTTGATGGCATCGCCACAGCTTCTGCTTCTTGATGAGCCATCGCTTGGCCTGGCGCCAAAGCTGACGGAAGAGATTTTCGCCGCGCTCAATCGTCTGCGCGTCGAACGCGCCCTGACGATGCTGATCGTCGAACAGAATGCGGCTTTGTCGCTGCACGTTGCCCAAAAGGCTTATGTCCTCGAAACGGGCTCCATAGCCTTCGAAGGCGCCGCCTCCGCCGTCGTCAACGACGATCAGATTCGCCGCATCTATCTAGGTATGTGATTGCAACAAAGGCAGCCGAAGTGACCTCGTTTCTGCAGCAAATCATCGACGGCCTGGAAAGCGGCGCCATTTATGCCGCATTAGCTCTGGCACTGGTTCTCGTTCATCGCTCGACCGGGTTGATCAACTTCGCTCAAGGCGAGATCGCGATGTTCTCAACCTACATCACGTTCAGCGCGCTGACCCTGGGACTTCCTCTTTTCCTGGCCGTCCTGATCGCCATGGCATTTTCCCTGGCGGGTGGCATGCTGATCGAGCGAGCGCTGTTTCGTTCGCCGGCGAGCCGTCAACCTCTGACCGCTGTCGTCATCATGCTGGGCTTGTTTATCGGCATCAATGCCGCCGCCGGCTTGATCTGGTCTTATCAAGTCCAGCGCATACCGACCCTGTTCCCGGAGGGCCTGCTCAGGATCGGCGGCAACGCACTCAGCTACCAGATGATCGGCACCCTACTCGTTCTTCTGCTGATCTGCCTCGTTCTTCACTTCCTGTTCTCGCACACCAAGCTTGGGCTGATGATGCGCGCTGCCGTCTCGAACGGAGAATCCTGCCGCATCCTGGGCATCAATCCCGGCACCATGCTCGGGCTGGGATGGGGCCTTGCCGCGGCGCTTGGCTGCTTGGCCGGCGTACTGGTCACGCCGCGGCTGTTCCTTGATCCCAACGTGATGCAAGGGATCATTATCTTTGCGATCGCGGCCGCCACGGTTGGCGGGCTCGACAGCGCAGTGGGCGCGGTCGTTGCAGGTCTCGGCATCGGCGTCCTGGAAAATCTCGCCGGAAGCTATCTTGTCGGCTCGGACCTGCGTGTCTGCATTCCGCTTCTGTCGATCATCGCCATCCTGACGCTGCGGCCACAAGGATTGTTCGGCCGGAAATGGACGGTGCGCGTATGATGCCTCAATCCAACATTGGAAGCTGGATGCGCACCGCCGGCGTGCTCGTCCTCGCCATCGTGGCGCCGTTCGTCGTCAGTTCTTTTGCGACATTCCAGCTTGCGACCGCCTTCTCTTACGCCCCGGCCGTGCTCGGCCTAGTGATCATCACGGGCCTTGCTGGACAGCTCGCTCTGGGAAACGGCGCCTTCTTCGCCCTGGGTGCTTACACCACGGCGGTTCTCGTCAAGACATACGACTTTCCCTATTGGGCGACGTTCCCGGTCGCCGCCATTTTGTCGCTCGCCCTCGGCGTGCTGGTCGGCATTCCGAGCCTGCGGCTGCGCGGACATTTTCTTGCCGCGCTCACTTTGACGATCGCCGTCGCAGCACCGCAGATCATCAAATATTTCGATTGGCTCACTAATGGCGTGCGCGGCATCAACGTGATCCTTCCGGACCCGCCGGAATGGCTCGGTATCGATGCCAACCAGCGCGCTTACTATGTAGCGCTGCTTGTTACGATTGCCAGTTTCATCGCCACCTATTCAGTCAGAAACAGCCGGCTGGGACGCGCCCTACGCGGAATTCAAGAGAACGAACTGGTTGCCACGTCTCTTGGCGTCAATATTGCGCGATTGAAAGTAGCGGCATTCGGTTTCAGCACCCTGCTCGCCGGACTGGGGGGCAGCTGCTTCACGATCACGGTCGGCTATGTCGCGCCCGAGAACTTCACCATCGGCCTCGCCACGCTCTTGATCATCGGGCTCGTAATTGGAGGCAAGACGTCCGAATGGGGCGCGATTATTGGCAGCCTCTTCATTGTCGTTCTGCCGATCTACACTGGCCGTATCGATCCGGCGCTCTCCGGTCTTTGCTTCGCCGTTGCCGTCGTTTTCACCATTCTGTTGTTGCCTGGCGGGCTTGTCAGCCTCCCCAGCCGCCTGATGCGGGGCGTGCAATCGCTCCCGCACTTCTTCTCCTCTCATCGTCGTGCAAGCAGGAAACTGGGAAATGCTTCATAAATCTCTTCTTGTGACAGCCTTTGGCTTATCCATCTCGTTGCTTGGCACGCCGGCATCGGCGCAGTCGCGCTCTCCAGGCATTACCGACGATACGGTTTCCCTCGGCACGATCGCGCCGCTCTCCGGCCCGACGGCTCCGCTCTCGATCTACAACCGCCAGATCGACGCCTATTTCAAATACATCAATGAAAAGGGCGGCGTGAAAATGGCGGACGGCAAGACGCGAAAGATCGCCTTTCGTGTCATTGATGCCGCGGGCCAGCCTTCACGTGCTGTCTCGGGCGCCCGCGAGTTGGTCGATCAAAACCAAGTCTTCGCCATTATCGGCGTCTTCGGCACCAACGAAAACCAGGCGATCGTCGACTATATGAACGCCAAGAAGGTCCCACATCTTTACCTTCTGAGCGCGGCGACGGCCTGGGGCGCCGATCCCAAAGCACGGCCGTGGACCATCGGCTTCCCGCCTGTCCCCGCCACGCAGACCGGCATTTTCGGCGCCTATCTGAAACAGGTGAAGCCCGACGCCAAGGTCGCGATCCTTTATGCCAACGATGAATACGGCAAAGACGGCCTGGAAGGCATGAAACGCGCTCTGGCCGGCAGCAATGCAAAAGTGGTTGCGGCGGAAAGCTATGAATACACCGACACCACCGTCGACTCGCAAATCGTGAAACTGGCGGCCAGCGGCGCCGACGTCTTCCTCAACTTCGCCGTCGGCCGCCCGGCAGCCCAAGCTCTGCAGAAGGCGAGCGAAATCGGCTGGTCGCCTCTGCGTCTCGTTGAAACCTCAACCGCGTCATCCGGCCTGCTCAAGCGTCTGCCGGCACCGATGATCGAAGGTGTCGTCAGCGCTGTCTATTTGAAGGACCCGACGTCCGAGCAGTGGAAGAACGACAATGCCATGAAGACCTACCAGGACGCGATGGCGAAATTTTTCGGTGCTGGCTTCGATCCCACCGCGCAGCCGATGGGCGCTGTCTTGGGTGAAGCGTTCGTGAAGCTTCTTGAACAACTCAAGACCGGCCAGCGCGCCGAACTGATGGAAATCGCGCGGAAGGTCGACAAGCAGCAGAACGATTACCTGCTGCCGGGCATCACCTTCAACACCGCTTCGACCAACGGTTTCCCCATCACCCAAATGCAAATCGTGACGGTGCGCGGCGGCGTGTTGACGCCGACCGGCGACATCATGACCGGAGCCCCGCGCTGAGCCGGGATCAATAAGCGATTCAATGCGCTGGTTCGGTCACGACCGAACCAGCATCTTTTCGAAAGTGATCAAGCAATAGGGAAGCGCTGTGGAAGCGACATTTTCCGAGTATTTTCCGTATGAGCACCACGCCGCGGCCCTGCCCGATCTGGAGAACGGACAAGAGCGGAAGCGCCATAAGGTCGTGATCGCCGGCGGCGGGCCGACCGGGCTTGCCGTGGCCTTGGGCCTCGCAAACTATGGAATTCCAAGCGTCGTTCTGGAAGCCGATGAAACCATCTGCACCGGCAGCCGCGCCGGGGCTTTCACCCGCCGAACCATGGAGATATTCGATCGCTTGGGCGTCTCCGATGCCGTTCTCGATACGTGCCTGCGCTGGAATGAAGCCTGGACATTTCTCGGTCTGACCGAGATTGCCCGCTTGCAGCTGCCCGGGGATGAAACACAGAAGTTCCCTCCCTCGATCAGCCAACTGCAGAATTATATCGAACATTGCATGGTCAAGGAAGCCGAGCGCAAAGACGGCCTGATCGACATCCGCTGGCAGACACGTGTCACCAAAGTCACATCGTCGAACGCTGGGGCACGCCTCGCGGTTGAAACACCCATCGGCGCCTACGAACTCGACACCGATTGGTTGATTGCTTGCGACGGCGGACAGAGCACCGTGCGCAAGGAACTCGGCCTGCGGATGCAGGGACAGCGGCATGTTGGCCGCTATGTGATTATCGACATTCGTGTCGACAACGACAGCATCCGGGCCGGCCGCCATTGCTGGTTCAACCCGCCATCCCTGCCGGGCGGCACGTTGCTCATGTACAAGCAGCCGCGTGGCATGATCCGCTTCGACTACCAGATCAGCGAGGAAGAGGAGGCCTGGGCCTCAAAACCGGAAGAAGTGCTGAAGCGCGTCCAGAAGCATCTGGACATGATCGGCATCACGGGCTCCTGGGAACCGGTCTGGATCAGCCTCTACCGAGCCAGCGCGCTGACATTGGAGCGCTATCGCTACGGGCGCGTCCTGTTCTGCGGCGACGCGGCTCATCTGGTGCCGATCTTCGGTGTTCGCGGCATGAATTCGGCGGTTGAGGATGCGCATAATCTAGCTTGGAAGCTAGCTTTCGTCATCAAAGGCCTGACCAATGACGAACTGCTCGACGGCTTCTCAGCCGAACGGCACTTCGCCGCGCTGGGCAATATGCGATACGCCTCCCAGGGTGCGGAATTCATGTCGCCGCCGACAACGCCGCATCGCATCATCCGCGACGCGGTTCTGTCGCTGGCTCAGGATACACCCGCCTTGCGCGAGCTCATCATTCCACGTCAGCATGCGGCCACACCACTGACTGAATCTCCGTTGACGATGACCGACGAGCCCGGCGCATTCGCCGCCGGCCCCGTGCCCGGTGCCGTCCTGCCGGAATGCCCTCTGCGCATTGGTCGGAATGGCAGCGTCGTGAATGGCCATCTGACGGATCTGCTGGGCCCACATTTCACGGCTTTGTATTTTGGCGAAACAGCGGAAATGCCAGCACCGCTCAAAAAAGCCTGCCAAAGCTTTGGCGAAAAATTTCCACTCGCGGTGCGCATACTATCACGCGGTGCCGCAGCGCCGGAAGACATGTCCGCACAGGACGAAACCGGGCGGCTTTTCACCCTTTATGATGCCCAGCCTGGAACCCTTTATCTCGTGCGCCCCGACGGCCACGTCATGGGGCGCTGGAAGCAAGCTCAGGCGCATCATTTTGAAGCCGCGCTGAAATGCCTGCCAACGAGCCACAAGACGGAGGCGCTTTCAGCATGACGCGGGACGACCTGGAACATCTCTACGCAACATTATGTAAACGCCTTGCCGATGCGGGCGAAGAAAACACCAACGCCGTCCTGGCGCGCCTGACCATGCTGCTGCTTCAGGACATGACGGACGTCGCCCGGGCGACGGCATTTATTGACAAGGCAGCGGCGGGTTACGCGGCCGCCCAAGAACAACAGGAGCCTAAGCATGACGCCTGAATTGGTCAGCATCACTGTTCGCCAAGGTGCGATGCAGGAGAGTCAATCCGGGCTACAGATGATGAATCCCCGCATCTGGGGCGTCTTCAGACGTCCCGCTGGGGCTCGTTGTGCTGCCATCGTCATTCATCCGACTTCCAATTTTCACGCCCATTATCTCTTGGAACCCCTGGCGGAACGCGGCATCGCAACGCTAGGCCTGAACACCCGCTATGTCGGCAACGATTCCGTTCTGATCCTCGAACGCGCCATCCAGGATCTCGGCGCCGGCGTCAGTTGGCTGCGCCGCCAGGGATTTGAGCGCGTTCTGCTCATCGGCAACTCCGGTGGCGGCGCTCTGGTGAGCTTCTATCAGGCCCAGGCCGAAAATCCCGACATCACGGCGACGCCGGCTGGCGATCCGATCGAGCAGTTTCCCGAGGACATGCCGCCGGCCAATGGCGTCGCCTTGAGCGCCGCCCATCTCGGCCGCTCTCGCATCATCGAGACCTGGCTTGACCCCTCAATGATCGACGAGAACGACCTGCTTGCGACCGACCCGGCGCTCGACATGTTCAATCCTGCCAATGGCCCGGCCTATTCGCCGGCCTTCATGGACAAATACCGCCGTGCGCAGAAACAGCGTGTCGAACGGATCACCACCTGGGTCGACGCCAAACTGCGTCAGCTGCGCTCCATGCCGGATGGGCCGCGCGATATGGCCTTTGTCATCCACCGCACGTTGGCTGACCCGCGCAACCTCGATCCGACGATCGATCCGAACGACCGTACGCCCGGCATCACCATCTGGGGACCTCCCCGCCAACTCAACTATGCGGCCAACAGCATGGGGCGTTACACCTCGCTCACAGGCTATTTAAGCCAGTGGTCACCGCGCAGCCGTGGCGACGGACCGAGCAACCTGGCGCGGACCAGCATTCCGGTTTTGCTCTTCGAACATACGGCTGACCCTTCCATCTTTCCATGCGACAATGACACATGGGCAGGCGCCGCGAAGGGGCGGATACAGCGCCACCGTCTCGTAGGGGGCGATCATTACCTGGCAGGCCGCACGGACCTGATCACGGAGACAGCTGATCGGCTGCTCAGTTTCGCCAAGAGCCTTTAAGTCTTTCACTCGCTCGCATCATGTCGAAGCCTTAAGGAGAGATGCATGACCATCGCGATCCAGAAGCTCAATCATTTCGCTTATCGGTGTCGTGACGCCGAGGAAACACGTCACTTCTACGAGGATATTCTCGGGCTTCCCCTGGCCCACATCGTGCGCGAAGACCATGTACCCTCGACTGGCGAATATAATCCCTATTGCCACCTCTTTTTCAAAATGAACGACGGCTCGTTCGTAGCGTTCTTTGATCTGGGCGACAACGTCGCCCCCGAACCTTCGGCAAATACCCCTGCCTGGGTCAATCACCTGGCTTTGGAAGTCGCCACGAAAGATGAATTGGTCTCATACAAGAAGCGGCTGGAAGCAGCCGGTATCTCCGTTTTAGGGATCACCGATCATCACACGCTGAATTCGATTTACTTCTTCGATCCAAATGGTTTGCGGGTCGAGCTTACCTGCTGGACCGTGGATGATGCTTACATGGCTGAAGCCGCCAAATCGGCACATCAGCATCTACAGGAGTGGACCGACAAGAAGCGGAGCCGTCTCGCGGAAAAACAAGCTACGCTCTAATTCAACGTCTTGTCGATGAGCGGGTGCAAGGAATCGACGATGTCGGCAGGCCTTTCTGGCAACATGGCCTGCATTCCGCGAAAGAATTCGGCGAGGATCATTGAGATCACTCGCCGTTCGTGCCGCGCTGGTTAGATCTCGTATGCCCCTCGGCGGGCATGCCTACTCCGCCTTGAAATCGATGGATCGCGCATCCATCAAATCGGCGCCCTCCTGTTTGAACTGCGTCTGCAGCTTCGAGTTTGCCACGATGCGCCCGCTGGTCCCTTTCAACGCTTTTTGTGACGCCATCGGCAAATTGGCTTGCAAGAACGACCTCGCTCGACGCATTGAGCCGCGTTCGTGTCGAATTCGGACTGAGCAGTCGCTGCGATCTCCCTGTCGTTCCCTTCTTAGGTGTGCCAATCGACAATCAGCGAACTCAATAGTCGGGCCCTTAAGGGCGTTTGAGCATCCCACCTGTATGATAGTTAGGAATACGACAAGTGCACTATTCGTCAGTCCAGAAAGCTGATCGCAGAACGTCTCGCGTGGAAACCGCCAAGAGTAAAGAACACGACAGGTATATTATTTCTGCAGTGGAGCTAAAATTGCCAATCACCCTTCTAACGCAGTTCGTCATTCTCTCGCACGACGCCCCGATCCAACGCCTCTCAGCGCGAGGTACGGTCCAGCGCATTAGCCAGTATAGCTGATCCCAAGCCTCGCCGCCGCTGTGATCTGTACATCGAGCCCTACCGCCGTCGCGTTTCGCGCGATGGCGATACCGGAGAAGGCAAACCGCTCGCCGCCGGCGAAGGCGAAGACGCCTGCGGCGTCATCCCGCCGAAGGTATGGCGCCAGCCCAAGGTGTCACGCGCCGTCAAGGCCATGCCACCCAGATCAAACTGGCTCGCGACGCGCAGCCCCAGCGTCGAGAAGGTAACGCTGCTGGTTCTACCCTGGCCCGTCACAGCCGCCGCGCCGCCCATCTCCTGGAAGCCGTGGTGCTCAGGTCGACGTAAGCCAGATTGGCGAAGGACTCGAAACCGAAGCGCCCCGCATCGATCCGATAGCCGAGATCCCCGAACCCTTGGGGAGGTGCGGGCATCACAATGGCCGCGCAAGGCGTCGTTGAAGCCCATGAAGGCGACGGAGTGGCTGTTATGGATGTCGTGCCATGTGCGCGCGCCCCCACCGCAATGAACCGGTCCGACGCGCCTGCGCCGATGTCGATCACTAGATGGAGCCGCTCTCGAAGCGCGCATTGCCGCTGGTCTGGATGATGTCGCCGCCGATGCCATTCACCATCGCAACCGACCCTGGTTCAAGAACAGCCCGAGATTTTCGAAGACCGTCGTCGCTGGAACCTTCGTACCCACCGCATGGAGAACGCCTGAAACGGTATTGCGCGAGGTACCGCCGGCCATGCGGGAATCGTTCTCGCACAGCACTGGTCGCTCTTTTCGACTATATTTTGCACGACGCGGCGAAGCTGTCGCCGTAGTCGGACATGATTTTCTTCCGCGTCACAAGCTTCGGCTTGCCGTCCTCGCCCTTCACCACGGTGGCCGCCCACCAATCCTGAACAGGGTGCTGATTTTTTCCGAAGCGAAAATTGCCCCTGATGGACTCGATCTTTGCGCTCAGCATCGCTTTGCGAAAGGACGTAACGTCGCCGAATTTTTCACCGTTCTGCTTCAGCGCCGCTGAAATGGCGACAGCGGTGTCATATCCCTGGCTGGCATAGATGCTGGGCGTACGACCGTATTTCTTCGTATACTCTGTGACGAACAACTTGTTCGCTGCATTCTCAAAATCGCTATTCCAGTGCGTCGAGACATTGATACCAACCGCCGCGTCCCCGACTGCCGCTAGAATATGAGAATCAATGGCCTGTGCCGAGACGATGAGCGGTATCGAAGCCTCAAGCCCGGCTTGTTGGTACTGGCGGATGAAGGTGATCCCCAATCCGCCCGGTTGAAACTCTAGGACGGCGTCCGGCTTGGCGGCACGAATCTGGGTCAATTCAACCGAGAAGTCGGTCTGGTCAAGGCGGGTGTAAATTTCTCCAACGACCTTACCTTTGAAATAGCGCTTGAAGCCATCGACGGCGTCCTTCCCTGCCTGATAGTTTGGCATGACGATAAAAACCTTTTGGAAGTTCAAATCGTTCGCATTGCTCGCAACGGCTTCGTGCACCGCCGTGTTCTGCCAAGGGACAACAAAATAATTCGCGTCGCAGTCCGCGCCAGCATAGGACGACGGGGCCGCGTTGGCGCCGATGATGACGGCCTTCGCATCCAAGATATCTGGCGCAACAGCTTCCAACACGTTAGAAAATGCGATGCCCGTGAATAGACGAATATGATCCGTCTTCAACATCCGTTCGGCGATCTGCTTGCCTTGACCCGGTTTCAGGGCATCGTCCTGAACGATGACATCGACCGGCACGCCGCCAAGCTTCCCATTCTCGATCTCAACCCGCAGATTAAACCCATCGCGGATATCCTGCCCCAGATAACCGGCTGGCCCCGAAAGGGTGGTGATCATCCCGATCTTCAACGGATCGGCGGCGAAGGCGTGCGTCGCCAGCGTCAACACCGCGGCACAAAGGAAAAAACGATTCATCCAGATATCTCCCACTCTCTGATTGAAACAAGACTTTTGCTAAGCAACACCTCGGATCCGATGGCGGTTCGCGCTGTCCCAGCCCAGATTTCCAAAACGCGCATAGGCGTGACGCATGACGTCATCTTCCTCGCCCCAGATCGTATCGTTCGAACATTCTAGCCATAGCCGGAACAAGTAGCGCCGCCGCTGCGGTTCCGGATGATCGACGTAGGACCTGCGTCCGTGCAGCACCGACAGATTGTTCAGGAGCTGGATGTCGCCCGGCTCGAACGCCATCTGCATCGCCAGATCGTCTCGGCGCGCGGTGAGATCAAAGAAGTCCAGGGCTTCCCGATCCATATTGTCGAGTGGTGCGTCGGCTTTCCCGCCCCCACCATTGATATAGGAACGGCCGTAGCGACAGCTCACGCGGTCCGGATGCCTAACGAAGACGGGGATTCGCGGCGTTGTCGGCGGCTCCTCCCCCCAATTCTGGCCCTTGCGGTCATAGAAAAAGCCGCGTTTCAGTCGTGCCAGACAGTCCGGCCGCTGACGAACAATCTCGTTATAGATGGCCCCTGAGCTGACAATCGCGCTTTCGCCGCCACTCTTGGCCTTGCGCAGGCATAGCAGCCCGACGATATCGGTTGGGTCGCAATGGAAATTCAGATCCGCGCTGCTCTGGTAGCCGCGCACGTCATTGGCCGAATGCCTTCCATCATAGCCAAAGTCGACACCTGTATTGGTGACCGGACACACGAAGTCTCCGTGACTGTTCTGGCTCAACCCTCGACCATACAGCAAGCCGATGGCCCAATAGAGGCGACGGCTGTCGTCATCGCTCAACTCCGAGATTGGAAAGCCGCGCAGCATCACGAATCCGCGGCGAGCGATCTCCTCCTTCGTTGTCTCGACGAGCGGCAGCAGGCTCGGCAGAATATCCGCGGGATTGCGGATAGCGTGGATATCCTGGCCTTGCCAAATTTTGATTCCTGCCTGCAGCTCTCGCAGTTGTTCGCCATTGAGAACATGAAGCCAGGACGTGTCATTCCGAAATGTCTCGCCCGTCCAGACACCCGGCCCATTGACAGGCACGTCCGCAGTCTCATCGGTGATGCACTCTTCACGCATGGATTTCTCCCCGCCTACGGCGCTACAGATCCAGCCCAGACATCGGCGCGTTCAAGATTGTCTCGAATTCGATGTCGCAGGCTCTCGAAGTTGATTTCTCGTATGGGCTTCGCCCCGGCGAGGTCGCAGGCATGGGCTGCGGCGGCGCCCATGGCGATGCAGGGGCCGATGACCCGAACGCTCGACAGCGCAACCGGGTCCGCATCGATGCATCGGCCTGCGGTGACCAGATTGTCGCATTCCTGCGGAAGCAGGCTGCCGAGCGGCACATAATGCATGTGATCGCTCGAGAACTCCTCCCAATAGCCTTCTTCGTCGTTATCGTGCAGCTCGATGGGCCAGCTACATCTGGCGACAGCATCATCGAACCGGGCTCCCTGGCGGACCTGATCCGCAGTCAGTGTCCGCGTTCCCTTGATCATCCGCGTTTGCCTGACGCCTACCGTTCCATAACTACGTACGCGTGCAGCTCCGAACGCAGCCGGAAACTCCGTTTGGAGAAACTTCAGCACACGATCCGCCTGCTCGCGCCCCTCCAACACCGCGCGTGACATTTTCACGGCGTCCATAGGCGTCGCCAGATGCGTCATATTCACGAGAGCAACGCCGCTGGCGGGCGCCGAGAAGGTAAATCCGTCCCTGCGGGAAATTCCATATTCGTTCGACAGCAATTGCGCGCGCCTGTTCACCTCATCGCGCGACGTCTGCAACAGGGATGGCGTATCGACCCCATCGAGCGTCATCATCTGCGTGCCGCGGATCGGTATCTCGGCTTCCTGAACCTGCAATCCTGCCAACCAGCTCAACACCGCGTCGCCCGACGCGTCGATATAGTGATCGGCCTCGATTTCGACGTCGCCGAAACGGGTGGCCGCGACAATCGAACCTAGTTTGCGCGCCTTGAGCGACACTTCGCGGATGGTCGCACCCAGCAATGGCGTAATTCCCGTCGCCGCGACACTTTGCTCGACCCAACGGGATAAAGCGACCTCGTCGTAGACATGTATGATTGTGTTACGGCCTTTGCGGGTTTTGATGGCACCCCGCGAGCCCAGTTCCGTGATGATTTCGGAAGCTATGCCGTAAACAAGCTGATAGGGATCGGCTCCGTTTGAATAGAACCCGCAGAACGTTCCGACGATGCTATGAACCGACTGACCACCCAGACTCGGCGAAGCCTCTACGAGCAAAACCTTGTTGCCAAGACGGACGGACTCCAGGGCAGCGGATATGCCCGCGGCCCCTGAGCCGACCACGCAAACATCACACCTGATCTTCTGCAGTTCCTGCCGCTTCGGTCGACGCAAAATTCGGCTGGCAATCCGCCTTGGTGCCGGCGCGCTGGTATGGTGTCCTCTGGCGAGACTGTTCATCATCATCGCGCCACGCCTGGATGATCGTATGCTGGCTGCTCGTCTCTTGTGCCGCTGGGCGTCGCTTCACTGTAAAGGCGTGCGGCCGACTGTTCCGTGACGTAGCCATTGGCAATATCCTGACGCAGCAATTCCGGATCTCGCTCGCGCGGATCGCCATGGCCGGCACCGCCCGGAAGCTCCAGAACGAGGATTCCGCCTTCCGGTATTTCCTGAAGACCCATGCCAGCGATCGCGGCGCCGGACAGCAAATGGCATGCGCCCACGGCGCCGGGCTGCCCGCCGCTTCGGCCCAAGGCCGGATGATCGATCCGGTCAAACATGGCCTGAACGCTGAATGAGCCAGGAGAGCGAGAGGAGATATGAATCGTCTGGCCAAGGCCACCGCGATACCGGCCCGCCCCACCTGAATCCGTGCGCAGTTCCTTCTTCAGTATGATCACGGGCGCGACCATTTCGGCCGCTTCCACCTGCACGCTTCTGGTTCCCGCCGGAAAAGCCGTCGCCGACATCCCGTCCTTTGTCGGACGCGCCCCCGTGCCGCCATTGGAGAAGAAGAAGGATTCCCACGCCTTGTGCGAGCCGTCGGGCAAACGCGTGCCCCGCACATAAGGATTCCACATCAAGCCGCCCTCGGCCTGCACGCCACCGGGCAGTACTTGCTCAAGGCAACCGAAGACGACGTCGGGCAGCATCAAGCCGATGATATGGCGCGCGGCAACCGGCGCAGGGCGAACCGCATGCAGAATGCTTCCCGGTGGGGCCGTCACCTCGAAAGGGGAAAGCGAGCCGTAGTTATTCGGAATTTCTGGCGCGAGGGCACAGCGCAGTCCGAAACAGGTGTAGGCGGTGGTGTAAGGTTCCACCACATTGATACCAAAGCGGCTCATCGGCGATGTGCCCGCCCAGTCGACCTTGATTCTGTCGGGTTCGATCGTGCAGGTCGCCCGCAATGTGATGGGGACGCCGTAGCCATCGACCGTCATTTTATTGGAATAGACGCCGGGCTTGAGCGTGCGGATGATGTCCAGCGTCGCTTTGTAGGATTGCTCGATGATATAGACGCCAAGTTCCTCGAGATCGTCGATCGCAAACTCTTCGAGCATTTCGACCAGCCGTCGCTCTCCTTCGGCGCTAGCAGTCAGCACCGCATGAACATCACCCTCGACTTGGGTGGGTTCGCGCGTATTGGCGAGGAGAATTTCCAGCAGATCCGCGTTCAGCCGCTCACCGCGAACCAAAGGCATCATGGGGATGGCGATGCCTTCCTCGAACACCTGCCGCGCATCAGGGCCCATGCCTCGACCGCCCACGTCGACGAGATGAATGACCGATGCAAAAAACGCCACCAGTTTTCCGCGATAGAATGCGGGAGCAACGACCGTGATGTCGTGCAAATGGCCTGACGCCAACCAGGGATCGTTAGTGATATAAGCATCGCCTTTCTTCATGATCGCAGCGGGGAACTTCTTGAGAAAGCCCTGAACCGCGATGGCCATCGTATTGACGTGGCCCGGTGTTCCAGTCACCGCTTGGGCCAGCATCCGCCCCTGCAGATCGAAAACACCGGCGGACAGATCACCGGCCTCGCGTACCGCAGTGCTGAAGGATGTCCTGACCAGCGTTCGCGCCTGCTCTTCCACAACCGCGATCAAACGCGTCCACATGATTTGCCGATGAACGGCGGCGAGGGCTTGCGCAACGGTCATTGTGATTTCCTCGTGCAGTCGATACAGTCCCATTCGTTGATGCGCGCGCGGAAGGCCGCGGTAATCAACGTCGAGGTTTCACGCTCCTGAATGACGGCGGGACCATCGATGATATCACCGGCCGCAAGGGAGTCCCGGTGATATATTTGGACCTCAGTCCAGCCACCGCGATCCGGATCGAACAGTTTATCGATCCGCAACGGGCTTGGACGGCGCAGGCGACATTCGGACGGATCTGGCGCAGATGCTTCGCGATCAGCCGAGACAGTGACGGCCCAGCTCAGAAGTTCGACATCGGCCGCGGGAACCGCGCGGCTATAGACCCTGAGATATTCCGCTTCGAAGCTTTCCCGCAAAGTAGCGACATCGTCGGCCTTGTCGACAAAGGCGTGAACCGGAACCGAGATTTCATGCCCCTGTCCGGCATAGCGCATGAAAGCAGTCAGACTTGTCGTGAGCCGGTCATGCCCCGCCGTTTCGGCGACGACCTTCCAGGCATCGCTCGTGATCTCATTCAGCATCGCTTTGGTTTCGGCGATATCGAGCTGCGAGAGTGGGGAATGCTGAGATCGCGCGATTTCAAACGACAAGGGCGCTTTGAGAAAGCCGACAGCCGATCCGACGCCGGCGCCGGACGGGATAATCACACGGTTGATGCCGACTTTTTCAGCCATGCGCAAAGCATGCAAGGGTGCAGCTCCGCCAAAGGCGATCATCGTGCGATCGGAAAGCGCCACGCCGCTTTCGATGGCATGCACCCGCGCGGCGCTGGCCATATTCTCCTCGACCACTTCGCTGATGGTCCATGCGGCCATTTCGACATCAAGGCCCTGTTTCGCCGCGATATCGCGGTGCAAAACGTCGGCGCTGGCGTCCCTGTTCAAGATAAAGGAGCCGCCAGCGAAAGCCTGGGCGTCGAGGCGGCCCAGCGCCAAGTCAGCATCGGTCACAGTGGGATGGCTGCCGCCGCGGCCATAGCATGCCGGCCCTGGTTCGCTGCCAGCGCTTTCCGGTCCGACAGTCACGCGCCCAAGCCGATCGACGCCCGCGATGCTGCCGCCTCCTGCACCGATCTCGACCATCTCGATCACTGGGATGCGCAGCGGAAGCCCGCTGCCCTTTTTGAAGCGATAGACGCGCGCCACTTCAAAGGATCGCGACATCAGGGGCTTTTGATCATCGATCAAGCAAATCTTCGCCGTGGTCCCACCCATATCAAACGACAAGACACGATCGAGCTCACATTGCTTGGCGATGCTGGCAGCGAACAGGGCACCACCCGCAGGACCGGATTCAACCAATCGCACCGGATAGCGTTGCGCGGTCTCAACCGTTGTCAGTCCGCCACCCGACAACATCAGCCGCAACGGCGCGGTCATGCCGTCCGCCCGGAGCTTCGCCTGCAAGCGTTCAAGATAGCTTGCAATCAGCGGTTGAACATAGGCATTGGCGCAGGCTGTCGAGAAACGTTCATACTCCCGCATCTCTGGCGAAACGTCGCTGGACATCGTCACCCAAAGATCCGGCAGGGAGGCGCGCAGGATATCGCGCACACGACGCTCATGATCGGGAAAACGGTAGCTGTGCAGGAACCCTATCGCGATGGATTCGATCTCCTGCCGCCGCAGTGTTTCAACGAGCCGCATGACATCGTCAGTGGCGAGGGATTTCAGAACATTTCCCTCTACGTCCACCCTCTCCTCGATGCCAAATCGCCATTTTCGCGGCACCAGCGGCTGCGGCAGATCGATCGTCAGATCATATTGCTCGAAGCGCTCCTCAGATCGCGTCTCGACAACGTCGCGAAAACCCGCGGTCGTCAGCAAAGCCGTCCGGGCGCCTCGGCGCTCGATCAAGGCATTGGTCGCCAAAGTGGTGCCGTGCACGATGAGGCCAACCTGTTGCGGCTCGGCCCCTGCCTGAGACAGAACCGATTGAATACCGGCGAAGACGCCAAGTTCAGGCGCCGTATGGGTTGTGAGCACCTTGGTGCTGACCCGGCTGGATTGAGGCGCCTCAAGAACGACGTCGGTGAACGTGCCGCCAATATCAACGCCAATTTGAAGACGCCGATCGACGTCGGTGCCGCCGGTTGAAAATTGAGCCTGGTTTACGACAGTCATTCTCGACCTCCCATTCGCGTGCACATTAGCGTCGCGTCTCGGAAACGGTTTCGAATTGATCCCATAACCATTATCGATGCGGTCGATGGGGCCGGATGGCTTGCCGTCCAGACGCAGGATAAGACGACGGCATCGATCCATCCGCCTTCACCGTGGCAGCCGCACCAACGCATTCTGCGAGAATTTGGACATAAAAACGGGCCATTTGAGAACAGGCCACCTGGCGTTTGGAAAATCACGCATTGCAATTTTGCGGGGGCGACAGAAAATGCTCCCCTTTATTTCTGCTTGCGCGGACTGGATATGCAAACATTCGACCTTAATCTGTTGCGCGTCTTCGTTGCTCTGTTTCAGGAACGGAATGTCACGAAGGCCGCACAGCAACTTGGACAGACGCAATCAACAACCAGCAGCGCTCTGGCCCGGTTGCGGATCGTGTTCAAAGACAAGCTTTTCGTCCGGACCGCTCACGGCTTGGCGGCGACGGCCCGCGCCGAGGACTTGGCAGGGCCAATCATCAATGCCTTGCAACAGATCGGTCAGGCGGCATCACTCAATCAAGAATTTGATCCGCAATCGAGCGACTATCATTTTCGCGTCCATGCGCCGGAGCATGTCATATCCCTTTTGCTTCCTCGCCTGCTGCCCTTGCTGAACTCAGAAGCGCCACAGGTGACGCTCGATCTGCAGTCCACATACGGCAACGATGGTCCGGAGCATTTGCGATCCGGACGCCTGGATTTCCTCATCAGCTACGCATTCGAACCGCCGCCTGACAATTTCAGGGTCATGCGTCTATTCCGGGAATCTTCCGTGGTGATTGCTTCACGGCGTCATCGCACCCCATCCGCGACGCTGACACTGGAAGACTACGTTGCCGCAAAGCATGTCGTTCTGCGGCCCTTTCAAACCTGGCGCTATTCCCCGATCGATCATGCGCTCCAAAAATTGGGCCATTCGCGCAAGGTCGCAATTTCGGTCGCGAGCCATTTGATGGCGGTCAACATCGTGCGCAACTCCGATCTGATTTCGTCGGTGCCGAAGTCAGTCGCTCAAGCCTTTACCGATCCAGAAGAGATCATTACTTACCCTTCCCCGTTTTTAGTTACGCCGTTTGATGTCTCAGTGGTTTGGCATGAGCGGGAACAGTCCAACGCGGCTCACCAGTGGTTTCGTACATTGTTAAAGCGATGCCGCGGTTTGGACTGATTCTTTCTGTCGTCATAAAGAGGTAGAGATTCCGCTTCAGAATTTGAAGTGCACCAGCGGCGTTTTCAAAAGGGAGCACGAATTGACTGAGCGAAACGAAGAAAGCATGCGACTTCGAATGACGCGGGACGCTTCAGGTATGCCGGCTCTGCCGGCAATTCGTGTTTTGGCCTTGGCCGGCATAATGTTAGTGATGCCAGTTTACGCACAAACACCTACCGTTCTTGATTGCACCGGTCCCTTCGCCCGTAACGCCGACGAAGTTGCGCTGGCGAAAGCTTTCGGCGCTACTAATGTGAAGCGCACTGACATCGATGTCGGGGAAGGATTCACGGAGTCCGGCGCCACTATTTTTCCTGAGGACCCAAAGCGCCGTATCGAAATCATCTGGCGTGATAAGTCGAGGCACCGCCAACCGAGCACAATCCGCTTTCGGCAGGGCAGCGCTTGGAGTATTCGACTGCCTGGATCCGGTGAGCGGCGCCTTGCCATCGGTGCGACGCTGGCGGAAGTCGAGGCCGCAAATGGCGAGCCGTTCACGATCCTAGGATTCGATTGGGACAATGCCGGTTACGCTGCCGACTGGGGCAACGGCGCGCTCGCCCGACCCGTTGGCGGGTGCAGCCTGACTATGCTCTTCGACGCGGACCGAGGGGCATCAGGCTCCGCTCTCGAGGCCGTCTCCGGTGATCGGGAATTTCGTTCTTCTGATGCCGCTATTCGCGCCGTGAAACCGGTCGTGGTGCGGATTTCATTCGAATGGTCGGAGTAATCTGCGAAGCGATGAATTGCGTCGTCGTTCATATGCACACGGCCACGCACGGGTGGCATTTCTTGATTCATGGCCGTGTCGTGAGACAGCCACGAGGAGAAGAAAATTGGCGCAGCGCCCTCCGTGACAATTTCAGCGCCTCCCAATCCAAGATCCGACGCGGCAAGTGATGCGATACTCGAGCGATCTTTCAAGAATCTAGTTTCGGCTTGAGGAAAATCTGAGTGGACAAACCAATCAAGAGCCGCGTGGTAGCAACTTCAATTACAGCAGCACGGAGCTGACAAAAATACTTCGCCAGAAATCTCAGCGTGGCTACGTGGAGTTCGGCGAACAATAGCGTCCGTCCGCTAATAGCTATGATCAAGACCAACGCACTATTGCGAACAGCTGGTGCCAATTAACCCTGCAAAGAACGTTCCGCACCCTCGAGTTGCAAATTCTGATATTCAATCATCGCAACCAGTGGCATTAAGTTGCACTGATGATCTCACGCTTCGGGCACGGGCTCCCGGTGCAGTTTCATCGCCATAGCAACGGCGGTGTAATAACCTAGGAATGCCAATAGTTCAGCCAAACCATTGCGACCAAGATGTTTGACCGCGTGGTTGAACACTTCGTCGGTGGCTACGTCCTTCCGATCAAAGGCCTTGAAGATCTCGTAGATGGCCTTCTCTCGCTCGGTTTCTAAATACGGAACATAGCGCGCTTTTAACGCCTCGACGGTAGGTGCCGGCATTCCCGCTTTCGATACAAAGCGTAAATGAGCATCGATGACAAAGGGCGATTCCCAATGCTGCGCAATCAACACGATCGCCAATTCGAATTCTCGTTCAGAGAGGCTAGATTGAGTGTTGAGCATGGTACCCAGATGCTCGATCGCATCCGCCAGCTTTTCACTGTGCAACCAAACCTTGAACGGTGTGGGAACACGACCTCTACCGGCAATGGCCCGCTTCAAAACGTCCTGCAGCAGCGGCGAATGAATGTTTGGATCAATCTCGGCATATCGAGGGGGCCCCTCAGTCACGTCTAGCTCCTCCAACCATATTGTTTCAACAAAATCGATATACCACTTGAGTGCATCATCACAACGCGTACGGATCGACGGCCTGAAGTGGCGTTCTTTGAGACACCGCCCATTTAGACATTAGACCGCAGGGTCGCGGATCTGCGTTTCACGCCCTCTTCTAGCAAGTCCCACTTCAAGGTAGAATCCACCCATCTACACATGTAGTTCGCATAATTTATCTTATGGAACCTAATTCTAGAATTCGGATGCGCTGGAGGTCAGAGGGGTTCAAACGGCTACGCTGATTTCTTAGCAGGCCGTCGCCGGGAGGCCTATAAAAATCGTTCGGCCATCGAATCTCTCAGGCGATAGCATTCCATTCGCGTATGCCTGGAATGCAGCAGCAACCTTGCTTGGCTTCGTACCGACATGATCGCGAAGCAGTCGCCATTCAGACACATAGGCGAGCCAGCTCGCTTAAGCAAAATTCGCGAAAACTGGAAAACGAAATGAAATGATTTGCCGCGAGACTTTCAAGCTCGTTCGTCTTCCCTTACGGTCCATGCTTCCCACAGTGAGGGCTTGAAGCATGAGCGATCTTCCCCTTTCCGTCGCTTGCTGGAACTACGATCGAACCCGCTCCCTCATCGATGGACGCATCAAGCCTGCCGGCATTGATCTTCGTGTGGACGTCATGCGACCACGCCTAGCATTTGAGCGCATGCTCGCTGGCGACTTCGACATGTCTGAAATGTCTTTTGCTACCCTCGTCAGCATGAAGAGCGGCCCGAATTGTCCGTTCGTGGCAATTCCCGTCATTCTCTCCAAGATGTTCCGCCACGATATAATCTATATTCGTCGTGGAAGTGGAATTCGCGAACCCGGCGATTTGAGAGGACGGCGGGTCGGCACGATGCGGTTTACCTCAACCGCGCTCGTCTATGCCCGGGGCCTGCTGAAGCACGAGTATGGCGTAGCAGCTAACGAGATAGACTGGTTTATCGGCGGAATCGATCACGGCATTGCCCCGGTTATGCCCTCGCCCATTGAGCCCGGCCTGAAAGTGACCTTGCTGGGAGCGACGCAATGCCTAAACGCGATGCTTCTCAGCGGCGAGATTGACGCTCTGATCTCGCAGGACATGCCCGAAAGCTTCCGGAACCGCGATCCAAACGTCGACCGGCTATTTCCAAACGTCAAGGAAGCCGAAATCGCTTATTATCGCAAGACGGGGATCTTTCCCGTCATGCATACGATCGCCATTCGCAATGATGTCTACGAGCGTACCCCCTGGGTCGCAGCTGCGGTTTACGCCGCTTTCGAAAAGGCCAAGGATTTCGCCCTGAACGGACTTTACGATACCGATGCGCTGCAACTCGGGCTGCCATTCTTGATCGATCACATCGAGGAGGCAAAACGTGTGTTTGGCAAGGATTTCTTTTCATATGGGATAGAAAAGAACCGAGCTGCTTTGTCCGCGCTCTGTCAATATGTCCATGAGCAGAACATGGCCTCTGTCCGGCTTTTGCCAGAAGACCTGTTCGTGCCAGTATCTCCCTGAGGTCCGATTAAAACGACGACCCGACAGGCTTTATGATTTGGAACCGCTGATGAGTGAGCCCGCCGCCCGCGATTTTGATTTCCTGAAGAGCCTGGAAGCCTTTGTCGGCGTGGCAGAGTCGGGAAGCATGACGGTGGCCGCCAGCCAGCTGGGGATCACCCAGTCCGCGATCTCGCAGCAGATCAAGCTTCTGGAAGCGCATTTTGGCGCGCCACTGTTTCATCGCGATATCCGCCCGCTTCGCCTGACCCCTGCCGGACAACTTCTGCAGAACCGAGCGACCTCCGTTCTTCTCGCGGCCAGAGAAATGCGCGATGAGGTCAGACATGTGGCGGCCGGGCGATTGCCTCACCTGCGTATCGCAATCCTGTCGACCTTTGCGCAATATCTCGTTCCGGCGATCCTGTACGCGACCATGACGCGATCATTGATCGCGCAGAACGTCGCGGTCATTCGCGGACTATCCATCAATCACGCCCAGGATCTGATCAACCGCGAGATCGATGTCGCCTTCACGTCCGATGCCTTGGAAGATGCGAGCGCATTCGACCATCTCGAACTGCTACAAGAGTCCTATGTGATTGCGACGCCGAAGGGCGTCGTGGCTAAAGTGGACGACCTGAAGGCCTTGATCAAAGCCCACCCCTTCCTAGGATATTCTGGCCGCACCCAGTCCGGCCAGCGTATCGAACGACACCTGCGACGTCTCCGCCTGGAGATTCCTCGAGGCAATTCATTTGAATCGTCGAGCGATCTCGTGCGCGCCATCGCGCGCGGCTATGGCTGGTCGATCCTGTCACCCTCGCAACTGCTCGGTCCACTGGAAGCCGGCGCCGAAATTGCTATTCATGAGATGCCGTCGCCAGGTCTGAGCCGGACGATGGGGCTCGTCTGGCGTAAGCGTGAAATGCCGACTGCGATGATGGAACTGACAAGTGTCTGTCGCGCGGCGCTGCAGGACGAATGCCTGCCCCGCCTGCGCGCCGTGGCAACGGCACTGGTCCCGCATTTCCGCATTCTCAGCGATTCCTGAACAGATTCTACTGTATCAGCGCCGCGTCGCGGATGCTTTGTAACAACGATGTGCGCAACAGGAACTTACGGGCTAAATCGGGATCGCCGGCCGTGCGCTTGAGCTCATCTTGATTTTGCTGACGTATCGTCGGGTCTTTCTCTTGGAGCAGCCGTTTGTTTCGAATGGTCTGTGCCTGAGTATGGCTGACGGCGATCTGCCGGCGCTGCCGGTCATAGTGATCGAGAATATCGTCGTCCACGTGGTCTTGCAGAATCGCGATCAATTTATCGGCCAAATTGAATGCGTCATGGATCCCGCTATTCATGCCCATGCCGCCGATCGGGCTGTTCACATGCGCGGAATCGCCGGCCAGAATCGCCCGACCTTTTCGGAAGCTCGCGGCCACGCGCTGATGCACCGTGTAGAGATTACTGCCGCGAATGTCGTAGTTTTCCGAACTCGGCATAAAGGCTTGCAGGCGTGCCTGCAGGGCCTCGGGCTGTGTGATGACCTCTGGATCATCGTCGGGATTGGTCGGAAAATGCACGCGCCAACGTTCCGGGGGGCCAGCCCAACGGAACAGGTTGGACCATTCATCGGGATCCGAAATATAGTTTCGGTCCGCGAAGCCGTATTGTCTAAAATCGTGGACGACTTCGATATTCAGGGTGCGGTCGGGATAGGTGAACCCCTCGAAGTCGATACCAAGATCGCGGCGGACAATACTGCGCGCGCCCTCCGCGCTGACGATATAAGAACCTTCAACTTTGATTTCGTCACCGTCCGATGTTTTCGCGGTTGCGACGATTCCGTTGGCATCCTGGGTGAAAGAAACGAATGTCGTGTCCATCAACACCGTGCACAATGGTTCCTCGAGCGCAAGGGCCAGCGCCTCCTCGCAGATCTTGATACGCTCACACTGAAGCACATAGGGAAATTTCGTATCGTTTCGCAGCAGTGCGTGATCAAACTCTGCGATCAATGTGGGGCCGCCCCGGTCCCAATAGTGAAAGAGCGGGGCGCGAAAGCCGCGCGGCTCGATCTTTTCATAGAGACCGATGCGATCGAACATTTCCAGGGTCGCGGGGTGATTAGTCCCAGCGCGCGGAACCTGGTCGAGAAAGTTGGACTCGTTCAATGTCTCTATAACGGTGACCGGAACACCTGATTTTGTCAGAACCAAAGCAAGGCTCAACCCAACCGGACCGGCACCAATAATAACAACTTGTTTGGATGTCATCGATGTCGCCTCAATGCAGAGGTTATTGTTTGGCGCCAGCCCATCCTGTGTGAGTAACATCGAAGACGATGCCGTCAGGATCCCGGTATTTGGCTTCATAGTAGGAGTTCGGTGAAGTCGGTCGACCCGTCAGATAAGAACCGCCGGCATCTTGAATGGCCTTTTCGGCGTCGTCGAGGTCATCGACCCACATGCCGAAGTGATAGACACCAAGCCTTTCTTTATCGCCTTCCTTTTTGAGGAGAGCGAGATTCATCGTTCCGTCTGTCAGGTAGATGCCACGCCTGGCTGTGCCGCAACGCGTCATTCCAAATGCCTTTTCATAGAAGGCTGCGGAGGCTTCCGGGTCAGAGACGATAAGCGCCACGTGACGTAACTTCGACATGATCACAACTCCTATGGCATCATTTTCGATTAGCATTGCCGCAGCGCCGCTTCGAGCCGAAACCGCGACTATTAGAATTTCTAAATCAAGCATTTAAAATGCCTCATGAAGCCATCCCTATTTGGCCGCGTATATCTTGCGGATCGCCTGAATCTGATCAGCAGGGGCATCATAGAGTTCCGCCAACGTCTTCTGCATGACCTCTCCGGGCGTCGCGTCGATATCGATCTGCGCGCGCGCGGCCTCGGCGACGAGGGCCGGATCCGTCATCGTCTTCATAAAGGCTTGGCGGAGCAGAGTGACCCTCGACGCGGGCACGTCCTTGGCAACCACATAGGGCCTCGAAAAACTTGTTTGCGAATAGAAAAGATTCATGATGGCGCGTTGCGTATCGTTGGACGCGAACACTTTTGTGAGCGGTATTTTCATGCTGTCCAGATAGGGATGCCCGCTGACAGCCTCCTGTGCGAGTAATTTTATGGCGCCGCTACGGATCATCGGCTCATACATGGCGGCGACGCCGCCCCACGACTGGCCGCAAATGCCCTGCACCTCGCCTTTCTCCAAAGCGAGATTGACCTCTCTGGAGCCGGGATAGCCAGAAACGATCTTCAGCTTCGCGCCGAGCAGCTCCTTCAGAAGCATCGGGAAATCATAAGTCGCGCCACCTGGTGCGCTCGCACCCAAAATGATCTCCTTCTGAAACAGATCCGACAGGGAATTGATGCCGGCATCACTGCGAACGGCGCAAACGTCGTAGTCCGTATTCGCGTTGCCGACGTAGTTGAACTCCAGGGGATTATGGGTCGGGCGCGTCTTGTCGTAAAAGAGCTGCTCGACGATGGCGCCCATATAGAGGGCTCCAATTGTCGTCCCGTCCTTCGGTGCCGAGTTGGCGATGAAGGCCGCCGCGACATTACTCCCCGCCCCTGCCATGTTGGACGCAACGACGATTGGATTTCCGGGAATATGCTTCCCCAGATGTCGGGTGATGAGACGGGCATAGACATCATAACCGCCGCCGGCAGACGAGCCGATCAGCATCGTCATCCGCTTGCCTTTGAAAAAGGCATCGCCCTTGTCATCAGCAAGAGCTTGGCCGGTGTTCAATGAAGTTAAGATTGCCGTAGCGAAAAGACCTGCGCGCAGGATGCATTCATAAGGCACCATGTTTCTGATCCCATAATGCTGTCTCGGTGCAGAGCACTATGGATCAGGAAACCAACGTCACAAGTCTTCGAAGGACTATCGGGGGCGCTATATGCCCTATAGTAGGAAAACTAATCTCGATGAGAAGCAGATGAAATGAAGTCCAATGTCTGCGCTGCATCGATAATCTGCAGGTTGCATATGTTGCAGTCAAAAGAAAGCAACTTGTGCAGGCACTGCCTACACAAGTTGCGTCTTCACGTCTGACCTGTTTCTCGCTCAGGCCGGATCGGCGAAAGCAGCGAGACGGGTGTTTGATTCCCGGACCTCATGCAATATCTTGCCGTGATCGATGCCACTCAATTTGCCGCCCTTCGCCAGAACGCGACCATCTGCCATGACCAGTGACAGATTGCTTGGCTGGGCGTGAAGCACGATCGCATCCCAGGGATTTGCCATGGGTGCGATATTAAACTCGTCGCCTCCAACCAGGATAAGATCGGCACGCTTGCCGACCGTCAGCGACCCTGTGAGCTTATCGAGGCCGAGTGCCTTGGCGCCTTCTATGGTCGCCAACTCGACCAGCCGCTTGGTGGTGACGAGATTGTCGGCGCCTTCGCCGACACGATGCTTGTCGTATTTGAACATGACGCGCATGACGTTGAAGAAGTCGGCATTACCGGCGACTGTTTCGTCGAGCGAGAGACTGGTCAGAACGCCCGATTGCAACAGTTCGTTGATCTGCACCACACCCCCGTCCGGCGGGCGCTGTACTTCGCCGATCGGTGACGAGCTGAAGCTGGTGCCTCGGCTTTTGAGGATTGCCCGCTCCTCGGCGGCCGTGAACATGGGGTGGACGAGCTGCACATCGGAGCCGAGCAGGCGCTGTTTCTCCAGCTCGAAGACCAGGTCTTTGGGCGAGGCATGTAAAGTGATCGGCAAGCCAAGTTCGCGCGCGCCACCCCAATCACGCTGGGCAATGTCGAAGGTGATGGTGCCGCGCAGGCTCTGGCCGGGCACCAGATTGCGCGAGCAAATGCCGAGCGACAGTCGGCTGTCGGTTGTTGCGGGATCGGCGAACCAGTCTTTCTTGGCGCGCGCCAGATCGACCAGATCCATGGCCTTGTCGGTCGGGCCCTGTTGCGGGCCACCATAGGAGTAGCGGCCTCGAATGCCCATATCGCGCATGGCGCTGATCTCGGCATCGGCCCAGCCGGGGCCACGGGTGTTGTGGCACCAGTTATGAACCGTGGTGATGCCCGAGAGCAGGCCTTCGGCCAGACCAAAGCGCGCGGCGCGATAAGCGTCGGCGGGTGTGGTCCTGACGCCGATGCGCGAGGTCAGGGGAAAATAAGAATAGCGATTGTCGGTGGTGCGCACCCATTGCCGGCAATTGCAGTTCCACAAATGCCAATGGGTATCGACGAAGCCGGGCATGCAGATCATGCCTCTGCCCTCGATCACTTCGGCGTTCGGCGCGCTGATATTGGAGCCGACCGCGACGATAGCACCGTTGCGGACGTGGACGTCGCCGGCTGGGATTTCACCGAGCTGACTATCCATGGTGAGCAGATGCGCGTTGCGAATGACATACTCGCGGCGCTGCGCCAGCGGATTCGCAGACGCCTTCGAGGCCGCGAAGTCCTGCGGGCTCTGTGCCCGCGCATATCTTGTGGCAACAAGGCCGGCGCCGAATGCCGCGCTGCCAGCGATGACGGTCCGTCGGTTGAATGAACGCATCGAGATCCCCCCATTTTGCACATAGGCGTTGTTGGTCGTCATCGGGCCTGTGCCGACCCGACGCATCATTCCGTTTGCGGCTGCCTCGCTTGAACAAAGGCGATGATATCGGCGATCGCCTGGCGCGAAGCCGCTGTCGTTGGGTCCTTGGTGATGAACGTGTGCCCCTGTCCCTCGTATTCGTTCAGCGCGATGGAACCGCCCTGCTCCGCGTAAGCCCGGGCAAAAATCTGCGACATGTGAGGTGACAGAATAATGTCGGCCGCTCCCTGGACGAGCATGAGCGGTGGCCAGTGCGTCGCCTGCCGCTCGCGTACCAGCCGCATCGGGCTGCCCTCCTCCATTTGCTCACGGCTGGTCCAATAGGCGTCATGGCAAGCGACATGATCGTGCATGCCCTTGCTCAACGCATAGTCATAACGGATTGCCGGATCAGACACCGGCCAGCAGGCGACGAGAAATGCTAGACTGGCACTTTCCTTCATCTCGGGCTGATCGATAGCGAAATCAGGATCGTCCGGCCGCAAGGCCGTCAGCAACAGTTGATGGCCGCCGCTCGACGTGCCGACGGCGCCGATACAATCGGGGTCGACGTTCAGCTCCTGCGCATGGTGCTTGAGCCAGCGGATGGCGAAATTAATGTCTGATACCGGCAGCGGATAGCGCCCCTGGGGCGGCACGCGAAAATCGATCGCCATCACCAGAACGCCGGCGGCAGCCAAGGCACCATCGATCGCCTGATTGGTCAGGCGATCTTCAGCGCACCAGCGGCCGCCATGGGCGTCAACGACAGCCGCTGTTTTACGTTCAACCTTTGGTCGGTAGATGCGCGCGATCAGTGGGATGCCCCGAGGCGTGTGATAGACACTCTCCTCGATCGAAAACTCCACCACTGTTGGTACCCCGTCCATCGCGCAATCCGTTACTGTCAAACGTGGCCGTACTTCTTCAGAGCTTCGGCAAGGGACAAGCCGCCGAGAATTTCGGCGCGAATATCCTCTTCGCGACGCGTCAGCTCTTCCGTGCGGATCAAGACAGGTTCGATCAAGGCCGCCGGAATAGCGATGGCGCCGTCCTCATCCGCCAGGATGAAGTCTCCGGGCGTAATCGTCACATCCTTGCGGGTGGCACCGCTCACCGACACCGGGATGTTATAGCCGTTCACCTTCCAGCGCCCGATCGACTGAACCGGAGTGCGATATTTGGCGAAGACGGGAAAGCCGTGCTGGCTGAGATAGCGTAAATCGCGAATGCCACCGTCAACAAGCGCGCCGACGCAACCGCGCTCCTTCATGCCGATGGCGATGAGCTCACCGAAATAGCAAATGCCCGCGCCATCGCCGCTCCACACCGAGACGTCGCCTGGCGACAGGCCCTGGCAGGCTTTCATCTTCTCGGCGTCGCCACCCAGCGGATAGGGGGTCATCTGGCCGCGGATCGTATAGGCGAAACCCGCGATCTTCTCGGCGCCAGACACATAAGGCAGAAAGTCCGCCGCCAGGCCTTGGTCGGGATAGCCCATCTCGTCGAGCACATCGGCCACGTTGGAGGTGTCGACCTTGGAGTAGCGGGCGATGATGTCGTCTCTATTGATCGTCGTCATGATGTGATCTCGTTAAATGCTGGGGATGTAGCCGCCGTCGACGCGCACGACGGTGCCGGTCACATAGGAGGCGCGATTGCCGGCCAGGAAGGCGGCGACATCGCCATATTCGGCGGGATCGCCATAGCGGTTCATGGGGATGGTTTCGACGCTCTGCGCGACGACATCCTCAACCGACTTCCCTTCCCGCTTGGCTTTCGCCTCGTCGAGGGCGCGAATGCGCACCGTGGCGATACGACCAGGCAGAATGATGTTCGAGGTTATGCCATGGGGCGCCACTTCACGTGCCAGGGTTTTTGACCAGGCAACAAGCGCGGCGCGCAGTGTGTTGGACACGCCGAGATTTGGAATCGGCGCTACAACGCCCGACGACGTGCTGGTGATGATCCGGCCCCATTTCTTGTCGATCATATGGGGGAGCGCGCGATCGGTAATCTTGAACACCGACAGGGCCATGCTCTCGAACTGCGCGCTCCATGTGGCGGACGGCACGTTGCGCGCCTCGCTCGGTGGCGGCCCGCCCGTGTTATTGACGAGAATATCGACCGCACCGACATTCTGTTCGATCCAGGCGAATTTCTCGTCGATCAGCGACTGGTTCGCGAGATCCCATACCAGTGGCAGGAAACGGCCGCGCGCATCCTTGAGCCGTGCAGCCGTGCGCTGCAGGCTTTCGTCGCGAATGCCGCCGCCCACGACAATGGCCCCTTCCCGCGCCAAAGCCTCAGCGATCGCTGACCCAAGCCCTCCGCCCGCACCAAGAACAAGCGCGACTTTCTTTTCAATACCGAGATCCATGGGGCGATCCTATGTGCCGACACGCAGCGGCGCGTTTATTTTCCGGAGATAGGCGATGACCGACAGCGCGGTGATCCGCCCAGTCTTTGGATTTTCGCTGGGAATGTTGGCGATGCTCATCGTGAAGCTGGCGGAATCCGCGTCGACTTCGATACTGTGTGTGTTGCGGTCGATGCCGGGGTCGGCCCATATCTCGAGAGTCGTCTTGTCGACGCCGATGCCGGCGAGGCCGAGCGCGACAGCAACATTGAGGTTGGCCGGGAAACCCACCGCCGCTTCACGTGGGGAACCCGAGAAGATTTTCATCGGCTCCTTGATGTCCTCGATCTTGATGTTGTTCTCTTCGAGGAAGGGCGCACCCATCAGACCCTTGACCGGCTTGCGCGTCACCATGGTCACTTTGCGAATGGTGCTCTCAGCGGCGGCCGTCACCGCGTCGAGGCCGAGCAAAGCGCCGGTCGGCACGCCGATCTGCCCGCCATGCGCTTTGGCGACGTCGACGAGATCCATGTTGTTGAGCAGCGCGCCACAGCTCAACACGACCGCGGTCTTGCCGGCGCTCACGAACGGTTCAACGATCTGACGCACGAGCGCGGCCGGCGCGCATTCGATGACGATGTCGGCGAGGCCTTCGAGCGACGCCAGCTCCACCACCGCAGGTGGGGTCTTGAGGTGACGCAGCCGCTCTTTCGCCGCCGCGATGTTCTTGGCCGAGACCGCCACAAGGCTGAGGCCTGGGATGCCTTTGTCGAGTTCTTCGGCCAGCTTGAGGCCAACCGCGCCAAGGCCGGCGATTGCGACCCGCAGAGGAGCGCCCGCTTTCTGCATCATTTTGCTTCCTGTTTACGAAACCAATGATCGAGAAATGGAGTTTTCGGCGATGCTGGACAAACCATTTGTTTTCAACGTATGCATGACTAATGGTAATGCATGCCGATCGCGCACCGCGTTTCAATCTCGGAACCCTCAGGGGATTTGAGGCGGCCGCCCGCCACCTGTCTTTCACGCTCGCCGCCCAAGAACTGAACGTGACGCAAGGGGCCGTCAGCCGTCAGGTGATGCAACTTGAACGCGATCTTGGCATCGCCTTGTTTCAGAGACGAATTCGCCGCCTGCTCCTCACCACGGCCGGCAAGGATTTTTACGACGCGACGAAGACCGCGTTACGGGTCTTAGACGAGGCAGCCACACGGCTTGGCGCCGATAGCGACGGGGCACGGCTGACCGTTTCCGTATTGCCGACGATCGGCGCGCTCTGGCTGATGCCGAAGCTGCACCGGTTCCGGAAGAAACATCCGAAGATCGATCTGCGGCTTATCAGCTCGATCGAGCCGTTCAGCCCTGGCGGCAACGAGATCGAGATCGCCATCCGGGTCGGCCAGCCTCCTGGACGAGCCATGGGGCAGACGACGGGGGTTGAGGGGCCGCGGATCGATCTGACCATGGCGACAAAATGGGATGGGCTCTCGTTCATTGAGCTCATGCCCGACACGCTGGTTCCCGTGATATCGAAAAGCCTGATCCCCTCGGACCATAAGCTGACCCTAAGCGAGGCCCTATCGCTCTTTCCCCGCATTCACGTGTCATCGCGCCGGCATGCCTGGCCGGACTGGCTCGCAACCCAGGCGATCAACGAGCCCAAGTGCCCCGACGACGTTGAATGCGGGCATTTCTTCATGGCGCTCGATGCCATGCGCGACAGACAGGGGATTGCCCTCGTCCCAGCCCTGATCCTGGCCAATCTGGAATACCGGCAGGAACTGCAGATCTTGCCTTTCACGCCGATAGCGAGTGCCGGCAGCTATCATGCGGTGTTCATGCGGATCCATGCGGCGAACAGTGCCGTGACCGCCTTCCTGTCGTGGCTACAGGAAGAAGCAACGCTGTTGCAAACACGCACCGACGAAGTTCTAGCTCAGGCGGTCGCGGACCAGGCAAGCCCCCTGCGGCCGCCGTCGGCTAACGTATACACGAAACACTCTCGTTGATATCCAGGGCCTGCTTGAGCTCGTCAGTGACGATCAGAAGCGCGGCAAATCGGTGATTGTCGCGACCGCGCAGAGGCGCAAGATACCCGTATAAATACTCTATTTTTCCCTCTCTTTGACCGGTCGTTTCGGGCTTTCGCATCGGCAGCAAAACGCAGCCATTGACGTGCATACGTAATGATGTCAACGTATACACGGATGGCGCAAGCCATATCGGCTGACTGTTGCTCGTGGCGGGGAACTTCAAGATGTTTCGATTGAAGGTTGCGACTGGTCTTCTGTGTGTTCTGTCTTTCATGCCGGCTGCGGCCGGCGCTGCCGAAAAAATCACTTACAATATGGCGTGGTTGCCGCAAGGCAGCGTCGGCGGAACGATCGTTGCCAAGGCCAAGGGCTTCTTCGCTGAGGAAGGTCTGGACGTCGAGCTGACGCGCGGCTACGGCGGCCAGCGCACCGTGAACGAGGTTGACCAGGGCGTTTTCGACGTCGGCTACGGTGATCCCCCGAGCGTCATTCTGAACAACGCCAATGGTGGCCGCACGGTGCTCATCGGCGCCATCAACGCGCGCTGGCCGGCCGGGCTCTGCTATGTCGAGGACGGCAAGCGGCATCCCAAAACGCCCGCAGATCTCAAGGGGATGACGGTTGCCGGCGGCGCGGGCTCGCCGGTACAGAACATTGTGCCGGCCTGGCTCAAGATGAATGGCCTGCCGCCCGACAGCATCAAGCTGTTGCGCATGGAGCCGGCGGTGATCAATGGCGCCTTAATCGAGGGACGTGTCGATCTCGCCGAATGCTGGGAAGGCGCCAACATGCCGTTGTTGGATTTCACCGCCGCCCAGGCCAATAAGAAGGTCAACCACATCCTCTATCGCGATTTCGGCCTGCATATCTATGGCAATGGTTTCGTGACGAGCCAGAAGATGATGAAGGAACGGCCGGAGGCGCTGCGAAAATTCCTGCGCGCAAGTTATCGCGGCTATCGCTATATGGCCGCCAACATCGACGACAGCGTCAATGCCATCGCTGGCCTCTATCCGACCCTGAATAAGGGCGTCCTCGCTGGCCAGATCAAGCAGACAGCGGATCTTCTCAGCGATCCCGAACATCCGGGCAAGGATATGGGCTTCCTGCGCGATGACCGCATGGCCAGCACCTTCAAATTCACCACAGAGGCCTTTGGCGTCGGCGAAAAGCTGGATGTGAAACAATTATACACGAACGAATTTCTCAAGTGAGGACGATGCGGCAGCATGGCATCGGGAGGGTCGTCGATGATCGGCATTAAACCATTGAAGCTCGGACATATCGTGTTGATGGTGCGGGACGTGAAGAAATCCTGCGAATTCTACACGGACATTCTGGGGCTGAAAGTCTCCGATTGGATCGACGACAAGATGGTGTTCCTCCGCGCTGGCGAGGATCACCACGATCTCGCCTTGTCGCAGGTGGATGGCGATTGGGATTATGACGCGCCCGGAGCGGGTCGCCGCCCTGGCCTCGAACATTTCTCCTATCTCGTCGACTCGCTCGAAGAGATGGAACAGGCCGCCACGTTTCTGCAGGACAAAGGCATCGATATCGTGCGCGGCATCGGCAAGCACGGCCCCGGTGAAAACTGCTTTCTGGTTTTCAAAGATCCCGATGGCAACAACGTCGAGATCTATTGCGAGATGCTGCAGATTCCCCGCAATGCCAATCACAAGCCGGAGGTATGGGAGCGCAACATCGAGTCTTTCGATCGTTGGCGGTTTGCGCGCTTTATCAATCCGCCGCCGGCGCAAGTCGTGGCCGCGAAAAAGGGAAGCTGAGGCATGGCGCTCGCGACACAACAATTCGGGCAGAAACGTGCCAAACGGCCCGCAAGAAGGTGGTTTACACTCTCGCCGAACGTCTGGCAGCCTGTCGTCTTCTTCGCGCTTTTGTTCCTGGCCTGGGAAGTGGCTGTTACCGCCCTCAATGTGCGGCCGTATCTCCTGCCCCGCTTCAGCGTAGTCGCCAGTGCGCTGTGGACCGCGCGGGTAGATCTTCTGCACAATGTCGGCATCACGATGATCGAAGTTGCATTCGGCTTCGTCGCGGCCGTTATCGGCGGAGCGCTGCTCGGCGTCCTGATTTATGCGTCGCCGGTCGCGCGGCGCACAGTCTATCCGTTCGTGACGGCGCTACAGGCAATGCCGAAAAGCGCCCTCGCCCCGTTGATGGTGGTCTGGTTCGGTTATGGCCTGTTTTCGAAAAGCGCCATGGCCTTCCTTTTCGCCTTCTTTCCGATCGTGGTGGCAACACTCGGCGGGTTTCTCGGCACGCCAGCCAATCTGGAAGAACATTTCCGCGCCTTGCGTGCCTCCTCCTGGCAGACGTTCACGATGCTGCGTCTACCGGCGACGCTGCCGAACTTTATCGATGGGTGCAAGGTAGCCATGCCGCTCGCCATTATCGGCGCCATCATTGGCGAATTCGTCGGCTCGCAGGATGGGCTTGGCAACTACTTGATGATGGCGGCCTCGAGTTCGCGGACGGACCTGATGTTCGCCGCCATTCTGGTGATCACCGCCACATCCATGGTGCTGTACTGGATGCTCGAAATCATCGGCCGCTGGGTGTGGTGGCGCGGAATTCAGTTTTAATCGAGGAAGTGATGCTCGCAGTGGACAACAAGACAAAGGCACTCATCTCCGACAAGGCGGCGATCAACATTCGCGGCTTGCATAAGTCCTTCTCGTCCGATGTCGTCGCGCTCGAAGATATCGATCTATCGATTCCCGAACGGCAGTTCGTTTCGATCATCGGGCCGAGCGGTTGCGGCAAGAGCACGCTACTACGCATCCTTGCCGGCCTGTTGCCTTGGGACACGGGCACCGTTGAACTCGACGGCGGATCGGTATCGGAAGCTAGCACGTCAGTTGGCGTGGTGTTCCAGTCGAGCAATATGCTGCCGTGGCTCTCGGTACGAGACAATGTGGCGCTCGGCGCCAAGATCCGCGGTATCTCCACAGGCCCAAACGGCCAGATCGTCGACGACATGCTGAAACTTTTGTCGCTCGACAAATTCGCCAAGAGCTATCCGCATCAATTGTCCGGTGGCATGCGGCAGCGGGCGGCGATCGGACAGGCGCTCGTGCTCAATCCAAAAATCCTATTGATGGATGAACCGTTCGGCGCGCTCGACGCCCTCACCCGCGATCGCCTGAACGTCGAACTCCTGCGCATCTGGCAGGAACAAATGAAAACCGTCGTGCTGATCACTCACAGCATTTCCGAGGCGGTGTTCCTATCCGATCGGGTCGTTGTGATGTCGCCGCATCCCGGCAAGATTATCGAGGAGATCGAGATCGACTTGCCCCGCCCCCGCCAGCCTGACGCCACGCGGCTCAATCCGCTTTTCGGCCAATATGTCACCACCCTGAGCAAGATCATGGGTGTGACCTGAATGATCGTTCTGCCTCGATGCCTCGCCATGCGATGTGTCGGCACCCAGTCGAGTATACGTATAATATTTTGTGCATACACATAGGGCTGCTATAATCAGCCATAGACTCAGGGGTAATCCATGACCAGCAAGCTTCGCCACATCGCCATTTCGGTTCCGGATCCGGAAGCGGCCGCAGTCTTCTTCGAGAACGCTTTTGGCATGACCCGCGCCGGCAAGGCCATGCGCGGCTGGTATATGACCGACGGCGTGTTCAATGTCGCGCTGCTGAAATTCACCGGGGAGCCGGTTCCGGGGTTCGAGGATGCCGGCGAGCATTACGGCCTCATCCATTTCGGCATGTGGGTCGACAATCTCGACGATGCGGCCAACAAGATCGAGGCTGCCGGCGGCAGCTATTTAACCGGCCGGAAAGAAAAGGATCCGAACGTTTATTATGAGGTCAAATACAAGACCCCCGAGGGATTTGTCTTCGATATCACCGAATCCGGTTGGAAAGGTGCAGTCAAGAACGTGGTTGCATCAGAAGCTTGAAAGTGCTTCGTGCCGATTGTTATCATTTCGGAATAGAACGGCGACGTCGTAGGCCATGAGCACGAACTCATCGCGCATTTACAAAGAACTGGCGCAGCAAATCATCAGCGGCTCGCTGCCGCCAGGCCAGAAACTTGAAGAAAAAGTTCTGGCTGAACAATTCGGCGTGTCCCGCACGCCGATTCGCGAGGCATTGAGGGAGCTTGGCGCACGCGGGCTCGTTGATTTCATTCCCCGCCGAGGCGGTATCGTCGCGGAGATCGGCATTCCACAACTGGCCGACATGCTGGAAGCGGAATGCGAGATCGAGGGCCTTTGCGCCAGACTGGCGGCACAGCGCATGACTGCCCTCGACAAGGGCAATCTAATGGAGATTCACCGCCAGGCCCTGAAGCTGGGCGGGGCAAGATCGGAAGCGGTTTACCTTCAGCTCAACCACGAATTCCACGACCTCATCTGCGCCGGCGCTCGCAACCAGACAATCGCGACATCGGCGCGTGAGCTGCGCGAACGCCTCGCGGCCTTCCGGCAGTCACAGTCGGGCACTCTGAAAGAGCGCATGGAACGCTCCAACGAGGAACATGAGGCGATCGTCCAGGCGATCCTGGCGGGGCAGCCGGAAGCGGCTTATGAGGCTATGCGCAAGCACAATGCCCGCCTCAGTTCCGGCGTACTGCGTCTACTGTCTCGCAATGTGGAAATGGCACCGGCGAAATAGAATCGCCCGGGTTCAAGCCCGGGCGCGCACCAGCAACTCTACCGGGTTGGTCAGCCTACCGATTGCGGGGATTTCCGCCGAAACAGTGTCGCCTGGTTTCAGGAACATATTGCGGCCCATTCCAACACCGGTCGGCGTTCCAGTGGCGATCATATCGCCTGGCTGCAAGGTGAGCATACGCGAGAGATAGGCGATCTGTTCCGCCAAAGTAAAAATCATCTCGTTCGTATTGCCGTTCTGCATCATCTGATCGTTAACGCTCAGTTTGAGTTGAACGTTCTGCGGATCGGGAATGAGCGCGGCCGGGACGAGCCAGGGGCCTGTCGGGCCAAACGTGTCGTAGCTCTTGCCACGGAACCAGTCGTTCTTAAATGGAAAGTCCGTCCGGCGGCTAAGATCGCGCGCGCTAATGTCGTTGAATACCGTGTAGGCGGCGACATGGGCCAGCGCCCGTTCCAGGGGAATGTCGCGCCCGCGCAAGCCAATGACGGCAGCCAGTTCCACTTCCCAGTCCACCATGGTGGATTCATCAGGCAGCAAGATCGCCTCGTGCGGCCCAACAACCGAGGTATCCGCCTTCATGAAAATATAGGGCTGACTGTCCGTCTTGGCCGCCAAGGCAGTGCCCATCTCTTCCGCATGCTCGACGAAGTTCGACGCAGCACAGAAGATACGCTTGGGCACGAGTGGCGCCTTAACGACGGCCCTTTCGGGCAGCGGCACCAAACCATGCCGCTTCTCCTCGATTTGGGCGGCAATTTCGGCGAGCTTCGGTTGGAGGCTGCCCCAATGGTCGATGATAGCTGCCATGGATGAAAGATCTTCGCTGACGCCGAAGTGCTTGGCCGCCCCCGTTAGATCGTAAAGCGCTCCACCCACGACAATTGCGGTGCAATATTGTCCGCCAACATCCGCTATCGCCAAAGCATGCCAAGTCATGATCTCGTTCCGTGTATGCTTGATATATATTCGTGCATACACTAATCACAAGGGTGCGGATCGTCAATTTAAATTGTTCCCTAGGAAGCGCGGCCCGCCCGGATTCTGAAACGGTTGGGCGACAGGCGAAATACCTCCCCAGCTTGGAGAGTCTTCACGAAGGTGATGACGAACACCTCGTCTTCCGCGAGCAACTTATTGCACAAACTTCCCAAAAACCTTGAGCTGGCGAGGCTGCGGGAAAATCCGATAAAGAGGCATTCAGCGCGGCGATCTTCACTGACAGCTGAAGTTGCTTCCTTCATCAAGATCCGTTGGATTGCCAGCCTGCTCTTTCGTCGTGCTAGGTTGTCAATCACTGCTTGCGTTGAGAACTCGATAGCCCCTCAATGATCGGGCAGTCGGGGCGGCTATCGCCTTGGCAACTGCGGACAAGATGGCGAAGCGTATCGCGCAACTCCGTAAGCTCCACCAGCCTGCGGTCGATTTCGGCGAGTTTCGTCTTAGCCAGCGCTTTTACGTCGGCGCTTTCGCGCTCCTTGTCATTGTAGAGCGAAAGCAGTTGCCGGCATTCCTCAACTGAAAAGCCGAGGCGGCGCGAGCGTTGGATGAAGCGCATGCGATGCACGTCGGCGATCGAATAGTCGCGATAGCCGTTACTGGCGCGGTCAGCCGTCAGCAGACCTATATCCTCGTAATAGCGGATGGTCTTGGCCGGAAGTCCCGATTTTTCCGATGCAGCCCCGATATTCATCTGGTTCTCTCTGGAGTGACCTGGAGATTATATAATGCTTCCAGTTACTGGAAGCTCAAGTGTTTTGTTCTCCAGGGCCGCCGTAAAAATGCTTCCCTAGCGCGCACTCAACCTTCATAGGCCAGCGATGTCATCATGCCGCCGGCCATGTGATAGAGATGGTGGCAATGGAGCGCCCATTTGCCGGGATTGTCGGCATCGAAGGCGATCGTGACCGCCCCCATATGAGCGGGCACCAATACCGTATCGCGCACCGCGCCGGCGAGACGCCGCCCATTTATCGCCACCACCTGGAAATGATGCCCGTGAAGATGCATCGGATGGGACATCGACGTATGATTCATGAAGGTCAGCTCCACACGATCACCGCTCCGCACGGTCAAAGGCTTGTCCTGGCCGTGAACCACGCCATCGAGCGTCCAGACATAGTTCCCCGCCTCGCCCAGCATCATGGTGTGCTTGCGGGTTGCCGCTCGTTCCAACAGCGGCTTTGCGGCCCGTAGCCGCTGTTCCAATTCAGCGCCGACAGCGGGAAAGTTTTCGTCAGCCGTAGCTGCGAGTTTGCCGACCGACGCGCCCTTGGCGGCGAGCATCACTCCGGTTCGCATCTGGCCTCCTTCCTGGATCGCGAAGATAGGCCAGGCGGAGCGTTCTTTTGGGAGATCGAGCAGAATGTCGAGCCGCTGCGCGACCGCGAACTCAAAGCGTGAGCCGGCGATCGGCTCCACCGGCATGCCGTCGACCGTGATCAGTTTACCCGACAGCCTGCCCAGATCGATCCACATATTGGTGCTGGCGGCGCCATTGATAAGGCGAAGACGGATGCATCCACCTCGCTCGACGGAAATGACATCCGGATCATCCATCGCACGGTCATTGGCAAGGAGCGCGTCATATCGCACATCCTGCAGATGAGGCGCACGGGCCATCTGCATGCCACCATGATTCATTCCGCCGTGAACCATCGGTCTCCGGCTTTTTGCGCCATGTCCCATTGCCGCATGTCCCGGCGCCGCGCCAGCCGCCATGTCGTGACCGCCAGCCTTGAGCTCGGCGAGGATCTCTTCTGGGTCGCGGAAAGTGAAATCATGGAACAGCACCACAACCTCCTGGACATCCTTTGAAGCCTCTGCTGGATCGAGGACGATCAGAGGTGCGGCAAGCAGACGTTGCTCCTGCAATCCCATATGTGAATGCATCCAGAATGTGCCGGGACGGACGACCGGAAAATCATAGTCGTGGCGCCCTCCGTCCGGGATCGCCTCCTGTGAAAGACCAGCGACCCCGTCCTGCCGCCACGGCGGGGTGAGCCCGTGCCAGTGAATAGCGGTTGGCTCACCAATGCGATTTTCGAGCCGCACGCGGAAGTTTTCGCCCGCATTCATCACCAGAGCATGGTCGCCCCCAGGCTGGCTCAAGCCAAAGACATTGGCTGCTTTGCCCTTGACTTCGATGACACGTTTGGCCGCCGTGACGATCTTGGGGCCGTTGCCGGGAGAAGCGAAGAGAGCGGGGGCTGTCATTGTCAGAGCGCCTGTTGCTGAAAGTTTCAAGAATTCCCGACGATGCATGATGTAGATCCATTGTGGTCGTTAAGAAGACGTCGGCGTGAAAGAGAGAGGGCGATGGTCAGGCGCTCTTCCTGAGATCGAGAAGCGCCTCGATGCCGCTGCGTTGCATGGCAAACGTGCCGAAAAAGATGAACTTGCCGTCGATGATGGTGATGGGCGCGACACGTACACCGGTTCGGCGTTTGGCTTCCTCCGCGATCTCTGGCTTGCTCAAGTCATGCTCGATGAAAGGCAGGTTCTGCGTGTTCAGCCAACGCTTCAGTGCCAGACAGTCCGGGCAGGTCACCGTGGTGTAGATTTCAATATGGAGCGCTTTCGACATGACAATCCTCATGGCAGGAAGAGGAGGATCGGCCCGCCAGGATGGCGGGCCGTAGGTTGCTACTCGGCTGGGGCAAACATAGGAGCACCAACAGCTGTGCCGGTCTCCTTGACGGGCGCCTGGAAGCGCTTCAGCCGCATCGCATTGCCGAGGACGAAGACACTGGACAGGGCCATCGCGCCAGCCGCCAGCATCGGCGACAGCAGCGTGCCGCTAACGGGATAGAGAACGCCGGCCGCGACCGGGATCAGGGCCGCGTTATAGGCGAAGGCCCAGAACAGGTTCTGCTGGATGTTGCGGATCGTCGCCTTCGACAAAGCGATCGCATTGGCGACACCGAGCAGATCTCCAGACATCAACACAACATCAGCGCTTTCGATCGCAACGTCCGTGCCCGTGCCTATCGCCATGCCAACGTCAGCCTCGGCCAGGGCCGGCGCATCGTTGATGCCGTCGCCGACGAAGGTGACGGTGCGGCCGTTGGCCTGGAGGCGCTTGATCGCGTCGACCTTGCCGTCGGGCAGAACTTCGGCGACGACTTCGTCGATGCCGAGCTGGGCGGCGATCGCTTCCGCGGTGCGACGATTATCGCCGGTGATCATCGCGACCTTCAGACCCATGGCCTGCAGGGCACGTATGGCTTGCGGGGTCGAACGCTTGATCGGATCGGAAACCGCGATCACGGCGGCGAGCTTGCCGTCGAGGGCCGCATAGAGCGGCGTCTTGGCCTGCTTGCCCATACGACTTGCGATATCGGCAAAAGTGTCCACGGCAATGCCGAGCCTCGCCATGTAGCGGTCAGCACCAACAGCAACTTGGTGCGGACCAACCTTTGCGCTGACACCAAAACCAGGCACAGCTTCGAAGGCGCTGACTTCACCCAATGAATGGCGTTCAGCCTGAGCGGCAGTGACGATGGCGGCGGCAACCGGGTGTTCGGACTGGGCTTCGACAGAAGCGACGAGCGCCAGGACCTTCGCCCGCTCGAAACCGCTGGTGACTTCGAGATCGGTCATCACCGGCTTGCCGGCGGTGAGCGTACCGGTCTTGTCGAGAGCGACGACCTCCGTCGACTTCAGGGACTGTAGCGCCTCGCCATTGCGGAAGAGCACACCGAGTTCGGCCGCGCGACCCGTGCCAACCATGATCGAGGTCGGGGTAGCAAGCCCCATGGCGCAGGGGCAAGCGATGATCAGCACGGCAACGGCGTTGACCAGTGCGAAGGCGACAGCCGGCTGCGGACCGAAGAACAGCCAGACCAGGAAGGTCAATGCGGCTGCGGCCATGACGGCCGGCACGAACCAGGCCGTCACCTTGTCGACGACCGCTTGGATCGGCAGCTTTGAGCCCTGCGCAGATTCGACCATGCGGATGATTTGGGCGAGTAGTGTATCGGCGCCGACCTTGGTGGCGCGATAGGTGAAGCTGCCGGTCTTGTTGATCG
This sequence comes from Beijerinckia sp. 28-YEA-48, assembly GCF_900104955.1. Taxonomy (NCBI): domain Bacteria; kingdom Pseudomonadati; phylum Pseudomonadota; class Alphaproteobacteria; order Hyphomicrobiales; family Beijerinckiaceae; genus Beijerinckia; species Beijerinckia sp. 28-YEA-48. The sequence continues at coordinate 395,595 of NZ_FNSI01000002.1, forward strand.
TACCGCCGATGACCTCAGCACCTTCTCCCTTGCTGACCGGGATAGGCTCGCCGGAGATCATCGCTTCGTCGACGAACGAGGAACCCGACAGCACGATGCCATCGACCGGCACCTTGTCGCCGGGGCGCACCTGGATGACGTCGCCCGCGATCACCTCATCGAGCGAGATCTCAACAAACTGACCGTTGCGCTCGACGCGGGCGGACTTGGCCTGCAGGCCCATCAGCCGCTTGATCGCTTCACTGGTGCGGCCCTTGGCCTTGGCTTCGAGAAGGCGCCCGAGCAGGATGAGTGTGACGATGACAGCGGAGGCCTCGTAGTAGATGTTGGCCGTGCCGTCCGGCAACACGCCCGGCGCGAAGGTCGCAACGACGGAATAGGCCCAGGCCGCGGTCGAGCCCACAACGACCAGGGAGTTCATGTCGGGCGCGAGACGCATAAGCGCCGGCACGCCCTTCTTGTAGAAGCGCAGGCCGGGGCCAAACTGGACGATGGTCGCCAGGACGAAAAAGGCGATGTAGCGCGGCTGATCGTCGAAATTCGCCATCAGCCAGTGGTGCAGCGCCGGGAAGGCGTGGGAGCCCATTTCCAGCACGAAGATCGGCAGCGTCAGCACAGCAGCGATACTAAAATCGCGCTTGAGGGTGAAGAATTCGCGCTTGCGGGAGTCCTCGCGACTGTCGGTTCCAGCTGAAGTCGCCGCTGCCTCCGCGCGGCGCGGCTCATAGCCGGCTTTGCGGATGGCGGCGTCAATCGCCGCGCGTGGCGCGGAGCCCGCAAGCAGTTCGACGGTCGCGCGTTCGGTAGCAAGATTGACCGAGGCAGACTTCACGCCTGGAACAGCGGCAATCGCCTTTTCGACACGGTTCACACATGACGCGCGAGTCATGCCCTCTATATCGACTTCAATCTTCTCGACGGGCACGTCATAGCCGGCCCCGCGGATCGCTGCGATGATACCAGCGGAATCGATGGCGCCGCTAAAGGTCACATCGGCGCTTTCGGTGGCGAGGTTGACGGTGGCCGCTGTAACACCCGGCACGGCTGCGATCGCCTTTTCGACACGACGCACGCAGGATGCGCAGGTCATGCCCTCGATCGGGAAGTTTTGCCTGACAGCTGCGGGCGGTATTTGGGGCGCGGCGTTCATCGTTTCTGTCCTCTGTTCGAATTTGATGAACGGAGGCTAGGGCTTCCAGTTACGGGAAGGTCAACAGGAAACGAACAAGATTTTCATCACCTCATTAAGATGCTGTTTTAAAATGATATTTATCGAATTCAGTCAGCGGAGTGTTTGAAGATTACGAGGACGATATGCCACTTGACCTTCCCCTGGCCGGAACGTGCAGCTTCAAGAAACGGCGCTTATGCCGATGACGAGACACGAGAAGCCAATGTTAAAATTGAACGTACCCGACATGACCTGTGGCCACTGCGCCGGAACCGTCACGAAAGCGATCCAGAGCATCGACGCGGGCGCCAAGGTCGATGTCGACCTCGAGACCCAGACCGTAACCATCGAAGCCAATTCCGACGGCGCGGCTTTCGCACACGCGCTCGAAGTGGCCGGCTATCCCGCCACCGTGAGCGGCGCAAGCTAACGAGCTATTTCGGGGGCGGAGCTTCATCTCTCCGCCTCCAACACAGCATTGTCTCTTGCGCTTCACGCGTTAGCCCAGGGGATCGCCTTCGACAGCCGCCACCGCGTTGACCCCGGATTTGGCGGCTCGCCGCAACACCAGCTTTCGGATGACGACGTAGAACACAGGCGTCAGGATCAACCCAAAGAATGTCACGCCCAGCATGCCGGCGAACACAGCGATGCCCATGGCATGGCGCATCTCCGCACCGGCTCCCGTCGCAACGACCAGTGGCACGACACCCGCGATGAAGGCGAGTGACGTCATCAGGATCGGCCTCAGACGCAGGCGTGCCGCTTCGAGCACAGCTGCAACAGGAGCGCGACCCTTCTTTTCCTCTTCATGGGCGAACTCGACGATCAAAATGGCATTCTTGGCCGCAAGACCGACCAAGACGACAAATGCGATCTGGGTGAAGATGTTGTTGTCGCTATTCGAGAGCCAAACACCGACGATGGCAGATAACAACGCCAACGGCGCGATCAGCAGGACCGTGAAAGGCAATGACCAGCTGTTGTACTGCGCTGCCAGGATCAGGAAAGCCAGCAAGACCGCGAGCGGAAACACAATCATCGCCGTGTTTCCAGCCTGTTTCTCCTGGAAGGTCAGATCGGTCCACTCGAATGTCATGCCGGCAGGCAGCGTCTCACGCGCGATCCGCTCGATCGCCGCTGTCGCCTGTCCGGACGAATAGCCCGGCGCCGGACCTCCTGTGAGATCGAACGAGGGATAACCATTGTAGTGCATCACCCGGTCTGGTCCCGAACTGGTCACGACAGCCGCAAGGGCCGCGAGGGGCACCATCTCGCCTGCGGCATTGCGAACCTTCAGGCGCGCAATGTCGTCTACTTCCGCGCGGAATGGCGCATCCGCCTGGACGATCACGCGATAGGTGCGGCCAAAACGGTTGAAATCGTTTGCGTACAAAGAGCCCAGATTGACTTGCAGTGTCTCGAAGATGGCCGTCAACGGAACACCTTGTGCTTTGGCCTTAACCCGATCGAGATCGACCTGAACCAGCGGCGCGTTCAACTGGAAGCTCGCCATCATGCCGGTGAGCTCCGGCGCTTGCGAAGCCTTCGCTATGATCTCGCCCTGCACCTTGGCAAGAGCTTCAAGCCCCAGGCCGGCGCGGTCTTCGATCTGGAGCTTGAAACCGCCGATTGTTCCGAGCCCTGGCACTGGCGGTGGCGGAAAAATGCCGACGAAACCGTCCGGAATCTGGCTGTACTTGCCCATCAGCCGTCCAGCGATCGCATTGGCCGAAAGCGACGGATCCTTGCGCTGGTCGAATGGATCGAGCATAGCGAAGACGACGGCTGCATTTGGCAGGTTGACGAAGCCGTTCACAGAGAGCCCCGGAAAGGCCACGACGCTTTCAACGCCCGGTTCCGCCATGGCGATCCTGGACATTTCTTTGACGGCAGCCTCCGTCCGATCGAGCGATGCCCCAGACGGCAGTTGGGCAATACCGACGAGATAGTATTTGTCCTGCGCAGGTACGAAACCGGTCGGAATGCTCTGGAACCCCATCCAGGTCATTCCGACAAGTCCTGCATAAAGTGCCAGGATCACACCGCTGATGCGGATGGCGCGCCGTGCCGCGCCGACATAGGCGTTCGAGGCCCTCTCGAAAAAGCGATTGAACAGGCGAAAGAACCAGCCGAAGGCGAAATCGATGCCACGGGTGAGCCAATCGCGACTTGACCCGCCGTCGTGCGGCTTCAAGAGAACGCCCGCCAGCGCCGGCGAAAGCGTCAGCGAGTTGATCGCCGAAAGAACGGTCGAGATCGCAATCGTGACGGCGAACTGCCGATAGAACTCTCCCTGAAGGCCCGACAGAAATGCGGACGGAATAAATACCGCGGCGAGAACGGAGGTGATCGCGATGATCGGCGCGGTCACCTCGTCCATCGCCTTGCGGGCCGCTTCCTTCGGCGTTTCGCCAAGACCGATGTGCCGTTCGACATTCTCGACGACAACGATGGCGTCGTCGACCACGATGCCAATCGAAAGAACGAGCCCAAACAGCGACAAGGTGTTGAGGGAGAAGCCTAGTAGATACATTACCGCAAGCGTGCCGATAAGCGATATGGGCACGGCCGCCAGCGGAATGATGGAAGCTCGCCACGTCTGCAGGAACAAGACAACGACAATGACGACGAGAATGATCGCTTCGAGCAATGTCTGCACGACAGCCGCCAAGGATGCGCGCACGAAAACGGTCGGATCGTAAGCAATCCGGTATTCCAGACCCTCCGGAAAACCTCGTTGCAGCTGCTTCATCTCAGCCCGCACGGCATTCGAGACGTCCAGTGCATTTGCACCGGGTCGCTGAATGATCTGCATCGCGACGGCCGGCTCACCGTCGAGCAGGCTACGCAACGCATAGGCATCAGCACCGAGACCAATCCGCGCCACGTCGCGCAGGCGCACGATCTGCCCGTCATCGCCCGTCTTGATCACTATTTCGCCGAATTGTTCCTCGCTGGACAACCGCCCCAGCGTATTGACCGTGACCTGATAGCTGGCCGCATCGGACGGCTGCTGGCCAACCGAGCCGGCGGCAACCTGGACGTTTTGCTCGCGAATGGCGGCGACCACATCCCTTGCGGTTAGTCCGCGTGCGGCAATCTTGGCGGGGTCCAGCCAGATGCGCATGGCATATTCACCAGCGCCCCATATGAGGACGTCGCCGACTCCTGGTAGGCGGGCGACTGAGTCGCGGACCTGAAGGGTCACAAAGTTGGAGATATAGAGAGGGTCATAGCGTTTGTCGGGCGATACAAGATGCACCACCATCAGGACATCGGGCGACGTCTTTTGGGTCACGACGCCGATGCGTTGAACCTCCTCGGGCAGGCGCGGCAGCGCACGCGACACGCGGTTTTGCACCTGGATCTGGGCAATGTCGGGATCGGTGCCTTGAGCGAAAGTGACGGTGAGCGTCATTCTGCCGTCTGTGGCAGCCTGTGAGCTCATATAGAGCATGCCCTCGACACCATTGATCGACTGCTCGAGTGGCGAGGCCACAGTCTCCGCGATCACCTGCGGGTTGGCTCCCGGATAGCTGGCTGTCACCTGCACGGTCGGCGGGGTGACGGACGGATATTCGCTCAACGAGAGCCGAAACAATGCTATCGCTCCCGCGATCAGCATGAGGGCCGAGAGGACAATCGCGAAGATCGGACGATTAATAAAAAAACGTGGCAGGTTCATCGACGGGCCTCCTGCGTGTCGCCATTGGCAACGCCGCCACCTGAACGCAGATCGAGCGCCATCGCGATCCGGTTCGGGATAACCTGCATGCCAGGGCGGACAAGCCCCTTAATGATGATCGTGTCCCCAGGGTTGAGGCCGCTTGCAACGACGCGCAGTCCCTGGTTCATCGCGCCCAATTCAACCGGTCGATATTCGACCTTGTCTTCGGCCCCCAGCACCAGGACGTAGCGGCGTCCCTGATCGGTTCCGACCGCCTGGTCATCGATGAGAACGGTCTCTCGGGGCGCGCTCGTCGCAAGTTTCACCCGCGCAAACAGCCCTGGTGTAAGTCGGCCGTCGGGATTGGCTAGTACAGCTCGGGCGCGGATCGTCCCGGTACTACGATCGATGCGATTCCCGAGGAAGTCCAAGGTGCCTGTATGCGGATAGCCGCTCTCGGCGGTCAGCCCGACTTCCACCGGGAATGAAGTGCCTTTGCGCCCAACGGTCTCGGGACGGATTTGGCTCAGAAAACTCAGGTAGGTCGCTTCATCGATATCAAAATAGACATATACAGGGTCAACCGACACGATCGTGGTGAGCAATGTCGCCGCAGCTCCGGATGCCCCGGTGACGAGGTTTCCTTCCGTCACAAGTACCCTGTCGACACGTCCGGCGATCGGGGCGGTCACCCGGGAATAGGAAAGATTGAGCTTGTTTGCAGCTACTGCTGCCTTCGCCTCCAGCACCTGTGCTTGCCGCTCCCGCTTCCTGGACAAGGCGTCATCAAAGGTCTTGCTAGAGATGGCTCCGGTCGGGAGCAGCCGCTGTGATCGGTCGAGATCAGTCTCGGATTGAGAAAGCAGAACCTCGGCCCGTTGCAGTTGCGCCTCCGCGTTCTGGAGCGCAACCTCAAATGAACGAGGGTCGATCTGGAAGAGCAACTGGCCCCGCTCAACGAGGCCACCCTCCGGCACGCTGACGGATTCAAGCATACCGCCGACACGCGGCCGTAGCTCGATCGTTTTGGTGGCTGCGACGACACCGGTAAAATCCGACGATCGCGCGATCATCCGCGTGACGACTTCGGCGACCGGGACCTGCGGTGGTCGCGGGGTCATCGACACGCTCTTGCCAGTTTCGCTCAAGGTCAGTGTTTGGCTGACGATGGCGGGTATCCCATTGAGATAAACAAACACCGCACAGCCTACGGCCGCTAAAGTGAAGAGCAATATCTTGAACTTCCTAGTCATTTAACCGCCTCGTCGTCAGAATGCGCGACGTCTGCGACGACACCGCTTGATGATGTCTGGCGACGCTAGTGCTTTCAGTGACTGGAAGGTCAACAGCCGGTTTGGGGCGTTGTGATCTGGAGCGTGAAAGAGGATTGGAGGCGATCCGATCGAAATCAACCGGTTTGGTACAGAAATTGTCGACCCCGCCGCCAACGCCTCCTCGCGGGCGCCGGCCGGAAGCGCAGTAATTAGAATGCTCGAAATCGTCCCGCGGAGGATCCCGCGATCGTCAGAAGCAATATGATTTCAATGAGCCTCGTGGAAATTCCGGCATGCACGGATGAGGGAGCGTCGATAGCATCCGTTAGCTCTGCTCCCATCATGGCTGCCGCGCGCATACCCAATGCATTGCAGGGTTGCTCCAGCGAGCTAGCCTGGAACATTTTCTCCGTCCAATATTAGAGCTAGTCTAAAGAAGTCTGGGCTTGAGGGGGCGGATGTTTCCGTCCGCTGCGGGTTTTGTGGGAGACATTATCCTCATGGATCGCCGGCAATTGTTGAAAGTCAGCGGCGCGTCGTTGGCCGTCGCCACCCCCCTGTCACTCTTCAATCCGCGCGAAGCGCGGGCGAAAAACCTTCCCTTTAAAATCCTGTCTCCGGACGAAGTCGCCGCGGTCGAGTCCCTTTCGGACGCGCTTGTTCCGGGCGCGCGGGCCGCTGGCGTCTCACATTACATCGATCATGAGCTTGCAAGTCCCTCCCCTCGGCTGATGCTTCGCTTTGCGCAACTACGCGGGCCGATGGCGCCGTACTATCACGGCGCTCTCGCTGCGTTCGCATCTTCGATGAAGGCGCAGGGCAACAGCCCGTTTTTATCGCTTTCGCCTGATGCACAACACACGTTCATCGAAGCTTTGCGGACCGGAACGATCAAGCCATGGGATGCTGGCGCGGTGGCTTCACCGGTCTTCTACGGGATGATGCGCAACGACGGTGTTGATGTCGTCTACGGCTCCGCCGACGGCTTCAAAGCGTTGGACATGCCGTACATGCCCCATATCATGCCAAAGACGACGTGGTGACAACAATGGCGACTGCAACACAAAACAAAACAAGCGCGCAGACCCATGATCATGTCGATGCGGTCGTGGTCGGCTCAGGTGCCGCGGGCGCGCTCGTCGCAGCGAAGCTGGCGGCCCAAGGCAAGAAGGTCATCATCCTCGAAAGCGGACGGTCGGTGCTGCCACCCGACATGATCAGTTCCGACATTTATGCGCGGTCGCTGCACTGGGGCGGCGGCATGGCGGAGCTTGAAGTCACGCAGCCGGTGACCATCCGCACTTATTTCTCGACCGGTTCGCAGACCGGCGGAACGGCGGCGCATCACTACGCGGCCTGGTTCCGTCTGCACGAAGAAGATTTCCACATGAAATCGACGTTCGGTCAGGGTAACGACTGGCCGATCGCCTATTCGGATCTGCGCACATACTATGACCGGATCCAGGCAGAAGTCGGCATGGCGGGTGACGCGGAAGCTGAAGTCTGGCGACCGGCCGGCGATCCGTATCCGATGCCAGGATTGCCGGCATTCCAGGCGGCACAAGTTCTCAAACGCGGCTTCGATAAGCTCGGTTTGCGGACGGCGCCACTCCCCGTGGCGATCAATACGAGCGAATACAAGGGGCGAGCTTCGTGTCTATACGACGGTTGGTGCGACGCTGGCTGCCCGATTGGAGCGCTCGCGAACCCGCAGACGATCTATCTGCATGAAGCGTTCCAGCATGGCGCCAAGCTCGTGAACGACGCACGCGTCACCCGTGTGTTGACAACGTCGAACGGCAAGCGCGCCACGGGCGTCGAATATGTCGACCCTAAGGGAGCTCTACGGACGCAGTACGCCGATCTTGTCGTCCTTGCCGCGCTCAGCCAGACACCGCGCATCATGTTTAATTCGACCAATGGCGCCCATCCGAACGGGCTCTCGAACCGCAACGGCATGGTCGGCAAGTACATTCTCGTCCACCCGACGCTCAACGTCTCCGGCCTGTTCGAGGACGAAACGGAGCCTCATCAGGGCGTGAGCATCGGTCTAATGGTATCCCAGGATGATTATGCCAAGGATCCGAAAAAGGGCTATCTGGCCAGCTATCAGTGGCTGGCGGCTCAAGCGATGAAGCCGAATGGACTGAACGGCCTCGCGGCGTCGCGGCCCGATATTTACGGAGCTGCCCTCGATCCGTGGATGAAACGTGCGGCCAAGCACTACGCCGCCATCCAGATGGTCGGCGAGATGATTCCGCGACCAGAGAACCGGATCGAGCTGTCGAGCGACAAGGATCAGTTCGGCTTGCCATTGTCACGGCTGACGATTGCTTTCAGTGACAATGAACGGGCGCTCTACAATCACGCCTCGGCAGTTGGAAAATCGATCTTAACTGCGGCGTCCGCGACAGAAGTATGGGCAAGCCCCCTCGTCAATCAACACTTCATGGGTGGAACGATCATGGGCACGGATCCTGATACGTCGGTAACCGACAGCTACGGAATCACACATGAAGTTCCCAATGTCATGATCGCGGGCAACACACTGTTCCCGACGTCGGCCGGGGTCAATCCGACATTCACGACGCATGCGATCGCATTGCGGGCTGTCGAGCACGTTCTTTCGAACTGGCCAGTGTAGGCGTCGCGGCGCCTGAAATACATCAGCCTCACTCGAATGAGCCGATAAGGGCCACTGGATTCTGGCCCGTCCCTTAATATGATCATGAGGCAGCGCTGAATCCTCTACGCGACCTCCAGACGCGCGCCCTGCCCTAGCGTTCCCTTACAGGCTTTTCAGAAAATTGATGAAGTCGCTAATGCCCTGCGGGTTCTCGATCTTGAAGATCGGCATCCGGGGATGGGATGTGGACAGGCCCTCGGCAAACGCTTCTTCCAAACTGTCGAGCGGATAGCGATTTTTCAACTCGCGAAAGGGCGGCGCTTCCTTATCGGTGCTCTCCGAGCGCTTGTCGATGGAATGGCAGATCGCGCAGTTAGCTTTGGCCATCTGCTGTCCTCGGCGCACGCTCGAATTCGGCGCAGCGTGCGTGCTCGTCATGAGGAATGATCCAAACAAAATAGATATTGCGACCAACCCAGCCCGCATCTTCGCCCCTCAATTTTATCAATCGCCCCGAGAAAGTAGGTGCGCTTATAAGCGACAGCAGAAATTTCCTCAATAAGGAACAAAAGAGCCCGTCATTGGCGAACCGGATGGCAGAGAGTGCCGAAACAAAGATAGTCAATACGACGATACCATTCGTCGCTTTCGGTCTGGGCAAAGAGTTTCCCGGCATGACCGGAGCTCTCACCGCACTCATGAAATCGCTGTAAAGGATCTGCTTGGACGATGATCAACCACGGGCGAATAAAACGAACATAGACGGCGGCTTGGCTGGAGCGAAAATTTTAAACGTCTTCGCCCTCTTCCTATCTGCGAAGCATTCGGCTCCTCGTTGAGCGGATAACGTCGCTCAATGGTCTGAGACTCCCGATGACCTGTTAATCATGCGCGATCGCGCCTAACGCGATCAGTCAGCGGGCCGTCAGACAAAATGGACGGGACCAGCTCGCCAAATATGATACCCCTGATCTGATTCCTCCCGGCAGCCTTACTCTGATAGAGCTGGTTGTCTGCCTGAGCCACCCACAGGTCGGGCAACATTTCTGGCGCGCATTGTGCACTGGCTACGCCCACACTGATGGTGACATAGGAGCTAACAGCCGAACTCTCATGCGGTATGTTTAGTGCTTCGACTTGGATCTGGATTTCACGGGCCACCGTCATCGCCGCGTCAGCGTCGGCGCCTGGAAGGACACAGGCAAACTCCTCGCCGCCATAGCGGGCTGACAGATCGGAGGCACGCTTGACGGCTCGATTGAGAGCCGCTGCAATCATCGCTATGCATCGATCACCAGCTGGATGGCCGTAAGTGTCGTTGAATTGCTTGAAAAAATCGATGTCCAGCAGGATTACCGAAAGCCAGTCCCCCGTCCGAGCGAGCCGGGCGGTTTCAACTTCCAACGTCCGTTCCAGGCGCCGCCTATTACTAAGGCCTGTCAACGCATCGACCACCGCCATTTCGGCGAGCTGATCGCGTAAGCGCTTTAGTTCGACATGATTACCGACACGTGCGCGCAGAATAACGGGTTGAATAGGTTTAGTAACATAGTCGATCGCCCCCAGGGAAAGTCCTCGGACCTCGTCTTCTGTATCGCCCAACCCCGTCGTGAAGACCACCGGCACATCGGCCAGCAACGCTTCCCGCTTCAAGCGTTCGCAGACCTCGAAGCCGTCCATGCCCGGCATCAAGATGTCCAACAAAATGAGGTCAGGCAGAATGGCCCGAGCGATTTCCAACGCTTGCTCACCTGAGGTAGCGAAAGAGATTTCGTAGTTGTCTTCCAAAGTGGCGTTCATGATCTCGATATTGGAGATTTCGTCGTCCACGATCAATATCGTCGGTCTTTTGATCATGCCAGCGTCGCCTTCTGGTTCTCTCTTTCACGCGAGGTTTCCATGTCTTGCTCGAGAAGCGTAAGCGCACGATCGTAGTCGAGACTATCAAGCGCCTGACCGATCGGATGGCCCTCGCGTTCCTCGCTCGACAGACCCATGACAGTAGCAAGGCTACCGAACGCTGATCGCGCTTTGAGGCTGCGGCGTTTGATTTGCTCCTTCAGACTTTCCCGCGCCGCGGCCAACGTTTCCACATCGACAGCTCTGTTGATCATGGATGGAACGGCCACTTTCGGAGCGGCAATCTGCCGTGCGGCCGCAATTGCAGGTGCGATTGCCAGCTCTAAAGCCTCAATCCGATCGAAAATCTCATCCTCATTCTGCAGTGCGAGTTTTCTCTCGACATCGGCTGCTATCGCCTGGACATCGATAAGCTCTAGAGATCCGGCGATGCCCTTAAGCGTATGGGCGAGACGTCGCGCCTCGGCCATCTCGCCGTTGGAAATCATTCTCTTCAGATCGCGCGCGACTTCAGCGTAATTGTCACCAAAATTAACGATCAGCTTGCGCAACAGTCCCGTCTTGCCGTTGACGCGTTTAAGCGCGGCCGCAATGCCAAATGGAGGAAGTTCAAGGGGCAAGTCAGTGCTGGCCGGAGAAGCACCATTCAAGACACTCGGCTTTTCCTCTGCTTTGCGATGCATCGTTTTGAGCCAGCGATCGAGTGCCTGCACCAGAATAATCGGTTCAACCGGCTTGGAAATATGATCGTTCATACCTGCAGAAAAGCAGCGTTGACGCTCTTCCTCATAGGCATGTGCGGTCATGGCGATGATGGGAAGGCGATCATACGACCAGTGTTCACGTATGACGCTGGTAGCTTCGATACCATCCATTTCCGGCATTTGCACATCCATGAGAATGGCGGCGTAATCCGAGCCACGCTCATTCATCCGCTCACACGCGATTCGTCCGTTTTCGGCGACATCAACTTGCAAGCCGGCATCAACCAACAATTCGGTCGCGATTTCGCGATTGATCTCATTGTCTTCAACCAAGAGTACGCGCAATCCTCTGAGCGGCGCGGCAACCATAGGCAACGCATCTTCGGTGGCTGTAGCAACCGCGCGATCTTTGCCTAATTCAGGAAACAACTCGGTCATCGTATCGAGTAGAGCGCGCGGGCGCACTGGCTTGGTTAGGAATGCGGCAATATCTGTTTTGCCGATCTCAGCCATGAACTCGTCCGTGCCATAGGCCGTGATCATCAACGTAATTGGGAGTTTGGGAATTCGCGGATTCGAACGCATGACCTTGATCGTCTCCATGCCGTCCATAACCGGCATCTTCCAATCGAGAAGAACGAGATCATAAGGCCGGCCCGCATTGCCAGCATTCTCCAAGGCACCGATCACTTCCGCCCCCGATGCCACCAGATCCACAGGCATTCCCCAATTGAGGAAAATCTCTTCGATGATCTGTCGCGCGGCGGGATTGTCATCCGCAATCAAGATACGCAGCTGAGAAATAGCTTTCGACGGCATAACAGTGGCCGCCTCCGCGCCGTCATCGAGCGACATGACGACATAAAAGGTGAAAGTACTCCCGACTCCCGCCTCGCTCTCGACCCGAATTTGTCCGCCCATCTGCTCAACAATCTGCTTCGAAATAGCGAGACCAAGACCAGTCCCGCCGAAACGGCGGGTAGTTGAGCTATCGACTTGGGTGAATGAACTGAAGAGCGACGCTTGTTGCTCCAGCGTCATGCCGATTCCTGTGTCGCGCACCGACAATTGGATTGTGGCTTTGGCAGCATCGCTTTCAATGAGATTCGCGGCGACTATAACAGTTCCGTTCTTGGAAAATTTGACGGCATTGCTGAGCAAGTTGAGCACAACCTGATTGAAGCGCAGTTCGTCTCCGACCAGCATTTGCGGTATTGCAGGGTCGATCCGAGTCTCTATCGTCACGCTCTTCGCACTGGCATCGCCAGCAACGAGGTGAATTTGGTTTCTGATCGATTCGCGTAGAGCAAACGAGCGTTCTTCGAGCGTCAGCTTGCCCGCTTCGTTCTTTGAGAAGTCGAGAATATCATTGATCAGGCGCAGCAACGAGACACTCGCACCATTGATTTTAGCGATATAGTCGTGCTGCTTTTGGTTCAGATTTGTGCGCTGGAATAGGTGACAAAAGCCCAGAATTGCATTCATTGGCGTGCGGATTTCGTGGCTCATATTGGCCAGAAAGAGACTCTTGGCACGATTGGCGTCCTCTGCGTCGCGCGTGCGCTCTTCAAGCACCTTGTTCTGCACCAAAATCTCCGCGCTCATACGGTTGATGCGCTCGAAGCTCTGTACGACCATATTGCTGACCCACACCAGAACGGCGGTCTGAAACGCGACAATGGCCGCGTGAAGCAATACGCGCGCCAAATTTCCTTCGCCTGGAAAGACTGCGTAAGGCAGCAAGAAGAGAAGAATGAGATGATGCAACGCGATAGCAGTAGCGGCCAGAAGCAACGCGCGCCTATCAAACCAGGCAATCGTCAACGCCAGCATCGCGAAGAAATACATGTGCGCATCCATCTGCCAAGCGTGCCCGCTCAGCAGAAACAAAAATAGCGCGGGCTCCCCAACGAGAGCGACTGCGGAAAGATAGCGAGTCACAGGCGCAATACCGTTACGCCTGTAGGTCAGATGGTAGGCTCCAGCGAGAAGTGCACCGGCACCCACCGCCGCTATGATGGAATGTCCGGTCAGTTCGGCCACTACGCCAAGGACTGGAACATGACCCCACAGGAGGAAGACGAGGAAGCGGCTAAAGCGTACACGCAGGCGATCAAGCTCAGTGCTCATTTGGCGAATTTCCCGGTTTTCGAGTCGAAACAACCGAAAACACGCGGCGAAGGAAGAACAAGCCAGGCGCCGGCGTGGCGTGCGTTGTCCGCAAAATCGGGACGCGATGAGGCTGCAACGATGACATTTTCGAAGCGACCTGCCTCGACGATCTCGCCGTGGGCCATCCCGACGAGGCTCATCGTTTGGCCGAGGCTCGACCAGGGCGCTGCGACAACCAGATATTGTCCGCTTTTTTCCGCGGCCGAAAGCGTTGCAGCCAACAGCCCGAATAGCCCAACTGTGAGCAGCATTGCTGCTGGAGTAAGATCCCGCAGGGTCAGGCCATCTTCACGTGTCGGTACCAGAGGAACAGCACGGAACTGATCTATTTCTATATACCCTCGGAACTTCGCGACGCCCGGCATATCCACTATCGCTCCCATTCTGTGGACGAGCTTAGTTGTCGGCGCTTGCGATCTGGTTAATGAAATAGCAACCACTCCATCTGGACATCCCGCCAGCGAACATTAGTCGCTACACGACAAGATACTCGTGACTTGCTCTATTGGCGGTCTTTTTGCCCCGAGCCGACCCTGTTGGAGCTATCCCATCCAGTGACGCAACGGCATGGCACCCACAGCGGCTTGATGGGTAAAATGCTGGCAGAAAGGAAAATGACGGAGAGCGGACTTATTGGGCTAAGATCATCAATTATGCCAATAGCTTGCCCACCCTGCACCGTGACAGAGGGTTGTTCAGCAGATGCCTCGCTGACACCCCGAACTGTAGGTGAGCTCCGCCGATATAAAGCCAGTCCCTAGGCTGTCCAGCGCATAGACCGGATTGATGAGCAGTTCCGACGTCGAGGCGCGAACACATCGAACAGCGAAATTGAAGAAGCGCCTCACCATCGATTGCCCGCTGCTTGTAAATCCAGTCGCAATCATGCCGGATAAACTACAGACAATTTGATCAATCGTTTTCAATTGCAGGATGATCGTCCACTATGGGCATCGCCGCTGCTCCCGTCCTTAACAATCAATCCGCGCCACCCCCATCACGTCGGCAGTTTATAAGCCCTCAATATTTTTAAACTTTCGCAGCAAGCCCATCGATAGGCAGGAACACCTCTTCCGGCGTCATCGGCTTAGCGAGGAGCCCATCTTCGACGAGATAGTCACTAAACGCGGTCAGGGCTTTACGATTTCGCGCGACCCCATAAAGCCATGCGTCGCCACCGAAAAGATCGTGGATTTCTTCGAGATGTTCGTCGAGCCATGGGAGCATGAACTGCAGGGCGCCGGTAAAGCGCGCGCGGTTCAACGCAATAGTTTTAGCTTGCTCGCAAGCCTTGTAGACATTGTTGGCTAGCCAAGGGTGGGCCTTATAAACGCTATCCTTGATCACCATGGCGTGCATGATCGGGAAAATGCCGGTATCTTTGAAGTAGCTCCGTTCGATCTCATGATAATTCGGGAATAAACGCGCTACGTCTGGACTCGTGCGTAGCGAAGCTGGTTTGATCGCACCAATCAGCGCATCGATTTCGCCTGTGGCGAGCATATCGCTCAACGAGCGTGTATTGCCCGCATGCGCAACTTTGAGACCCTTCGGATGGAAGCTTGTCGCCTCCCCGCCGGCTACACCCTTCTCGTTGACTCCGCCTTCCACCCATTCGACGTCTTGGAGTGACACGCCATATTCGCGGCGCAGCAGGCCACGGATCCACACGGCCGCCGTCATCTGAAAACCTTGGACACCAATGCGTTTTCCAGCAAGATCCTGGGGCGTCTTGATTTTATGGCGATTGATGAAGATGTAGGAATGACGAAACATCCGCGACGGAAATACCGGCACGGTGAAGAAGCGCGCCTTGCCGTTTTGCCGCAGGGCATAGCAATGAGTTAGCGACATTTCGGAAATGTCGAACTCTTGATTCTGCAGCATGCGCGCGAAAACTTCCATCGGCTGCTGCACCGCCATGGGGATCAGATCAATCCCATCAATCGCAACAGCACCGTCGTGGATCGCGGCCATCCTGTCGTAGGGGCCAGTACAAAATGAAAGTGATAAGCGCGACATAGACGTTTCCCGAATTGGTAAGGTTTTTAGAGATCGAACACTCAACGTTTAGCCTGAGCGAGAATCTTGACGATCTGCTCGACGGTCGGCCCAATCTCTGGATGGGCCTGCCACCAGGGGATCGTCACATCGGTGAATTTAACGCCAGCTGCTTCATATTTGGCGATCAGCTTGGCCATTTGTGATCCGGAATAGAGCGCCAGATCGAGTTTGGCCTCGTCCCACAGCATTTTCTGGCCTTCGACGCTATGGGCGAAAAGCGTGAAGAGTGTTGCTGATGCCGGGCTGCGTGCATGACGTGGCACTTGGAAGTAGAAATAGCGCCGCGCCGTTGCGTCGGGCTGCAATACGATGTCGAGCGGTGCACCCTTCTCCTGGAAAATGGTCAGCTTATCGCCGACGCAATCAAGGACGAAGGCGGAGAATTCATTAACGGCAACGCGCTCGGTATCGGTGCAATTGATGAAGCCTCCGATCTGTGGCGCGAGATCGCGGACATATTGCAGGGTCTTTTCAGGCCCCCACATGCCATTGGCGGCAAGACCATCGAACCCGGCGCCAAAGACCGTGGTGGCGACCTTCCCCTTCCACTCCGGCTTGAGAAAATCGAAGAAAGTTTTTGGGGGCAGCTTGGTCGCATCAGTATTGTAGAGAGCGCCAGTCAGGCCGGTGACCACCTTGAGGGATGTCCCGTCGGCATCGATCATCTGCGTTGTAATACGGCCTGGCGCCAGTTCCGTCCAAGCGATCGGCAGGAACATCTTGCGATCAAGCAACGGCACCAGCTGAGCGGCCGTGCCCATATAGAGATCGGAGAAAGCCGGCTGGTTCGATTGGAATTCGACCAGCAATTGCGACGCGATGCGCGCCAAGGCCTCGATCGGCGTGAACCGCAATTCAATATTGGTGCCATAGCGCTTGTTCATCCGCGCCACCATTTGGCGCGCTAGGCCACTGCCACCTAAAGTCGCCTCCCCCCAGGAAAGGCGTAACGTGCCCTCCTTCTTTGCCTGTTCGACCAGTGCTTGAACGGCGGGCGGATCGGCCTGTGCCAACGCCGGCGCAGTCGACGCTGCGAAGCCGGTCGCCAATCCTAAGGCACCGACCAAGCCGCGCACGTATCTGGAGAAGCCGAAAGTCAGCAAGCATCGTTCTGTCATGACGGAACCCATCGATTTCCACTATTTTTGAGCAACCCAGCCGTCAGGAGGCCTTCTCGCGCTCCGGCTTATATTCCGCCAGCCGTGACGGCGAGCCTGCGGCCACATGAACGTCGATCACGCACACCTTGCCGGACTTGACGAGGGCCAAGCCCTTTTCAACGGCCAGCCTCAAAGCTTCAGTGGTCTCCACCGGCCCGATCACTTCCGCGCCATAGCCTTCGGCGATCTTACGAATATCGACGGCCGGATCTTCCATGCGTTGGCCGATCCAAGCATTGGCCGGTTGCCGGCCGCGTTGCTTGGCGACGCGAATCTGGATCAGCTCGTCGTTGAGATGCGACCGATTGTTGGAGACGATCAGCAGAGCGGCAATTCCGTAATGCGCCGCCGTCCACAGAGCCGTCGCACCCTGGATGAAATCGCTATCGCCGATGACGCCAACGGCGACCCGATCGCTGTCCATCAAACCAAGCGCGCAACCGATCGTGTTGCCCGGTCCCGAACCGACGCCAGCTCCACCATCGTTGCCCAGATAATCCATTGGATCGGCGAAATGACAGACGTCCGGGGATGTGCCGAGCGGCGTGCGCATCAAAGTGATCTTATGAAGCGCCCTCGCCTCCTGAAGCGCCCAGCCGATGTCCTCGAGCTCCACTTCCGCCCCGGCCGTCATTGCCGGACGGACCGCCGGTTTCAAAGCAGCGCCCAGTGGCGAGCGGCTCTTGCCCGCGAGCTTTTTTTCGAGGATCGGCAGCAGATGCCGGACAAAGACGTCCGGCTCCACTTGGAAAGGGAGATCGCATGGCGCCAATCCGTAACAATCCATATTGATAGCATTGTGGACGTAGGAATCGACCGAAGCGCTGATGATTTGACGTTCTCCAGCAGGCAGCATTTTCATCGCACTGCCAAGATCGATCCAATCGAGCGCGACGATCACGTCTGCTGATTTCACGTGATCGATCGCCGTGCGGAAATGGTAGCCGATGCAGCGATGCAGCGGATGATCACAGGGAAATGCTGCCGCGGTCTTCAAATCGGTCACGACACCAGCACCTAGCAGTTCGGCAAGTCGAACGCGATTGTCCCAGTCGGCACGACTACGCGAAACGCGCCCCATGAGCAGGACGGGCTGCTGCGCCGCGATTAGCAGATCAGCGGCTTGCTCGATCGATTCCGGTGAAGGAACCGGTGCGTCAGCCGGTAGGAAACGGGAAGCCGGCGGCAGATCAATCTGCTCGTTCAAGGCATCTTCCTGCAAGGCGGCGTCGAGACAGATATAGACCGGGCCCTTCGGCGCGGTACGGGCGATGATATTGGCGCGATACATGGCCTCGACCAGGGCACCGACCGAGCGCGGCTCGTCATCCCACTTCGTAATGCCACGGACATAGCTTGCTTGATCGCGCGACGTATGCAGCCAGTTGATCCACGGCACCCGGCGTTCGGCATCGGCGGGGCCGCCAGCACCGACGATATAGACCGGCACCCGATCGGCCCAGGCATTGAAGATGCCCATGGCACCGTTCAACAGGCCAACATTGGCATGCAGGATGCAGGCCATCGGCTCGCCCGTGACTTTGCCGTAGCCGTGCGCAATGGAAATCACCTGATTCTCATTGAGGCAGAGCAGCATGGTCGGATCATCATTACCAAGCATGTTGACCAGACTGTCATGCAGGCCACGAAAGCTGGATCCGGGATTGTGGGTCACATAACGCACGCCGATCCGTCGCAGCATTTCCGCCGCAACGTCGCTTCCCCAGCCTATGGCCGTGTTATCACTCGGTTCGGCGATGTCCCGCTTCAATGCAGCGTTGGACGATTTCTGTTCTCCCATAACGGACCTTTCCGGACGTCAGTTCGGCCGCATCAGCCGGCAATGGTTGGAGGCGATCGTCAGAGACACCGGCGCGCCAATCACAAGATCAGCCTCTCGCGATGTTTTGATGCGTAGATCTGTGCCATCGATCTTGACGGCACACTCCAGCGCATCGCCTATGAAAACGGCCTGTCCCAATAGACCTTGAACGATGTTGTTGCCTCGATCCATCGAGCCGCCGATCTCGATGTCTTCAGGCCGGACCGAGACCATCACCTGATCACCTACTTTGACAGCAAAAGGAGCCTGACATCGCAGACGACCGATCGTCGAGGCCACAACGGCTTCCCCCGCTGCTTCGGATTCCACCGTAGCGCCAAAGACATTGCTCTTGCCGATAAAGGACGCCACGAAAGGCGATGTTGGGGCGCTGTAAATGACCTTGGGCGAGGCCTCCTGCATGATATTGCCCTCGTTCATCACCGCCACCACATCTGACATGCTGAGCGCTTCGATCTGCTCATGGGTGACAAACAGGGTGGTGATTCCAAGCCGCTCGATCATACTGCGAATCTCGAGTCGCATCTCTTCGCGCAGCTTGGCATCAAGATTGGAAAGCGGCTCATCCAACAGCAAAACTTTCGGCTGTTTGACTAGAGAACGCGCCAGAGCGAGCCGCTGCTGTTGGCCGCCGCTGAGAAACGGTGCAGGCCGCTCAGCGAGATGATCAAGATGTACGGTCGACAGGGCTTGCATGACCCTGTCACGGACTTCTTTCTTACCAACCTTCTCTACACCCTGCCGCAACGGAAAGGCGACATTCTCGAACACGGACATATGCGGCCAGATCGCGTAGGACTGAAACACCATGCCGATGGGGCGCTGATGCGGTGGCACCCAGATGCCGTCTTGCGAAGAAAACACCTTCTTGCCGTCGATCAGGATTTCACCGGAATCGGGGCGCTCCAGGCCAGCAACACAACGCAAAGTCGTTGTCTTGCCGCAACCGCTCGGCCCCAGAAGCGTGTAGAGCTCGCCGCGATTGATACGCAAATTGACCTTACGCACAGCATAGAATGCGCCTTGGGCCGAGCGATAAGTCAGTTCGAGATCCTTGATTTCCAACATGATACTTCTCAGGCTGAGAGCGCGCCGCGGCGTTTGGCGATGAACCAGTAGATGACGATCAGGGGAACAACGAGCAGCATGCTGATGACGGCCAGCGCCGATGCGCGGCCTAATCCGCCGCTCGACCATAGCGACCACACGACGACCGGCAGCGTGACGTTGCCGGAGCTCGACACCACAACAGCAAGCGTCAGCTCGCGATAGGTCAGCAAGGCGATCCACAACCAGGCATACATCAGTGTCGGCGACAGCAACGGCAGGATCACCGAACGGAAAGTGCCAAATCCCGTCGCACCACTGATCTGGGCCGCCTCCTGCAATTCCTTATGGATCTGAATCAGACCGCTGTTGGTCATACGCGTGCCGTAGCTCAATCGCGCCACGACGAAGACCAGCAGAATAAGCCAGATCGTGCCGTAGATTGGAATGAAGGATTGCAGCAGGTAGAGCGCCGCCAGAAGGGCGCCGATTCCAAAAATCACGTTCGGCACCGCATGGGGGAGAAAGGCGATGAAGTCCGCCGTCTTGCGACCCGGCGCGCGTGTCTTGAGTACGATCCAGGAGAAAGCAACGCTGATGACGAGCGTAATCGTCGGCGTCAGCACCATCAGGATCAATGTATTGCCGAGCGCCTCCGTCGCCAGCCCCCATGGCACGGAATAATAATTGTTCAGGGACATCGCCTTGAAGGCGCGCAGGCTCGGAAACTGGAAGAAAGGTAACAGAGAAGCATAAACGAGCAGCACCAGCGGCACCAGCTTGCTGAAACAGAAGTAGAGAATGACACCGGTCCAGGCAGCGATGTTCCACCGACCGAGCTCAATCAGTTTCGGCTTATAGGCTTTCCCGGTGACGACCGTGTAGCGGTATGCCTTGCGTTGCATCAGGGAATAGAGATAGCCGAGCAGGCCGGCGATAACGATTACGACAGCACTCAGAGCCGCTCCCAGACCATAGCGCGGCAGGCCTTCACTGCCATTGATCACCGACAGCAGAAAAGTGCTGAAGGTAAAAATGCGATTGCCCCAACCGAGCACCGCTGGCACGTCGAATGCCGCAAAGCCGATCACAAAGACATAGATGGCCGCCGCCAGAATACCAGGCCAGGCGAGCGGCAGCGTAACTTTCATTATCACGCGCCACGTCTTCACCCCGTGGGTGCTCGCGGCTTCCTCGAGGGAAGGATCCATGGCGCGAAACACCGCCGCCGTCATAACGAAGATGAGCGGCGCCAGGCTCAATCCTTGCACCCAACCCATGCCGGCGATGGTCATGATGTTGAACGGCGATTCGACCAACCCGAAGAGATCGCGCAGCCACGTATTCACCACGCCAATGCGCGGATGCAGCAGATAGAGCCACCCCATGGCCGAGGCAAAACCCGGGATCAGCAGGCCGATGCTCATCAGCGACAAGAGGACGGTTTTTCCTGAAAAGTCGGTTCGCTCCACCAGCCAGGCTCCGATCAGCCCGAGCGGCATGGCCACGACGAGCGTCGCGAAGCAGAACTGCAGCGTGTTCCAAAGAACAGTTAGAACGAACGGGTCCTCGAAGACCTTATGGTAGTTGGCTAGCGACAACGCTTTGTCGGCATCGCCGGGCAGGCCCTCGACCAGGCTCAGCCAGCCGACAATACCGACCAGACCTAGAACGACGGCGCAGGACCCGACGACAATCGTGCCGGCAATGGCCGTGAACGGATCGAAAGGCAGCCTCGCGAGTAGGCCCCTGCTCACTTCCGTCGGTTTGCCTTGAATTTCAACCGGGCTCACCAATGTCATAGGATCACTTCGACTTCGTACGCAGCAATTGAATGATCTCTTCCTTGGTCTTTTCGACTTCCGGATTGGCGGCCACCCATTCGACCGTCACATCGGTGAATTTGGCGCCCTGCGCCTTGAGCGCATTGACCTCATCGCGGCTATGCGATTCCGGCAATTCATCGAAATCGAGCCGCTCGAGATCCCACAGCGCCTTCTGGCCCTCGGGCGACATCATGTAAGTAACAAAAAGCTTGGCGCCCGCCATATTGGCGGCATTCTTTGGCACCGACAGATAGTAGTAGCGGCGGGCGGGCGCATCGAGCGGGATCATGCGCGCGATCGGCGCGCCCTTATCGTGCCACTGGATGGCAAACTGACCGAGGCAATTCATCACGAGCCCCGCATATTCACCGGTCGCGATCCGCTCTGACTCGGCACAATCCATCAAGCCACTGATATTTGGCAGCAGCCTCCTCACGTAATCGAGCGTCTTCTCGCGGCCCCAGACACCGTTGGCGGCCAACACGTCGAAGCTCGCGGCATAGGCGGTCGTCGCCAGCTTCCCCTTCCATTCTGGGCGCAGGAAATCTTCGAGGGTTTTGGGCACCATCGGCGCCAACTGCGTGTTGTAGTCGGCCCCCGAGAAGCCCGTCGCAACCTTGATGGACCTACCGTTGGCATCGACGGCATTGGTCGGCAGACGACCTGGCATCAATGCATTCCAGTCAATCGTTGCCAGGAGATCACGCTCCAGAATCGGAACGATCTGCGCGGCTGTCGACAGCCATACATCGGTAAAGGCCGACTGCTTCGCCGCATATTCGGTGGCGATCCGGCCGCCGACGCGCGCGAAACCAGACATGGGAATAAAACGAATGGAAATATTGACGCCGTATTTCTTACGGATCTCAGCTTCGAAACGTTTAGCGCCGGCAGAACCGCCGAAGGACGATTCAGCCCACGCCAAATTCACGATTGGATTGGCCTTCACGTCGTCCAACACGGCTTGCAACGGTTGCGGAACAGCTACTGTCTGCGCCTTTGCGCCAAACGTCAGCGCCGCCAAGACCGCGACACCCATCAAGCGCGTCAACACCGCTCGCGACATGATCGCCCCTCCCGTATCTCGGCGCATATCGCCGAAGATGGATGACGAGAATGTGTGTGAAGCTGTTTACAAAGTCAATTGCTTTGCGCGCGCCTGCATGACGAAATGATTGGCGTGGAATGCTGATGGTATATGCGCTTAGCGCTATTTCGCACCGCGTTTAGCCGGTGAAACTATTTGACGACGCCAAGATGCGCGCCAACGCATCGCACAAACCTTTCGGACACAGGTATTTGTTACCATCATCTAAACGGTATCGCGGCCATGCTCATACCCACTCATTATAGCTCGGTACATGATACATCTTTCCGAACTTTAGAAATCGACCTCCTCGCCGCTGGCTTGTTGCTCGTCGGTCAGGTTGCGCCGCGAATTGTCGGTCAGCCGTTTGACCAGGTCGAGCAGCATGTCGCTTTCAGCGGAACTCAACCCTGTCGTCAGAAGTCGATTATATTCGGGCCATTGCTGTTTAATTTTTTTGTAAATGTCCCTGCCGCCAGAGGTCAGGGTCAAGATCACTTCGTTCTGATTGTCGGGATTACGGCGGCGATCGACCAGTTTCAGTGAGACAAGCTTGGTCACTCCCCGGCTCATCTGACTCTTGGCAAGGCCGGCACAATAAGCCAGCTGATCAAGCGACATCGGGCCGCCCACGCCAAGGTGCGAAACGATCCATCCGTCGACAAGCGCGAGATCAAAGAACCGTTGAAATCTCAAAGCCGTGATACGGCGCATGAGATTGGACAGTGTCATCATGCGGGCGCCGAGCGTCATCGAATCGATCAAGCTTGATGTCCGTTCGCTGCCATCCCCTCTGCTGTCTTTTGGAGCAACGGGCCGCACCCCGGCTTTTGCTGTCTTCACCGTTCTGGACGTCTTTGCCATCTCGTCAGGTCTTTCGTTAGCCAGCTATTCAGTTGACGATGTAAACTCATTGCTATACTCGATCCGTTGTCAAAGCGAGGATGGACGGCATGGCTTCTCGACAAATTGCGATCGTGGGAGCGGGTATCGGAGGCATGGCCGCAGCGATTGCTCTGCATCAACGTGGTATCTCCGTTGCCATTTTCGAGCAAGCGCAGGCGTTCCGTCGCATCGGCGCGGCGATCAATTTGACGCCCAATGCGGTTCGCGTTCTCGATGGTCTCGGCATCGGCCAGCATTTGCGCGCAGCCTCCTTCAGTCCCGAATTCCGCGTCAGCCGCACCTGGGACACGGGCGAGGAGACCCTACGCCTCGAAATGGGCGAGCTGGCGTTGCGCAAGTATGGCTCTCCGCAGCTGATGGTGCATCGCGCCGATCTGCTCTCGGCACTTGAGAGCGCCCTACCTCCGGGCGCCGTTCATCTCAATTCAAAACTGGTCAGAGTCGATCAGACGACCGATGGCGTCACGATTCATCTCGAAGACGGCACGCAGAAGCGCTTCGACGGCCTCATTGCCGCAGACGGCATTCATTCGACCGTGCGGCAGATTTTCTTCGAGGCACCTGATCTCACCTATACGGGCATGGTTGCGTACCGAGACATCTTTCCGACCGCGCGCCTCGAAGGCTATGAATATCAATCCTTCGTCAAATGGTGGGGCCCGACGCTCAAAAGCCAGCTGGTGACAGCAGCCATTAATAATGGCGAGGAACTTTTCGTTTTCGCCACCAAGGAGGAACCGGAAATCAGCCGCGAATCCTGGTCGGCCAAAGCCGATATTGAAGATCTGCGTGCCGCCTTCGCCAGTTACCATCCTGACGCGCGGCGCGTGCTCGCGGAATGCCAGACGCCGCTCAAGACAGCTCTCTATGTCCGCGCGCCCTTACGCAACTGGGAAACCGGCCGTGTCGCCTTGCTCGGTGATGCCTGTCACGCCATGGTGCCTTTCATGGCTCAAGGCGCGGCTATGTGCCTGGAGGACGCCGCCGTTCTGGCTCGCTGCCTAGAACGTGATGAAGACATCGCCTCATCACTCAAGGCTTATGTCGCCGTTCGAAAGCAACGCGCTAGCCGCATTCAGCAAGCTTCGACCGAGAATGAATGGCTGCGCAGCTCCGGCAATGCCGATTGGGTCTACGGTTATGATGCCTGGGACGTCCCTATAGACAGCCTGTTCAATGGCCTTGGTGCACTGGGTGCAGATTAGAACTGGCACCTCCAAGCGGGAGGCGCCAGTTGCTTCAAATGTCAGTAAGTCTGGCCGAGATAATCCGCGATGGCTTTCGCATCCTTGTCATCGATCGGAGCTTTGTAGACCTTGATCATCTTCTGGACCTCAGCGTCCCAAAAAGCATGTCCCTTCTTGCTCGGCTGGTAGTTAATGTAGTCGAGCGAATGGCAAGCGACGCAGTTGTTTTTGGCGGCTTCGAAGCCCGGCTCAGGGCCTGGCTTGAGTGTCGCTGTTTCGTCTGGGAGCTGGTAGGTCTTCGGAGCGGCGAGCACAGTTCCTATGCAAGCAAGTGCCAGGATAAACGCAGCGCCAAGCGCGCGGGGACGGCGAGTGATCATTGTCATGATATTCTCCCTCATGCTGCCATGACGCGCGTCGTCTCAACGACGTTGCGCATATAGCCAGACGGATTCCAGAGCGGCTGCATCGGCTGAGACTGCCCTTTGGCGTTCGTCGCCTTGACCATCAGCTTCTGCTCGCCTGCGGCGACGACGGCATTCGCCGTCCATTCGCGGAACGAGTACTTGCCGAGATTTTTGCCGAGGCTGGCCTTGACCCAGGACTGGCCACCGTTACCGGAAACCTGGACTTCCGCAATGCCGTCCCCGCCGTCGAAAGCGATGCCACGCAAGGCTAGTTTACCTGCCTTGACCTTTGCCCCATCCTGCACGTTGGTGATGAACGAGCGAACATTGAAGCGGTTGATCGGGATTGTTGCGATGGGCGCTTTTCCGGGCTCGACACAGGCACAATCATTGTCGGGAATCCGATAGGCCGTCTTCATCCAGAAGCTATCGAGCTCCTTGTCGAGCACAGTGATCTCGTTCAGATGCTTGACCCAATAGGTACCATAGTAGCCCGGCACAACCAGGCGCAGCGGATAACCATTGAGCCAAGGTAGATCCGTCCCGTTCATGGCATAGGCGAGCATGACTTCGCCGTCGCGCGCGTGATCGAGTGTGAGCGCCTTGGTGAAATCGGGCGTGTCAGGGGCAACCGGCCCATCGAGGCCCGCGAAGGCGACCTGAACCGCGCCCCCCTGGACCCCTGCTCGCTCAAGTATGGCCTTGAGCGAAACGCCGCGCCAACGGGCATTGCCCATGGCACCGTTGCCAAGCTGGCCGCCGGCGACACGCGGCTCGACGAAGCCTCGGCTGTTGCCGGAGCATTGGTTGACCGCAACGATCTCAATCGCGGGGAACGTGCTTCGCAGTTCGTGCAGCGATAACGAGAGCGGCTTAGACACCTTGCCCTTCACCTCGAGCCGGAACAGCTCCGGATCAATTTTTGCTGGAATATCAGCAAGATGATAGCGAACAAAGAACGCATCGTTGGGCGTAATGACGCCGTCGTTGAAGACCGAAAATGGTGTCTCCAGCTGCGGCGGACGGGCGGTTTGTTGTATTAAAGGACGCTTGCCCGGCACTTGGACGAGCTGGCGTTCGCCATTTTCGAAGGGCAGTTTGACGGATTCGGCAGCCATGGCCGAGAACCGAAAGCCGCCGATTGCCACGGCTCCCAAGCCCAAGGCGGCCCCGCCGGCAGATGTCAACATCTGTCGTCTGTTCAACATGGTCTTTCTCCCGAGGACATATTCCTCAGTAGATAGAGACGCACGAAAGCGTCATTTTATTCCATGACGCGGAAAGGTGGCTCAGGCGCCGCATGGCTGTCCGATATTCGGTACCTCCCTAAGGGCTGCGATCTGCTCTTCGGTCGGCACCTGCTTCTGGCGTGTGAGCTTGGCAATGAGGTCAGCGAAGCGGTCAAGGCGAGCCGGATCCATGCCACGGCTCAGCAATGCATAATCCGCTTCTGTCGTGCTCCAGGCGCGTATGCGCAGCCCATCGCGGTCGGTTGCAACCGGCGTCTCCCCCCAGCGTCGCGAATGGGGTGCCATCCACAGCCCAAGCCGGCAGCCATGCTGTCCACGATAGCCAGCGAGCAGCCCGCCATCGCGCGACGTCGGGTCAAGTGATAGGTAAGCGAGCTCCAACGCGGAAGCGCGCAGATCGGGAAGGCGCCCGATTTGAGCGGAGGTAAGATCGACCTGGATGCGTTGGCCAGGCGTTCCTTCTTGCTGTTCCGCAATCCAATGACGATGAGCCGCGACTGCCGCGGCGAGCGCGCCGTCCTCTCTTGGCGCTGGATCCAAGAAGCGCAGTGCGCCGAGACCGATGCCGAATGCAAGGATCAAAACGACCGCCATGGACAGAGCCCATTTCAGGCGGCGCTGGCGCGGCAGCGCGAACGCTGGCGCTGCCGCCTCAGGACGCAGAAGACGCGTAGTGGCATGCAGACGCGACAACGTCGCCAAACGTTCAGCCAACCGAGGATCGCGAGCGATCGCCGCCGCTACATCGGCAGCCTCGCCTGGCAAAAGCTCGCCGTCGAAATAGGCGTTCAACTTGTCCCAGGAAATCTCGCCGTCCGGGGCGGAACTGTTACCCTGCATGTCGGCGTCTCGCTTCGAATGGGCGCAGGTTCTCGCACTCGATGACGGCCAGCAAGGCCTGTCTCGCCCGACTGAGTCGGCTCATGATCGTTCCCTGCGGCACACCCAGGATGGATGCGACCTCTCCATAGCGGAAGCCAGCCAGATCGACCAATTCGATGATCTCGCGATGGACAGGCGCGATCTGCTTCAATGCCTGCCGGACGGTAATCTCTGCGATAATGCCGTCGTCATAACGATGATCGATCCTGGCATCCTCCAGCGCATAGTCTCCTTCCATCTGCTCATCCAGAAGGCGGTTTCGCCGATAATTATCAATCCAGGCATTGCGAACGATTTTGAACAACCATGCGCGCACGGCTTCTGGACGTGGCTGCGCCCCTAAGGTCCCAAGTGCTTTCAAGGCGCAAGACTGAATCAGATCCGCGGCAACATCGGGATTGTCGGTCAAGCGGAGCGCGTAGGAGAAAAGACTTTTCCAGTTGTTGCGCAACGCTGCTTCTATGATCTCTCTCAGAGCAGCACCTCTTGGTCCATAGCTCTCTCGTTCGACCGGGGCTTCTGCATGACGCAACCCGCTGCACAGAAGCAAATCAAACTATCATCGAAGATGATGATCCCAACGACATCACGGCATAGTTAATTCGTCAACTCGACCCGGCTAACGGTCTTTGCTTCCGAGCATCAGCCGGCTTTCGAGACGCAAAACAGGACATTACGGCCCACAGGGCGTGGCCGATTCGGCGCAATTGCCCCAGCACTGCGGCTCGGCCCGACAACCGTAGCCGATACCCATGGAACTGATGGCCCGCCTGTCGAACTGGTCACAGGCCTCCCTGTTCATCTGCTCGCTGCAATCGATGTCGTCTTAATCAGGCCGAAAATGCTGCCGCGAACACGAATCTATGGCTAGCTAAACACCTAGCCCTCAGCCGCCAGATTCGCGCGTGACGCCTGGGGTTCTCACCATGCCGGGCCGAGCTTGTCGGTCATGAGTTACCTCTATAATGTGGGCTGCATCCGCAAATGCGGGCTGCGGAGGATTTCGCCCGTCGAAATGCCCAGCGGTTCGCGCTACAAGCCACGGGTTTCATGCAGCCGATTGACCGCCTCATCGCCGAACAGGACATCTCCCGTCTCATCACGCAATTTGGCCTACTCAACGATTCCGCTGACTGGGCCGCCGTCACCGCCATGTTTACCGACGACGCGCGGTTCATTCGCCCTGCCGGCGGCGATCCGGTCGTCGGGCGTGACGCGATCCGCGCCTCGTTCGAAAGTCGTCCGCCGCGCAAATCCTGCCACCTCATCACCAACATCGTCGTCGACGTGATCACGACGGACGAGGCGTCCGCGCGCTCGACGCTTGTGCTTTACGCCGCCCCCGCCGGCGCATCCGAAGCCAAGTCTCCAGCGCTCATTGGGGGCTTCCGCGACCGCCTCGTGCACACGTCCGATGGCTGGAAATTCGCCGAACGTACGGGCTTTCTCGATCTCAAGGTTTCTCTCGCATGACGTTCATCGACACCACCCACGTCGGCAGCCTGCCGCGCTCTGCCGCGCTGACGACGGCGCTCTTAAAGCGCGACCACAGCGAGCTTGTGGACGAAGCCGCGTTCGACGCGCTGGTGACTGCGGAGATTGAAGAGACCGTGCGCGCACAAGTCGATGCAGGCGTGACGATCGTTAGCGACGGTGAACTCGGCAAGGTTGGCTATTCAACTTATATCACACAGCGCCTATCCGGTTTCGGCGGCCATGCGGAGCGGATACCGGCCAAAGATCTCGCCGATCTGCCCGATCTGCGCCAAAAGCTCGCGGCCATCATGGGGACGCAGGCATTTACGCGCGCGGCCTGCATTGGACCCGTGCGGCTGGTCAACTTTAAGCCGGTCGAAGATGATATTCGCCGCTTCAAGACCGCTATGAGCAAAAGAAGCGCGAATGTCCGCGGCTTCATGAACGCGGCTTCGCCCGGCCTCATTACCGCCTTTCAATCGAACAAGTTTTATCCGACGCACGAAGCCTATCTTGTGGATCTCGTCGACGCGATGCGGCCGGAGTACGAAGCCATCGTCGCAGCGGGGTTCGATCTTCAACTCGATGCGCCTGATCTCGCGATGGCGGCACATACCGGCTTCCAGAATCTGAGCGAGGCGGAGTTTCTGAAGCGTGCGGAACAGAATGTCGAAGCGCTCAACGCGGCGACGGCGAACATTCCAGCCGAGCGCATGCGCTTGCACATTTGCTGGGGCAATTACGAAGGCCCGCACGATTTCGACATTCCCCTTGAAAAGATCCTTTCCATCGTGCTGAAGGCGCGGCCGACGCAGCTTCTCTTCGAAGCGGCCAATCCACGCCACGAGCATGAATGGATCGTCTGGCGCGACGCGAAACTACCGGCAGACAAGGTTCTTGTTCCAGGCCTCATAGACACATGCTCAAACTATATCGAGCATCCTGAGCTCATTGCACAGCGTATCGAACGATTCGCCGGGATCGTTGGCTCTGAACGCGTGATCGCAGGCACCGACTGCGGCTTTGGTACGTTCGCCGGTTATGGCAAGATCGATCCCATCGTGACCTGGAAAAAGTTACGCGCGCTACGCGAAGGCGCTGACATCGCGATAGCCAGATTGTAAGCCATTTAGCCTGAGCTCTTATACAAGGTCGCGGGCTAGCGGCAAGCAATCACGACCTGAAGCAGTCTGACAGGCGACAAACGTACTATTAAGATCGACGTGCCCCTCGCCAATGCTCGGACTGCCACTCGTAGGCTCTACCGCCGTCATGCATCGAGTAGCCTTTTCATGACGGCGCGATACCGCGCATGCACTTCCCTATGGCAACGATGGTGACCGTCTTCGACCACTCTCACTCCTGAAGTAAAAACGGTACGGATCGCACTGCGTCCGGCAGAGAATATCCATGCATCAAACCAATGATCGGATGGTAGTCCCGCAAATCCCGCATGTTCGCCATCCAGCACGACAATATCGGCGCGATGGCCAACTGCCAATGCGCCGACCGGATGCCCCAAAGCCTGGGCGCCGCCTTTCAGCGCCTCCGTATAAAGACGCAGACCAGTCGACTCGCCTTCCTCTACCGTGATGACATTACGCGCACGCTTCACGATGCGTTGGCTATATTCGAGCTGGCGTAGCTCACCCGGCGCATCGATCTCGATGTTGGAATCACTACCGATGCCAAATCGGCCATTGGCGGCGAGATAAGCGGCGCCACTAAATGCACCGTCGCCAAGAGAGGCTTCAGTCAACGGACATAGCCCTGCTATCGCGCGCGAGGCGGCCAGGCGTTGCGTCTCCGTCGCCGTCATATGCGTTGCATGTATGAGACACCAGCGTTCATCGACAGGCACGTGGTCGAGCAACCATTCGATCGGGCGAGAGCCAGACCAAGCGACACAGTCCTCTACTTCCTTCATTTGTTCGGCCGCATGAATATGAATCGGACCGCCCGGCACTGCCTCTAACACGGTGCGTAGGGTTTCGGGCGTCACGGCCCGTAGCGAGTGCGGCGCGATTCCAACCACTGCCGCGGAAAGGGGCGCACAAGCGGCCCGTGTCCGCTCAACGAGCCGCAAGAAACGCTCTGGATCATTGATAAAGCGACGTTGATTCTGAGCCGGAGGCAAAGCACCGAAGCCGGCATAGCCATATAGAACAGGCAAGAGCGTCAGGCCGATTCCAGTCCGCTCGGCAGCGGCGGCAATGCGAAACGCTATTTCTCCAAGCTCGTCATAAGGTTTACCGTCGGGGGCATGGTGCAGGTAATGAAACTCGCCGACCGTGGTGAAGCCGCGCTCCAACATCTCGATATAGGCGAGCGCGGCAATCGCTTCGATATCGTCGGGTGTAAGCCGATCAAGAAAGCGATACATCACCTCGCGCCAGGTCCAGAAACTATCGCCAGCCGGCTCACGGCGTTCCGCTAATCCTGCCATGCCGCGCTGGAATGCGTGACTATGCAGGTTCGGCATTCCCGGCACCGCAAGCCCCGGCACCATTTCCGTCACCGTGGATAACGCGTCCGGTTCAATTTCGGCAATGATGCCATCAAGTACCTGAACCCGAACATTGCGCGCCCATCCGCCCGGCAGCCAAGCGTGCTCAAAGACATACTGACGGTACATGAGATTCTTCCTCCGTGACACGACCACCAATTATTATTGTATAGACAATTGCAGCTCCCAGCAATATTGTATATACAAATGAACCGAGCGAGCTGAAACAACAGTCGGAAAAAATGTAATGCGCTTCGATACCATTTGGCTCGACGCCCGGCTTGTCACCCTGGACGAAACCCGCCCCGAACTCGGCGTCATCGAGAATGCCGCCATCGCGGCCAAGGACGGCAAGATCGCATATGTCGGCGCGGCAGCCGATCTTCCGACCGGCTGGGACGCGGTGGAGCAGGTCAAGCTCGATGGTCGCTGGATCACACCGGGGCTCGTCGATTGCCACACCCATTTGGTGTTCGGTGGCGACCGCGCCCATGAGTTCGAACAGCGCCTCGCAGGCGTTTCCTACGAGGATATTGCTCGCGCCGGCGGCGGCATCGCCTCCACGGTGCGGGCCACCCGCGCGGCCACCGAAACCGATCTCATGCGCGCGACCCTGCCCCGCCTCGACCAGTTGATGTCGGAAGGCGTCACCACCATCGAAATCAAGTCCGGCTACGGCCTCGACCGCGAATCGGAATTGCGCATGCTGCGCGTCGCGCGAGCGCTTGCCCATGATCGCCAGATCGATGTCGTCACCACATTCCTCGGCGCACATGCGCTGCCGCCTGAATATGTCAATAAGGACGCCTATATTGAGGCGGTCTGCGCCATGATTCCCGAAATTGCCCGCTCCGGCCTCGCCGATGCGGTTGATGCCTTCTGCGAAGGCATCGCCTTTTCGCCCGAGCAGGTGACCCGCGTCTTCGAAGCTGCGAAGGACGCCGGGCTTCCCGTCAAATTGCATGCCGACCAGCTCTCGAATCTACATGGCGCGGCCCTGGCCGCACGATATGGCGCGCTCTCGGCCGACCACCTGGAATATACCGATGAGATCGGTGCCGCTGCCATGGCCCAGGCCGGAACGGTCGCCGTGCTGCTACCGGGCGCATATTATGTCCTGCGCGAAACACAATTGCCGCCGATCGAAGCGTTTCGTCGACACGGCACGAAGATTGCCATCGCTACCGACTGCAATCCCGGCACGTCGCCCCTCACGTCTCTATTGCTGACGATGAATTTCGGCGCCACCTTGTTCCGCCTCACCATCGACGAGTTGATCGCCGGTGTGACGCGCGAGGCCGCGCGTGCGCTGGGGCGCCTCTCCAGTATCGGCACTCTCGAACGCGGCAAATGGTGCGACCTGGCAATCTGGAACATCGAACGGCCGGCGGAGCTGGTCTACCGGATCGGATTCAATCCGCTTGAACAACGTGTGTGGAGAGGTCAATGCAAGACTGGCTGACGGTCAACCGTGGAAAGGCTCCACTCGTTATTTCGCTACCGCACACCGGCACCGAGTTGCCGGCAGACTACGAGACCCAGCTCGTCTCCCCCTGGCTCGCGCGCAAGGATGCCGACTGGTGGATCGACAAGCTGTACGACTTCGCTGGCGAACTCGACGCCACGATCGTTCACACGGCAATTTCGCGCACCGTGATCGACGTGAACCGCAATCCATCGGGCGATTCGCTCTATCCAGGTCAGGCAACCACGGAGCTGTGCCCCACGACGACCTTCGACGGCGAGCGGCTGTACAAACCCGGCCAGGAGCCGACCTCGGATGAGGTCGCCGACCGGCGGCGGCGCTTCTTCGAGCCCTATCATACCGCGCTGGAGAACGAGATTGCCCGCCTAAGCAACCTCCATGGGCGCGTCGTTCTTTATGATTGCCATTCCATCCGCTCGGTGATCCCGCGCCTGTTCGAGGGCGAACTGCCGGTGTTCAACATCGGTACCAATTCAGACACCAGCTGCGATCCCTTGTTGGCGGCGACGATCGAGAACATCTGCGCCACCTCGCCATTCAGCCATATCGCCAATGGCCGCTTCAAAGGCGGCTGGATCACGCGGCGCTACGGGCGGCCGCAGGATGGCGTCCATGCCGTGCAGATGGAGCTTTCCTGTCGCGCCTATATGCGTGAGCCATCCGGGCCGGTTGGCGAAGACAAATGGCCGACGCCGTTCGATGCGGTCTATGCGGCGCCTGTCCGCACCACGCTGACCACCATTCTGAACGCTTGTCTGCAGTTCGCGAAACACCCCTGATTCTTATCCATTGAAGCTGGAGACCGTTTGATGACCCGTGTCGACAATACCCGTTCCATTCGCGCTCCGCATGGGAACGAACGAACCGCCAAAAGCTGGCTGACGGAAGCGCCCCTGCGCATGCTGATGAACAATCTCGATCCCGATGTGGCCGAGAAGCCGAATGAACTCGTCGTCTACGGCGGCATCGGCCGTGCCGCGCGCAACTGGGAGAGTTTCGACCGGATCGTGGCTAGCCTTCGCAACCTCGAACATGACGAGACTTTGATCGTCCAATCGGGCAAGCCGGTCGGGGTTTTCCGCACCCACGCCGATGCGCCGCGGGTGCTGATCGCCAATTCGAACTTGGTGCCACATTGGGGCACCTGGGATCACTTCCATGAGCTCGATCGCAAGGGGCTAATGATGTACGGCCAAATGACGGCCGGCTCCTGGATCTATATTGGTTCGCAGGGCATTGTTCAGGGAACTTACGAAACCTTCGTCGAGATCGGTCGTCGTCACTATGGGGGAAGCCTCGCCGGCAAATGGATTCTCACAGCGGGCCTCGGCGGCATGGGCGGCGCGCAGCCACTCGCAGCGACGATGGCGGGAGCATCCTGCCTGGCCGTCGAATGCCAGCCGAGCCGGATCGAGATGCGGCTGCGCACCGGATACCTCGACGTGCAGGCCAAGGATATCGACCACGCCCTCGAGCTGATCGCCCAGGCCTGCAAGGACAACAAGGCGATATCGGTCGGCGTGCTCGGCAACGCCGCTGATGTCTACCCGGAACTGGTCAAGCGCGGCATCAGGCCGGACGTGGTGACCGACCAGACCTCGGCGCACGACCCGGTGAACGGCTACCTGCCGAAAGGTTGGACCCTCGCGCAGTGGGAAGAGAAGCGGCAGAGCGACCCGAAGGCTGTCGAGAAGGCGGCCAAGCGATCGATGGTCGATCACGTCCAGGCGATGCTGGACTTCCACAAACTCGGCATCCCGACCCTCGACTACGGCAACAACATCCGCCAGATGGCGAAGGAAGAAGGCCTCGCCAATGCCTTCGACTTTCCGGGTTTCGTGCCGGCCTATATTCGCCCCCTGTTCTGCCGGGGCATCGGCCCGTTCCGCTGGGCCGCTCTCTCGGGAGACCCCGAGGACATCTACAAGACCGATGCCAAAGTGAAGGAGCTGCTGCCTGATAACAAGCACCTGCACAACTGGCTCGACATGGCACGCAAGCGCATTCAATTCCAGGGCCTGCCGGCGCGCATCTGCTGGGTCGGCCTTGGAGACCGCCATCGCATCGGTCTGGCTTTCAACGAAATGGTCGCCAAGGGTGAGTTGAGCGCCCCGGTCGTCATCGGCCGCGACCATCTCGACTCCGGCAGCGTCGCCAGCCCAAATCGCGAGACCGAGGCGATGAAGGACGGTTCCGATGCAGTGTCGGACTGGCCGTTGCTCAACGCGCTGATCAACTGCGCCAGCGGCGCGACCTGGGTGTCGCTGCATCATGGCGGCGGCGTCGGCATCGGCTATTCGCAACATGCCGGCATGGTGATTGTCGCCGACGGCACGCCGGAGGCAGCCAAGCGTCTCGAGCGAGTGCTGTGGAATGATCCCGCCACTGGAGTCATGCGCCATGCCGACGCGGGCTACGAGGAAGCCATCGCTTGCGGACGGGAGCATGCCCTCAACCTGCCGAGCCTCGACTAACCATGCGTCTCATCCACTCGATCGATTACCGTCGCATGCCGTGGAAGAACGGTGGCGGCGTGACGATCGAAGTGGCGATCGCGCCAGACGACGCCACTCTCGATGACTTCGACTGGCGGATCAGCATGGCGCATGTGGCGACGCCGGGACCGTTCTCGCGGTTCCCCGGCGTCGACCGCACGCTGGCCGTCCTCTCCGGGGCAGGCATCCGCCTGGCCATCGGAGGGGCGCCGCCTGTCACACTAGATCTCTCGTCGCCGCCGCACGCTTTCTCCGGTCACGTCGAAACCAACGCGACTTTGATCGATGGCGCGATCGACGATCTCAATGTGATGAGCAACCAGGCGCGTTATCGCCATCGCATGACGCGTCATCAGATCGAAGAGACCGTCATGATCCCGAATGGTGCCGTAGCAGTCGCGATCATGCCGCGCGCCGGCGGCCTAAAGCTCGCCGTCGGCGAAGCATCCGCTCACGTCGCCGATGGCGATACCGTGATCCTCGATCAGGCCGACCTCTCCGGCAACGA
Source organism: Beijerinckia sp. 28-YEA-48 (assembly GCF_900104955.1). Lineage (NCBI taxonomy): Bacteria > Pseudomonadati > Pseudomonadota > Alphaproteobacteria > Hyphomicrobiales > Beijerinckiaceae > Beijerinckia > Beijerinckia sp. 28-YEA-48. Next base: position 431,202 of record NZ_FNSI01000002.1, read on the forward strand.
CGCCATCAGCTTTCATCGGAGCGGCCTGGCCCCCGCCGAGATTTACCTGATGATATTCTGGCCGCGCTAGCCTCCTCGCCTGGGCCATCCATCCGCCATTGGATGCGTCTTGATATTCGAGCAGACCGAGTATCAAGACGCTTTCGCTGCGGCTCAATGCTCCCGGAAACGCGCCAGATAACGGTCGTCGACGAACGAAAGGCTCTGGGACAAGGCCATGCCGGTGAGCGTGAACAGCATGATGCCCATCAGCATGAGCGCCGTGTTGTAAGTCGCGCCCGCCTGGGTGATCAGGAAGCCGACGCCTTCGTTCGACATATAGAGTTCGGCTACGAAAACGCTGATCAGCACCCGGCCGATCGCCAGCCGTATACCCGCGACGATGAACGGAATGGCTGCGGGTAATATGATGTAAAGAAAGACTTCCGTCTGGCTCGCAGTGAAGGCCCGTGCCGTCTCGATCAAGCGCGGATTGGTGCCTCTGACGCCGGCAATCGTATTCACCAGAATGGCAAATACGCCGCCCAGGAACACGATAAGGACCTTCGACCACAGGCCAATCCCGAGCCACAGGATGAACAAGGGTAGCAACGCGACTGACGGCGTTGAATAGAGCGCCATGACAAACGGCTCGCAGACATGCCGCACCCGGTCGAACCGCCCCATCGCCAACCCAAGCAACACGCCAAAAAAGATAGCCAGCCCGAAGCCGATCACCGCCTCCGTCAAGCTGACGGCGATATGCTGGTAGATCTCGCCATCGACGAAGAACTGCTGATAGGCCGTTTGCAGAATGGCATAGGGGCTGGCGAGAAAGACCGGTTCGATCAGGCCGACACTGGTGACGAACTGCCAGGCAGCCAGGAAAACGACCACGGACATTGTGCTGAGCGCACGGCTCGACGTCCACCAGGCGGGCTTTTTCAATCGGGCGCGCGGGCTTTCCATCCCTTCGATGACACGGTCTTGCGTTACCATCAGTGGACCTCGACGATTCCGGGTTTGAGCAATTGCCATAGTCGTTTGCGCAGACTGACCCAGCGCGGATCGGCCCGCATGTCATCGTCGCGTGGTCGCGGCAGATCAACGTCGATAATGGTCTTGATGCGGCCAGGATGAGCATCCATCACGACGATCTGGTCCGACAGCAGGATTGCCTCGTCGATCGAATGGGTCACGAACACGACGGTTTTCCGATCCGCTTCCCAGATGCGCAACAGCTCGGCCTGCAAAACCTCGCGCGTCTGCGCATCGAGGGCGCCGAAGGGCTCGTCCATCAGCAATATCTGCGGTTGGATGCTCAAGGCGCGGGCAATGCCGACGCGCTGCTTCATACCACCCGAGAGCCGGCTCGGCAGGTAGTTCTCGAAGCCTTTCAGCCCCATCAGCGCCATCGCATTCATGGCGCGGCGGCGGCTCTCCTCCGGCGGAATTCCCACCAGTTTGCAACCGAATTGCAAATTCTCCAATGCGGTCTTCCAGGGCAGGAGATTGTGCTCCTGGAACACCATGGCACGATTGACGCCGGGCCCCGCGACTCGCTGTCCGCCGATCACGACTGCGCCATCCGACGGCATGATCAGGCCGTGGATCACGCGCAACAGCGTGGTCTTCCCACATCCCGACGGCCCAAGAAGCGACACGAAGCTGCGTTCGGCGATAGTGAGGGACACACGATCGAGGATTTGAATATCGCCGCCGTCCTCCCTCGGAAGCCAGTGGCTGACGGCCTGGCACTCAATGCCGCCGTCTGTGTGCTCCGGCTCGGATCGAAATTTGGCCATCATGCGCACCCAGCTATTTCGGAATGAACGAGAAGTCGAAAATCCGTGGCATCTCGGGTGCACGGGTCAGCTTCAAGGCGGTCATCTGCTCCTCGACGAACTTCTTCTGCGTCTCGACATCGACCGCACCCGATTTATTGAAATGTGGTCGCACCGTCGTATCGTAGGACTGTCCTGCATCCTCCAGCGACAGATTGAAGAAGCGGCTCATGATGGCGACCGTTTCGTCGCGGTTTTCCAGAATGAATCGATGGGCCTTGGCATGGACGCTGACGACCGCAGCGACCATTCGCGGCCGTTCCTTGATGGCTTTGTCGGTGGTCGCTATGCCGCCATTCAGCCCCGGTGCGTAGTCACCGAGAAAGCCGAGATTCACGAACTTCGCCTTGGCGCTGTTCAGTTGAAACTCTCGCGGCGGCGTGATCACGCCGGCTTCGATGGCGCCCGCGGCCAGCGTTGTCGGCACGTTTTGCGAGCCAAGCGCGACAAAGATCGTGCGCGACGGATCCGCCCCGGATTCCCGCATGGCCCGCCGCACGATGATATCGGTGGTGCCGCCTACCGCGTCGATCCCCACGCGCTTGCCCTCGAGCGCCTTCAACGAGCCGATCTGCTCCTGGGCGAACAGAAAATAGAGAGACTTGTCGACGTGGACATAAATCACTTTGACCGCCAGCCCGCTCACGGCCGCGGTCAAGGCCGCGCCGCCGGATAGCGAGAAGTCGAAATCGCCGGCGAGCATCGCCTTGATTGCAACCGGGCCGGACGCGCGCGTCAGCACTGCATTAAAGCCCTCCTCCTTATCCAGCCCTTTGACGCGGACAACCTCCGTCGGCAACGTCGTCAGGAAGGGGCCCGGCGTCGCGAACCGCAGGTCTCCGAATTGCTCGGCGGCGAGAGCCGGGCCTGCGCCCGCCGCGAGAAGCGACACGCACATCGCTTTAAGCCAAGAAGACAACCTCATTCGCGACCTCCATCGAACCATTCATGTCATTCCAGACCATCTCCGCGGAGAGGATTTCGTGCGTCAAGTTTTCGGCAGGTTGGGAAACAAATCATCGGACAGCGTTGCGATGTGTTTCTGGACGTCGGCGATCGGCATGACATCGGCGTATTTCGCATGCATATCGCAGAGACTGAGGGCGTGGCTCGCCTGACTGCGATCGAAACAGCCGTCTTCGGCGATCGTCACGCGAATATTGTAGCTGAAGGCATCAATCACAGTAGCACGAACGCAGCCACTCGTCGTAGTCCCGGTCACGATCACGCTGTCGCAACCGAGCAGGTTGAGATAACTCATCAGGTCAGTGCCGAAGAACGCGCTCGGCTTCTGCTTGTGAACCACAATATCCTGCGGCTCCGGCTTTAGCTCGGCAACGATCGCGTTGGGATCGAGAGCCATCTTCCGATGGGGGACGGCCTCACACGAGCGAGCATTTTTCCAGGCCCAGCCGCCCGCATCCCAATTGTCCGGCCGGATATGCCCCGTCGTAAAGATGACCGGCATCCGCTTGGCCCGAAACAGGTCGGCCAGTGAGGCGATATGCGCAATCGCCTCCCAACTCTCGGCACCGCAGGAATTGCTCCATCGCGTGATGGATTGCAGGATCGGCTCGGGCTTGTCGCCACAGAACCCGTAATTGACGTCTATGATGAGCAATGCCGGCCGCTTGCCATAGCCTGCCAGCGCGCCATAGCCCGAGGCCGCGAACACTTCGCGGTCACGATCCGTCAGAAATTTGTCCCATATTCGTTCCACGGCACACCCCTAACGATGCAACGCCACCCACCCGCGGATCACGCTGTTGAAATGTTCCGGATGCTCGCGATAGGGAAAATGCCCCGACTTGTTGATAATATGCATCTGCGCGTCCGGCTCGTTCGCGGAAATGATCTCGAACAAGCCGTGCCCCTGCTCGATCGGAGCCGTCGGGTCGTTATAACTCCAGATCAGCGACGTGGGCTTGCGCATGCCGCGATCGCGCAGCAGGGCCAGGGTCTCGTCTTTCTGCTTCTCGAGATGACCGAGAAACACGGCTTTCGACATGCGGGTGAGAGCGTCCTTGTATTTCGGCGTCGCCGCGACCGTGGTCAACGCATCGAGCCACTCGTCGTCGACATGCTCGTAGCCGAATGAATAGCGTTGCAGCACCCATCGCTGCGATTCCTTGACCAGACGCGGCATCGGCGCGCCGGCCATCACCACGTCGTGGCGCTGCTGGCCGGGCGCCAAGGTGCCGCTGTCGACGATGGTCAGCGTTTTGATAAGGTCGGGATGCTCCAGGGTCGTGCGGCAAGCGACATAGCCACCGCGCGAATGGCCCACGAGATGCACATTGCGCAAGCCCAAAGTCCGAATGAAAGCGGCCACATGGGCGACGTCGGTCGCCATCGTATAGTTCTCGAGCTGTACCGGATTGTCGGTATAGCCCTGACCGATCCGATCCAACGCGATGACGCGGCCCGATTCCGCAAGTCCGCTAAAGTTCAAGTTCCAATTCACAGCGCAGTCAGCGCTCAGATCCGCGGCGCAACTGTTGCCGTGGAGCAGAACGACCACATCTCCCTCGCCCTTGTCATAGTAATGCGTGCGGATGCCGTCGACTTCGATATATTTTTCATTGCTCGGGGACATGGCTTTCTCTTTCTTGCCGCCGTTGAGTGATGGGCCGGGACGACGCATTGAGCGCCGCCCCCACCAGCAAGCTGACTTTGGGCCGTGCTACTCCACCAAACGAACGTCATTGGGGGTGATCCAATCGTCCGGGCGGGGCGTAAACTCAACCGCCTTGGACACGCCGTAGGAGTGGTTGTAACGCCACAGGAGGCAGGCCGGGGCGGCTTCGAGGATGGCATTGAACGCCTGATTGAGAACGCGCTTGCGCGCCTCCGGCTCAAATGTCCGGCGCTCCTCTTGCAGATAGCGGTCGATATCCGGATCAGAAATGCCGATGCGCGGCGACCCGCCCGTCTCGAAGAACTGAGACAGGGCGGCGCTCGGATCCATCACGGCCTGACGGCCCCAATAGTAGAAGGGAACGTCGCCGCGCTGAATGTTCGCCCAATAGGTCGCCACCTCGGGCGTGTGCAAAGTCGCGCGAATGCCGACCGCCTTCAGCATCGGGACGATCGATTCGCCAATGGTCTTGTCGAGGAGGAAGCGACCGGTGGAGGTCGACAGATCGACATCGACACCATCGGGAAAGCCGGCCTCGGCGAGCAAGGCTTTTGCTTTCGCTGGATCGTAGGGATAGCGCGTCTTTGTCGCCGGATCGTAGCCATACTGCCCAGGGCCAACGACACCGTCGAGCCGCTCAGCCTCGCCCTTCAGCACGTTCTTGATGATGGAATCGCGATCGAGCGCATAACAGGCCGCCTGACGGACAAGCCTGTTGTCCCACGGCTTCTGTTTCGGCGTCATGCCCAGGAACATGAACTCGGCGACCCGCGTCGAGGCGATCTTCGTCTTCGGATTGTCGCGGACCCGTGGAATGAGATCCGGCAACAGCCGTTGAACGACCTGATATTCGCCGTTGAAGAGGCCGACCAGGCGCGCCTCCGGTTCGCGAACGATCTGATAGATGATCCTGTCTGGCGCGCCTTTGCGCTCCTTCATGCCAGGAAAATCAGGATTCTTGGCCAAGGCGATCATCTGGCCTGGCATCAACCGTTCCAGCTTATACTCGCCCGCCCCAATGGCATATTTGGTATCGGCGGCCTTCGCACCGTATTTGTCATAAACATTCTTGTTCGTGACGATGAGCTGGACGAGGTAGGAGAGCAGCGAGGCCGTCGGCGATTTCGTCGTCACTTTGACGGTATGGTCGTCGACGGCGACCATATCGGCGACCATGCTCATATTGCTTTGCTGCTTGCTCTCTGGATCGCTCAATATCCGCTTATAGGAGTGAATGACATCGCTCGCGCGCAGCGGCTCGCCATTGTGCCAGCGCACGTCGCGGCGGAGATGAAATACCCACGTGTTGGGATCTGGAATCTCCCAACGCTCGGCCAGGAGGCCGACATATTCGCCCTTCTTGGCGTCGTAATCGACAAGGCAGCCATAGACATGGCACCAGATGCCATACATCAGCGAATTGCTTTCGCCGTAGGGGTTGAATGTGTTGCTGGTATCGGTCACCGCGATGGTGACGCGCGTCGCCTTCTGGGCAAGGGCCGGCACGACGTTCAATAGGGAGGCGGCTCCCACCGCGAAGAGACCAGCGGATGTCAAACAGGCTGTACGTCGTATCGACATGATTTTCTCCCTCTGTAAAATCTAGCAGTCACCCATCGGAACGTTTCAGGCGTGGGTCGAACAAATCGCGCAGACCATCGCCAATCAGATTGATACCCAGCACCGTCGCGAAGATGCACAGGCCCGGAAACAGCGCGAGCCACCATGCGGTGCTGATGTAAGTGCGGCCTTCCGCGAGCATGCCGCCCCAGGTTGGGATGTGCGGAGGCACGCCCAACCCGAGAAAGCTGAGCGCAGCCTCCGAAATGATCGCCGCCGCCATGGCGAACGTCCCGATCACGAGCTGCGACTGCAGCAGATTGGGGATGACGTGCCGGACAACGATCCGTGTATCACTTGCGCCCAGCGAGCGGGCGGCGTCGACGAAGTCCCGGTTGCGCAAAGCGATGGCCTGCGCGCGCGCCACCCGGCAGAACGGAATCCAGCGCTGGATCACGAGCGCGAAGATGAGATTGTCCAACCCTTGGCCAAAATAGCCCATGATCACGATGGCGAGCAGAAGCGGCGGAAACGCCCACATCACTTCGACGACTTTCTGGATCGCGAAATCCACCTTACCGCCGAAATAGCCCGAAACCGCTCCTGATCCCACGCCGACGATGCCCGAGACAATCGCGACGGCGGCGGCGATCTGCAGCGAAATCGTAGTGCCATGAATGACGCGCGACAGCACGTCCCGCCCAATGGCATCAGTGCCAAGCATATGCGGTCCGGAGAACCAGGCGGGCGACCGCAGAGCCATCGACAGATCCTGTGCGCTGGGATCATAGGGTGCGATGAGGGACGCCAGGCTCCCGACAAGCACTAGGGTCACGACAACCAGACCGCCGACGATGATCTTGGCCGTCAACCAGCGCCGCAGCGCCAGTCGGACGAGGCGCAGACGATCCGGCCTCGGTGCCATATCCAGTTCCGTATCGAATCCGGCGCTATTGGCCATAACGGATCCTCGGGTCGATAAGGGTATAGAGAACGTCGACCACCAGATTGATGACGACAAAGAAGATCGAATAGGCGAGCACGGTGCCGGTGATCAGCGGATAGTCGCGCGCCTGGATAGCGCCGATCAGCAAAGCCCCGCTGCCTGGCCACGAGAAGATCGTTTCGACGATGATGGAGCCGCTGAGCAAGGTGCCCAGTTCCAGCCCGACGACGGTGACGACGGCCACCAGGGAGTTGCGCAGGATATGGCGCCACAACACCGTGCGTTCCGGCAGCCCCTTGGCGCGCGCCGTGCGCACATAATCCTCATGGGCAACCTCCAGGACGGACGAGCGCGTCACGCGCATGACGATCCCCATCATGTTCGTACCAAGCGCGATGGCCGGCATCAGAATGTGGCGGAGACCATCGACAACGGCGTCCATGTTTCCGGAGAGCACATTGCGCGCGATATAGAAGCCGCTGTCGGCATCCGGCGCGATGCCATAGGTGCTCTGCCCATTGGACGGCAACCAGTGGAAATAGCCGGAGATGACCAGGATGAGCATCAGGCTGAACCAGAAGCTCGGCATGGAGATGCCGAAGAACCCGACCACGGAACCGATGTTGTCGATCGCCGAATTCGGCTTCGCCCCGGCCCACAGGCCAAGCGGTACGCCGAACACCAGGGCAATCAGTAACGAAACGATGGCCAGCTCGATGGTCGCCGGCATGCGATCCTTGATCAGATCGACGACCGGATCGGAGAACAGAAATGATGTGCCCAGATCGCCACTGAGACTGTTGATCAGGAAACGGGCGTATTGAACGTAAATGGGCTGATCGAGCCCCCAGCGCTGGCGGGCCTCGGCGATTTCCTGGGGCGAAGCCTGGGCCGGCAGCAAAAGGGCCGACGGGTCCCCGGGCGCGGCATGAATGAGGAGAAAGACGAATAGCGAGATCAGAAGGATGACGGGAACCGTACCAGCAACTCGTCGGAACACTTGGGTGAGCATGATCAGTTGGCCCCTTCCATCATGGGCCGATCGGCACCAGGACCAAACCGATGGCAGGCGACACCGTGCGTCTCCTCGAACACCAGGGCCGGTAATTCGGCAGCGCAACGGGCATCCGCGAACGGGCAACGTGGATGAAGGGGGCAACCGGACGGCGGATTGATCGGGCTCGGCGGTTCGCCTTGCAACACCACGCGGTCAACACCTGCGGCCGGACCAGCCGCCGGAATCGCCGCGAGCAAGGCCCGCGTATAGGGGTGAACAGCCTGTCGATGCAGCGCCTTGGCTGCAACAACCTCGACGATCCGCCCCAGATACATCACGGCGACACGATCGCTGACCCGTTCGACAACGCGTAGGTCATGGGAGATGAAGAGATAGGTCAATCCGAGGCTCTGCTGCAGATCGAGCAGCAGGTTGACGATCTGCGCCTGAACCGACACGTCGAGGGCGGAGACCGCCTCGTCGGCGACGATGAACTTCGCGTTCACCGCAAGCGCACGGGCAATGCCAATACGCTGGCGCTGGCCGCCGGAGAATTCGTGCGGATAGCGATCATAATAGGTCGACCGCAGGCCGACGGAGGCGAGGAGTTCCATCACCCGCGCCTTGCGCGCGTTGCCGCGCGCCAACTTATGGATCGTCAATCCCTCGCCGATGATGTCGCCGACTTTCATGCGCGGGTTGAGTGAAGAATAGGGATCTTGGAAAATCGTCTGCATCTTCTGCCGGGTGGCCCGCAGGGCCTGACGCGACTGTTTCGTCAGGTCCTCACCGTCGAACATGACGGTGCCGGAGGTCGGCTCGATGAGCCGCGTGATGCAGCGACCCAATGTGCTCTTTCCGCAACCAGATTCGCCGACCAACCCCATGGTCTCGCCCTGGTGAATATCGAGATCGACGCCGGCGATCGCCCGGACATGCTCTCGCGCCCGCCCGAGCAGCCCGGCTCGCAGAGGGAATTCCTTTTTCAGATCTCGTATTTCAATGAACGGCATCATTGGACCTTCAGACAAGCGACCCAATGACCGGGCTCGACTTCGACCAGAGGCGGTTGCGCCGCAGCGCAGGCGGCATCCGCCCGCGTGCAGCGATCGCGAAAACGGCACCCGATGCCCCAACTGCGTGGATGCGGCACCATACCCGGAATGGCGCGCAATCGAGTTTTGTTGGCTCCCACTTCGGGGCGCGATTGCATCAATCCGATCGTGTAGGGATGCAGCGGGTGCGAGAAGATCATTTCGGGACTAGCGCGTTCGACGATTTTGCCCGCATACATGACTGCGACCGCATTGGTACGCTCCGCAACGACACCAAGGTCATGCGTGATCAGCAGTACTGCCATCCCGAGCTTCTGCTGGAGATCGGCCAGCAGTTCGAGGATCTGCGCTTGAACGGTCACATCGAGCGCCGTCGTCGGCTCGTCGGCGATCAACAGTTTCGGATCGCACGCCAGCGCCATGGCGATCATGACGCGTTGACGCTGGCCGCCGGAAAATTGGTGTGGATAGTCGTTCACGCGTCGCGCCGGATCGGGAATCTTGACCAGCCCTAGCATCTCTATCGCCCGGTCATGCGCCGCGTGCCGGCTGAGGCCATGATGAAGCCGCACGGATTCGGCGATCTGCATGCCAATCGAAAAAGCCGGATTGAGCGACGTCATCGGCTCCTGAAAGATCATCGCGATCTCGTTGCCACGGACATTACGCATCTCTTCGTCGGACAAGCCGATAAGATCGCGATCATCGAAACGAATTTCGCCACCAGCGATACGCCCGGCCTTTTTATCGAGCAGCTGCATTACAGAGAGCGCCGTGACGCTCTTGCCGCAACCAGATTCCCCAACGAGGCCAACGGTCTGCCCCTGCTCAACATCGAACGTGACACCATCGACCGTCAGGATTTCGCCGCCCAGCGAACGGAATGCAGTACGCAAATCCTTGACCTGAAGTATCGGCGCCATTCCGACCAGCTCTTATTGTTGCCCCGCGACAGAGAGTGTCGCGCCCTTTCATTTGTATATACAAAAAAAGACACCATTGTCTATACAAAATGATGCGGGCGTATTAGCCTATGGCTGCATCGTGCGAAGCCGGATGCTTAAAGACGCGGCAGATTGCACCATGCTTGGAGGCATGTGCCTTGAATTGCAGCGCAGCAAATATCCAATCGACAGACACCGCGTTTATCGCAAGCACATGCCCTTGCCGAGATCCCTCTCTCTCCCAACGAACTTAAGAGCGTGCGCATGTTTCACATTTGGGTCGCCGACCTGGATTCTCCGTCTTACTTCGTGGCAGTGGCCGCGGTTGAACTTGGCTATTTCAAGCAGGAAGGCATCGACATCGAATTCGTCTACAACACGAACGAAGGGCCCGAGCTGATGCGCGAAGGCAAGGTCGACCTGATCGGTGGCCCGGCCTATGCAACGCTCCGCGCATTCCCTAACTGGAACGGCGTCCGCTTGCTGTGTGCGCTCTCGCAATATTCCTACTGGTTCATGGCCGTGCGCGCGGACCTCGATCTCAAGCGAGCTGATCTGAATGCCATCAAGGGCCTGCGCATTTCGTCGGCGCAATCATGGCCGGGGATGGGCCTACGCCATATGCTGGCGGAAGCTGGCATCGATCTTGAGCGCGACAACGTAAAGATCGTCCCTCCCCCACCCTCTTATGGCGCAAAGGGTTGGATGGCGCGCAATGGTATCGACGCGATCACAGAAGGCACCGCCGATGCGTTTTGGGGCAATGGCATGCGCGTGGCCCTGGGCGAAAGCCTCGGCATTGCCAAGATGCATCTCGATCTGCGCCGGGGCGATGGCCCTGTGGGCGCGCACCTCTATAACTTCGCAGCGCTGACGGCGAGCGAAGCGCTTCTGCGCGACCATCCCGATGTCGCGTCTGGCGCCGTGCGTGCGGTCGTCAAGGCGCAGCAGGCGCTTCGCGCCGACCCGGCCCTCTCGAAGCGGGTGGCAGAAAAGTCTTTTCCCGCCGACGAAGCTGAATTGATCGTACCGCTGATCGCGCGTGACGCGCCGTTCTATGACGCGATGATTTCCCAGGAAGCAATCGATGGGCTCAACACGTTCGCTCTAGCCAGCAAGCTGATCGACGCATCCGTACCTTACGATCAACTGGTCGCAACGCAGATGCGAGACATCTGGCGCGGGTGAATACTAGCGCCGCGGATATTGCATCCGCGGCGCTCTTGTCTACGCGGCAAGGATCGCGTGCACGGCCTGTAGAAACTGGTCGTTCGCTTCGCGCGATCCGATGGTCATGCGGCAGAAGTCGGTGTAGCCCGGCTGCAGCCATGGTTTGACGATCACGCCATGTGCCAGCAGGTCCTCAGCCAGATCGGTACTCGGCGATCCGAAGCTGAAGAAGAGGAAATTGCCCTGCGAGGGGGCAACGCGCCCACCGGCAGCCTGCAGCGCCGCAGCAACACGCTCCCGCTCCACCGCATTGTGGCGGATGCTGCGCTCCATATGGGCCCGATCCTCTAAAGCGACGAGGCCGGAGGTCTGCGCAACGGAATTGACATTGAACGGCGTACGAACCCGATCCAGCACTTCGGTGAACTCGGAATCGGATGTGATGCCATATCCCAAACGCAGGCCCGCCAGGCCATAGGCTTTTGAGAAGGTCCGCAGGACGATGAACGGATTATCGAGATCGCGTAGCATCGCCAGTGCATCAGGAAATCGATCAGGATCAGCGTACTCGATATAGGCTTCGTCAATCACCAGCACTGTCGACGGATGCAGCGCCTGGCACAGCCGATCGAAGCCGGCGCGGTCGAGGAAACTGCCAACCGGGTTCATCGGATTGGCAAACATTAGCATGCGTGGACGGCGCGCCACTGCGTCCAGCAGTGCCTGCTCATCGATAGAGAAGTCATCGCGAATGGGAACGCGGACCGTGCGCGCGCCACAGATGCCGGCATAAATCTCATGGAGCGGAAACGACGGATAGAGCGTCACCATATCGTCGCCTGACCGCAGAACCGCCCGGCAGACGATCTCGATCAGATCTTCGGAGCCGTTGCCCAGAATGACTTTTCCAGCAGCCACATCCAGCGTATCGGCGATCGCCTGACGAAGCTTCAGCCCGGCGGGATCAGGATAGATCGATAGATCGAGCTTCGCCAATGCCGCAGCGATCCGCGGACTGGCTCCGAACGGATTCTCGCCCGACGCGAGTTTCGCGATCTTCGTCAGCCCGTAGCGACGCGTCGCCTCGTCGATTGTCATTCCCGCATTATAGGGCGGCGCCGCCGCGACTTCCGGACGAATGACGGTTGATTTTTCACTCCACGGTACAGCCCGGCTCATTGGTCGTCCTATCGTTACAGGGTTGGAGCAAACGACATTGAAAAGCTCGCTATTATGTATATACATAATAGCACACACAATCTGTCAACGAGATTCATCGCGATGCTCATCTCCGACCGCCTAGAAGAACTCGGCATTATTCTTCCACAACCACCTCGCATTCCTCCCGGCGTAATCTTGCCATTTGGCTGGGTCCGCGTTCATGGCCAGCGCGCCTGGGTCTCAGGTCACGGCCCGACCGAAGCCGATGGCAGCTTTGCGCAACCGCTCGGGCGTGTCGGCAATGAAGTCAATTTGGATGAGGCCTATCTCGCCGCGCGCCTGACGGGGCTGGCCATTCTCAGCAGTTTGCAGCGAGAACTCGGTACACTCGATCGAATCACCGCCTGGGGCCGAGTTTTCGGCATGGTGAACTGCGCGCCGGGTTTCCGCGAGATGCCCAGCGTCATCAATGGATTTTCCGATCTCATTCTTGAAGTGTTCGGCCAGAGCCGGGGCCAACATGCGCGCTCGGCGGTGGGCGTGGCCGAGCTGCCCTTCGATATCCCCGTCGAAATCGAAGCGGAAGTGCTGATTGACTGATCTTCACCGCCACAAAAAAGTGCAGGCATCCGGCGGATGCCTGCACTGCAAAAAGACCTCTACCTGAGACTAGACGAGCTCTTCGCCCTTCCGTTCCTTAATCAGGAATATGGTCGCGACGATGTCCAGCGCCCAGACGAACACCAGGAGCGAGAGCGCTACCGAGAGCGAATATTGTGTCGCCAGCACGCCAATCACCAAGGGGCCGAAGCCACCAATGCCACGTCCAATATTGAACAGCACATTTTGGGCCGTGGCGCGTGCCTGCGTGGGATAGCTCTCGGAGATCAGCGCGCCATAGCCACCGATCATGCCGCTCAGGAAGATGCCGGTCACACCGCCGGCGATCAGCAGCAGCGTCGGATCCTTGATCTGCGGATAGATGAAAGCCATCACCATGGCGCCGACCTGAAATGCGATGAAGAGCGGCTTGCGGCCGATGCGATCAGCAAGCTGGCCGAACACCCACATGCCAACCGCACCGCCAATGACCGTCACCGATGTCCATAGCGCCGAACGGGTCAATGAAAAGCCAAGCTGCGTCGACAGATAGGACGGCAGCCAGATCATCATTCCATAGTAGCCGAAGTTCTGGACCGACGTCATGATGCCGATGCCGATGGTCGAACGCGTCGCTTCCCGATTGGCGAAGAAGTAACTATAGGGATTGGTGGAGCGCTCTTTTTCCGCCTTCGCGGCCTTCACGAACAATTCCGGCTCATGCAGATAGCGGCGGAGTGCGAAGGCGATGATCGCCGGGATCAGCCCCACCAGAAACATGCCACGCCAGCCGATGATCGGTAGCAGGAGCGGCGTGAGCAGCGCCGCACTCAACACGCCGGCCTGCCAGCCGAGCGCGACATAGGATGACGCGCGCGCCCGCTTGTGGGCGGGCCAGGCTTCCGCCACCAGTGCCATGCCGATCCCGAACTCGCCGCCAAGGCCGATGCCGGCGATGGTACGGTAGATCAGCAAATCCCAATATCCCTGCGCGAACGCGCAGAGGCCGGTGAATATCGCAAAGAGGAGAATGGTCCACGACAGAACACGGATGCGCCCGAATTTGTCGCTCAGCGTGCCGACTACCAGGCCGCCGACAACAGCGCCGATCAAGGTCCAGGTGATGAGCGATCCAGCCTCCGATCCCGTCAGATGCAGCCCGGCGACAACCGCAGGTAGCATGAAACTTAGAATCATCAGATCGAAGCCGTCCATCGCATAGCCGACATTAGATGCGATCAAGGCCTTGCGGGCATAGCGATCAACTGTGGCGTCTTCGCCCCCCGCAGTTCCGTCCCGCGACGTGGATGTTTGAACCGACATATGCCCTCCGCGATTATTAGCCGTTTCTACTAGACATGGCGGTCGGTGCATGCAAGGCACGCGCCATACCATACCGCCCCTCGTCAACGATTATATCTTGACAACTTCTTTTGTCTATACAAAATGGACCGAAATTCGGCAGGAGCGCAAGAATGAAGGCATTACCCCACGTTGGTGATAAGCGCGTGATCGACATGCACGTGCATATCGGACCGGAACTGCTGCGCCGTAAATACACGGCGGAGACCCTCGCCGCCGAGGCTCGGCGCGAAGGGTTTGGCGTGGTGATGAAGAACCATTTCATTCCCACGACCGCGCAGGTCAGCCAGGTACGCCGGGCTGACGACAAGGTGCCGCTGGTCGGCTCCGTCGCGCTGAACTTCGGCTGTGGCGGCGTTGACGATCATGGCGTGCGGTCCGCTTTGTCAGGCTGGAAGACCGACGTCACGGCCGCGGACCCGAACCCGGAGCGGTTCGTTGTCTGGATGCCGACCATGTGCTGCGAGGCGCATCTGCGTTGCTATGACCGGCGCGATCTTTCGGAGGCCTGGGGTATCAAGCGCAAGTATACCCGGTTCTATGCCGAGGGGACCGGCTATACTTTTGATCCGGATAATACCGACAAACTGGCGGCGATGCGCCGCGCCCTGGAAGTGATCCGCGACAACGATCTCATCCTGGCCACGGGCCACCTCGACCGGAACGAGACGCTTACCGTCGTCAAGCTGGCCTACGAGACCGGCATTCGCCGGATCATCATGACCCACCCGCTGTTTCAATCGACCGAGCTCGATCCGGAAACGATGCGGCGCATGTGGGAGCAGTATGGCGCCTACAGCGAACTCGCCTTCGTGAATCTCGCCATGGACCATCTCACCTATGAACAATACATCGCGGTCATCGAGGCTGTGGGATCAGAGGGCGTTATTCTCTCCTCGGACGTAGGCCAGATCTTTTCCCCACCTGTCGGAGATGCCCTGCGCGAATTCTTCAGCGAGTTTCAGAAGCGCGGCATCAAGGAGGACGATATCGTGCAGATGTCGGTGCTCAACACCAACAAGCTGCTCTTCGAAAACATGAGATAAGCTGAAACCAATTTCATGCCGCGTCAGTCGTTGTTCGGCGTGAAATTGGCTTTCAGACGGTAGCTAGAGCCCTGGAAAATGGTGCGGACGTGCGTGATGATCTCGCCGCCGCGCCATGTGCGTCGCTGCACCACGAGACAGGCCGCGCCCTTCGTTACGCGTAGCGCCTGAGCCGCTTCTGTATCCGCATCTTCGGCAAAAATGCTGTGTTCCGCCTCGGTCCAGGGAACGTGGTTGCGCAGCCAGGTTCCGGGCGGCTCGATCTCGAAGCTCTGCTCTAGCGCTTGAGGCACGGCGGCCGCGTTCAAAAACCGATGCTCATAGGCGAACGGTTGCTGGTTGGCCCAATGAAGGCAGCGACATTCAACGATATCGTGCTTCGGGCTCAGTTGCATCAGTTCCTGATCCGCCTTGCTCGCGTGTCGACGCCGTAAGGTCAAGAGTTCGTAGCGATAAAGATAACCAAGCGCCTCAACCTCAGCTTTGATATCCGGGATGCGAAGAACGGCCGATTGAACCGTGGGCTTCCCGACAAAGGTACCGACCTTGCGCCGCCGTTCGATAATACCTTTGGCCGCCAGGTCGGACAGAACCTTGTTCACGGTCATCCGCGAGCAAGCATATTTCTCAGCGAGTTCATGCTCGTTGGGGATGCGGTGGCCGGGAGACCAACGGCCGGAGAAAATCTTGGTTTCAATGTCCGAACGAATCCGGTCCTTCAGTGTCGTGGCTATGGGCCGCTTGGCGCGAATCTTCGTCGGCATGAAAACCTTTTCAATCTTTTGTCGCTCTCCCGGTGAATATGCACCGCTTTACCGATGAGCAACAAGCTTTATCCAGCGCGTTTGGCACGATCAACTCAACCATCGACACCAAAATGAACGCCGTGACGTTTCCGCTCGCCGTCAAAGCGCCGGCGTCAACGCGCACTATTTGTATAGACAAAAGAAATCGAGTCGGGTTATGTAAGCGCCACACGGCAACGCCCATGCGCTTACACGATCCGGGAGAACCTTGATGACGGAAATCGTTTTGAACCCCGGACAGGTGCCGCTCAGCAACTGGCGCGCGATCTATCGTGGCGCCGCTGCACGGCTCAACCCCGATTGCTTTGCCAGGATCGAAGCCGGAGCGAAGGCCGTGGAGACGATTATCTCCCGCGATGAGCCCGTCTACGGAATCAATACCGGCTTCGGTAAGCTGGCGCACGTCCGCATTCAAACGGTGGACCTTGCTGCGCTTCAACGCAATATCGTGTTGTCGCATGCGGCAGGAACGGGCCCATCGATGCCACGCGAAATCGTCCGTCTGATGCTTGCCCTCAAATTGACCAGCCTTGCGCAAGGCGCCTCCGGAGCCCGTCTGCAGACGATCCAGATGCTTGAGACGCTGCTCGACAAAGATCTCATTCCCGATATCCCCGCACAAGGATCTGTGGGTGCGTCCGGCGACCTCGCGCCGTTGTCGCATATGACAGCGGCTCTGCTCGGCGTCGGCCATATTACGACATCGCGTGGCCGCCTGCCCGCAGCGGAAGCGCTGGCCGAAGCCGGCCTCCTGCCAATCGTGCTTGGCCCGAAGGAAGGCCTTGCCCTGCTCAACGGTACCCAGTTCTCAACCGCTTATGCCCTTGCCGGCCTTTTCGAAGCAGAACTGCTTATGCAGTCAGCCTTGGTGACAGGAGCTTTATCGACCGATGCCGCGCGCGGTTCCGATACGCCGTTCGATCCGCGCATCCATGCGCTACGCCCGCACCCGGGCCAGGTGAAAACCGCAGCAACGCTCCGCCACCTGCTGGAAGGCAGCGCCATTCGCGCCTCCCACCGTGTCAATGATGAGCGTGTTCAGGATCCCTATTGCCTGCGTTGCCAGCCACAGGTGATGGGCGCGTGCTACGATGCCCTGCAAAACGCGGCGAATATTCTCGAGATCGAAGCGAACAGCGTCACCGACAATCCGTTGATCTTCACCGCCGAGGAAGAGGCCGTTTCCGGCGGAAATTTCCATGCCGAACCCGTCGCCTTCGCGGCCGACATCATCGCGATCGCGATCTGCGAAATCGGCTCTCTGGCCGAACGTCGCATTGCTATGCTGGTGGATCCGGCTCTCTCAGGTTTGCCCGCTTTTCTCACGGCGAAGCCGGGCCTCAACTCCGGGTTCATGATCCCGCAAGTAACGGCAGCAGCGCTGGTCTCGGAGAATAAGCAGAAAGCTTACCCTGCCAGCGTCGACTCCATCCCCACTTCCGCCAATCAAGAGGACCACGTGTCCATGGCGGCACATGGATCACGCCGCCTACTTAGCATGGCCGAGAACGCTGCTGCAGTGATCGGCATCGAATTGCTTACCGCCGCCCAGGGGTGCGATTTCCATCAGCCACTGGCGTCGAGCATACCGCTTCAGGCAGTTCGCAATTGCGTACGTTCGAAGGTGCCGTATATCGACGACGACCAGTATATATACCCGCATATACAAAATGCTATTCACCTCGTCCGGAGTGGTGCCGTCGCCGAGGCCGCGGGCACTCCTCTCCTGCCCTCGATCTGCGGGCAAGCGGCATGCACCCTTAGCGCAAGCTCCATCATTTAAGATATTGCACTTTAAGCTGTTGTCTGTGGGCGACGTGGGGACTCTGTCACGATCGCCTCACTCGAGCGGTTTTTGGCCCTTAAATTTCACCGCGCCAGTGACAGGTGTGCTCCACTGGTGGCCCGCAACTAAGAGGCTATTGGGGAGCACCCAATGGGTGTGTCGTCGGGCGCCCTACGCCCGGTCGCAGCGGCGGTGCCAATCCCGGCCGGGGCGGGCGTGGTCCAAACCGCGGTTGCTGCCACGGCGGCGCTTGAAAACGGGAACGAGGAGGCAGTGTATGAAACCGCGCCTTTCGAACACAACGGCCCCGGGCGTCTCGCACCCAACCCGGCCCACATCCTCGCGCAACATCTTGCACGAGGGAGATATCCCCTAACGGTGCCGGAACGGGCATCGCAGATGCGCTAGATACAAGTCCGAATAAAATTGCGGCCGCTGCAAATTGTTTACGCATGCCTCTCCTCCTTGGACGAAGAAAGTTCCTTAACGAACTATCTCCCAAACCCCGGCACTTGGGCGTACACCCATCACTCCTGCCACCTCATCAAATAGGCCTTCCAGGGCTAGATCACACGTCTAGCCCTGAACACCTAAGGGGCGAGTCGTTGGGCGGCCAATCCCAGGACGGTGCATGGGCGGATGAAAGCCGGGACGAGGAGGCCGCGGCCCGATTCCCGGACGATGCATGGGACGATGCCATCCCATTCCTGGATGCTGCCAATGCGACCTGTGAATGTAATGGCGATGATAAGTAGGACGGCTTGCGGCCGCGCCAATCACGGCGCCACCGATCACACCAGCAGCCACAGCGGCCGTGGCGGCGTTCGCAGCATCCTGTGACTGCGCGCGGTTGTTCTGAAAGGTTGCGGCGACGCAACGACGATGAGCTTCGGTTCCAGGCCGTAAGCCCTGAGCCTCGCAGGTCATCTGGGCGCTGACGGCCGATTCCTGCGTCGTTTGGCAACCAGCGAGAGAGATCGCAAACAGAACGCCGACGATCGCAGCTTTAAAACGCATCTGCACAGTATCTCTCCATAGCTACGTCGATCGCCTGGCTTGTGATCGAGTACTCGAGAAAGACTACTTCGCCTATGCCTGGATTTAAATCTAAAGAAGCCGCAATTTGCCGTGAGACACGAAAAATGGGACCGGAAGCACTGACGTGGGACGTACTGCACAGAGCGGCCGAGAGCTGCGTCCTTGCTCATGAACTTTTCGCGGGTTTTCAACGACGCACTATCCGCGCCCAGACAAGACAAAAATCGCGTGGGCACTCCGAACGCCTATCGTAACACAACGTCCTGCTCCATTCCCGCGATTGGCGAGAGCCGATTCACTGGAAGAGGCGACAGCTAAGATGCTAACGCTGCCAGCACATTGTCACCTCTTATAGGTCCAGGGCTCCTGGTGCTGCCGGATTCGATGCTGCGCAGCGCTCCGTCGGCTTGAAGCTGCCTGCGATCGACCGACTCGGCAATGGAAGAGCACCGCCCGCGCGAGCGACATCGCGCTAAACTATGGCTCTATACTTATTGGTCTCGTACGAGCAGAAATGCGCTCGCTGATGCGACAGCAGCCATCCCGGTCCCGATGAGTGCGGCAGCATGGCTAGATACAATGAGCTCCTGCCCGCTGGTTCCGAGCGACGCGCCCAGCAATGCCGTAGCGATGAGTCCGCCTACGCGCGACACCGCGCTATTAAATCCCGATGCCGATCCCGTATGCGCGGCATCAACCGAAGCAAGCACTGCATTCGTTAAGGGCGCCACGGCCATCGCCATCCCAATTGAAACGACGAGTACGGCGGGAAAAACGGCAGTCCAGTAGCTGCCAGCGCCATCGATCCGCAACATAAGACAATAACCAGCCGCAGCGACAGCCGATCCAACCGTGAGCGGCCATCGCGGACCGATGCGGTCGGCCAGCCAACCCATTGCAGGCGACCCCAAAGCGATAACCAGAGGAAACGGCAGCAACGCGGCACCTGCAGCGGTTCCTGAGTAGTGATACTCTGACTCGATCAAGACATATGGCAACAAGACCATCAGGCCCCCAAGGGCACCATAGAGAAAGAAGGTTAGTAAGGTCAGGCCGACGAACATTTTTGAGCCAAACAACGTCAGAGGCATCATGGCCCGTTCACCTTGCTTGCTCTCGAACCAAACAAACGCGAACATCGCAAGGCCGCCCACTGCGAAAGCAATGAAGGCCGGAAATGTCCAACCCTCCCGCCCGGCGCCCATTGTCAGCGCCCAAGTCAAAGCACCCAACCCCACAGTCGCCAGAACACCGCCGAACGTGTCGAGCCGTACACCGATGCTGCCACTTTGACTGTCCTTGATGAAAAGAAAGGTCAGCACAATCGCAGCGATTGCCAAAGGGATATTCAGCAGAAAGATCGCCCGCCAGCCAACCGTATCAATCAGCCATCCGCCAAGAACCGGTCCAACCGCGCCCACAATCGCGGCCGCTGCAGCCCAGACTCCAATCGCACGCCCACGCTGCG
The DNA here is from genome assembly GCF_900104955.1 of Beijerinckia sp. 28-YEA-48. Lineage (NCBI taxonomy): Bacteria > Pseudomonadati > Pseudomonadota > Alphaproteobacteria > Hyphomicrobiales > Beijerinckiaceae > Beijerinckia > Beijerinckia sp. 28-YEA-48. The sequence continues at coordinate 451,602 of NZ_FNSI01000002.1, forward strand.
CCCCGGCGAATGCATCAGCAAGTATAGCCAAACTATTTGGCAACAGGATCGCCGCGCCGATGCCTTGCACTACCCGACCGAAAATCAGCCAGGAAATGCTCTGTGATGCTGCGCAGAGCATTGACGCAAAGGTGAATATCAATATCCCAAGGACTAGAAGCCGAGCACGGCCAAAGCGGTCACCAACAGCACCGCCGAGAAGCAACAGCGCGCTGAGCGGCAGAAGATATCCATTTATAATCCACTGCAGCAACGCACCCTCCACGCCGAATGATGCGCGGATTGCAGGCAAGCCAACATTCACTACAGAGCCATCGATAAAAGCGAGGCTCGATGCCAGAATAGTCGTCGCGAGAATTAAATTGGGATGCGATGCGGCGGATTTTGGAGGAATCGCCGCGGCCATGGCGGCATCGCAAGATGTATGAATGAAGGCGCTCATACGCGAACTGTATGCGAGAGTGCTTAACGTTGCACGCTCTCAGACAGCCCATCCAGCGAAAGCCGACAAGCTGGACCGCGCATCACCAAATGCACAAAGCTCAGGGCCGCTTCAGCCGTCCAAACAAAAGCGCGATGTTGCGTCACAGCATTCGGCAAATCAGCGATAGCAAGTTCAGAAAGTCACTTTCGCTACAATGCAAAGCTTAGATTCTATGGGCGTGTATATTGGATAGCGCCCGCACAAAAATGTACTCCCTCAATATTATCAAGTGCTGCGGCTTAATATGAAGGAGATCTAATCGACAATGTTAAACTCTATCTATCATTCTTCGATCACCTACCCAAAGCTTGTCGCCCTACGGGCGATATCCATACTTTTTCATGCACGATCTATACATATTAACGGCAACGTTCTGCGCTGGATCGGCCGCATCAGTTGGCTTCGGCGCATTGTTATGTGCAAGCATCATACATTGCTCGACAGCTTTGGTTCGCGAAGGGCGTTGCGATTGGGCCGATGCGGGATGCGTCGCAACAATCGCGGAAACCGTGATGGCGAGACTGAGTGCAGAGAATTTCATAATTACTTCTCCTTGCTAACGGCCGAAAGCGATCCCAGCTGACCCAATCAATTTTTGATGAAAGCTATCAGATCAGCGTTGATCAGATCGGGATGGGTTGTGCACATGCCGTGCGGCAGCTTCTCATAGACTTTGAGCGAGCCCTGCCGAAGCAGCTTCGCTGATATGAGGGCGGAATCGGCAAGAGGCACGATCTGATCGTCATCGCCGTGCATCACAAGCGTCGGAATATCGACCGTTTTGAGATCCTCGGTGAAGTCAGTCTCGGAGAACGCCTTGATCCCATCGTAGTGGGCCTTGGCACCGCCCATCATACCCTGACGCCACCAATTTCTGATCACACCCTGATCAATTTTGGCTCCTGGTCGATTATAGCCGTAGAATGGACCGCTTGGGACATCCAGAAAGAACTGAGCTCTATTCTCCGCGAGCGCTTTCCGGAAATCGTCGAAGACTGTGATCGGCAGGCCGCCAGGATTCCTCTCGGTCTTCAACATGAGCGGCGGGACGGCCCCGATCAGCACCAATTTGGCAACGCGGCCTTTGCCAAATTGCACCGCGTAATGCAGCGCTTCACCACCACCTGTGGAATGGCCTACGTGGACAGTGTTCGAGAGGTTGAGATGATCAACCACGGACGCGACGTCAGCGGCGTAGTGATCCATATCGTGCCCTTCCCCGACCTGGGTTGAGCGGCCATGCCCGCGTCGGTCATGCGCGATCACGCGATAGCCCTGGGCCGCGAAGAACAGCATCTGGGCATCCCAGTCGTCCGAACTCAGCGGCCATCCGTGATGGAAGAAGATCGGTTGCGCACTTTTCGGGCCCCAATCCTTGAAGAAAATATCGATACCATCTTTGGAAGTGACAAATGGCATAATTGACCGCCCATCTCGCGACTTCGCAGGCTACGTTTGATCTGCCTGCGATGCAAAAGCCCGAACGGAGCTTTATTTGCAGAGCCTAGAAGGCGCGCCTTTTCCGGACAATCCGGTCAATCATCACCATGCTGTCCATGATTTAAGAACAAACGAAATTGGGCTTGTTGTAAGATTGATGACATGGATAAGTTTTCAAGCATTCGCGCCTTCACCAAAGTTGTGCAACACGGAAACTTCTCAAAAGCAGCCAAAGAGCTTCATCTCTCACGTTCAGCAATCAGCAAGTACGTCATCGATCTGGAGCAGCATCTTGGCGTTCAGCTCATGAGCCGAACAACGCGTAGCGCGCGACCGACAGAAAGTGGTCAAGCCTATTACGAGCGCTGCCAGAGCATACTGACCGATCTGGCAAATGCGGACCACCTTGTGGGTCAGCTTCAGAAAGCGCCTCGCGGGACGCTTCGCGTCAACGCCCCTGTATCTTTCAGCATATTGCCTCTGGGCGAGATCGTGGCCGATTTTATGGCCGCCTATCCAGACCTGCGTATAGAACTGATTACAAATGATCGGTTGATTGACCCGGTTCAGGAAGGGATCGATGTGATGCTTCATATCACTGAGCCGTTGCCATCCAGCCTGATTGCCCGGAAAATCGTCGATACACCTTGCATATTCTGCGCGGCCCCCACCTATCTGCAACGACGCGGAATACCCAATCATCCCGGAGATCTACGCCAGCACGATTGTCTTAACTACGGCAATCCAGCAACTAATAACCAATGGAAATTGACGGGCCCAACAGGAGACGAACATTGGATCCAGGTTCCCTGGACGCTCTGCTCCGACAATGCTGAGGTTCTGCGCGACGCCACGGTCAAGGAGCGAGGCATTGCGTTGCTGCCGGCATTCGTTACCGGCGCCGACTTAAGATCGGGAGTTCTTCACCCGATCCTGTCGCGGTACAAGGCGCCTGACATAGCGCTTTACGCGCTCTATTCTCCTACGCGACATCTGCCAATCAAAATCCGCGTCTTTATCGATTTTCTCATCGGGCGGTTCGGGCGACGACTGCCTGCAACGCCCACGAAACATGCTGAAATTGGCTCATAACGAATCCCAGCAGGAAGCCACTTTTCTGCGATTCTCGAATTATAAGACTGTCAGGGCGTCGGACTGGCACCAATCGCCGCTATGCCAGCGGCTACGGCCGCCTCATCAACATCGGACGGCGCGCCGCTGGCGCCCATTGCGCCGATGAAAGCACCTTTGAGAAACAACGGGAGCGCCCCCTTTGCCGGAAGCATCGGCGCACCAAGGCCAATGCTGGCCGCATTGCCCCAAACCATCGGATTTTCCTCATAGCGTTTGGCGAGGATGGCGCCGGGAATGCCGCCGGTTGCAGCCACTGCAAAGGCCTTGCCGCGCGCCACTTCGATTGTCACGAAAGCCGCGCCGTCCATGCGTGCGGAAGCCAACAAATGTCCGCTTTGATCGAGAACAACGAAGCTCAACGCCAGCTGGCGCTGGGTCGCATAAGCAACCGAGGCCTCAATCGCCTTCGCCGCCTGCCCATACGATAGTGTGGTGATCGTACGCGGCATCAGATCCGTCTCGTTCATGAATTTTCCTTGCGGTTCATATCGGCATTTAAGTTACGATGAAGAAGGCCGAGAAAGATCACCGTACAGGCCGCCGCGAGCGCCGGCACAAAAAGCACCGCATAGATCGTTGCGACCGACCAATAAGGAAATAGGAAGTGCCCGACGGCCAGCGGCCCCAAGATCGAGCCAATTCGGCCGATCCCAAGCGCCCACCCCACGCCCGTGCCCCGCATATGCGACGGATAGAGCGTCGCGGAGAGTGCGATCAACCCGGCAGCAGACCCGGAAGCAAAGAAGCCAAGCACGGCCGCGAACACTGCGCTCGCGCCAAACGCCGGCGCACAGATGCCAAGCCCCAACAACATCGTGGCAGCGAAACAGAATGACCAAAAGAGCGCGCGAAAGGCACCAAGCCGATCAATGGCAAAGCCGATGAAGCACGTGCCAATGACGCCCCCTATATTTTCAATGCCCAGGATGGATGCAGCCGCCTCCGTCGACATCCCGGCTTTCTGCATCAATGGAGGTGTCCAGAAGGCAACGACGACGATGATCAGCCAACCGAGAAACGATGCCAGCCAAAGCGCCAGGGTTGAAGCCGCGCGCCCCTGAGTGAACAGATCGCGGATCGGCGCCCCAACTGGCAATTGCCCAGAACGCACGAATTGACGCGAGCCCAGATCCGCCAGGTCTGGCCGTAATTTCGCGACGATCGCAGCGACCTGCCCGGCCGTCCCTCTGCCGCGTGCGACCAGGGTATCCAGCGACTCTGGTAATGCCACAACTAGAAGGACACAGACCAGCAAGGGCAGAACGCCACCGATTAGGAAGACCGGCCGCCATCCGGTTTCAGGAATGAGCAAGGCCGCGACAAAAGATCCGAGCATGCCGCCGAATGGCACCGCTGCCCACATGCCGGTGATGACGCGAGCGCGCAGAGCCCTCGGCACGTAGGAAGCGGCGAGACTGACAAAAGTCGGCGAAGCACCACCAAGCCCGAGCCCGCCAAGGAAACGCGAGACCAACAACAACCAATAACTGTTGGAAAATGCTGTCAGCAGCGAAGCGACACCGAACAACAGCGTCATTGCGATCAGGACCGGACGGCGGCCATAGCGGTCACCTATCGGGCCAAAAGCCAGGGCACCGATCAGAAAACTCACCTGCGACATGCTGAAGATCGTACCGAAGGAACTGACTGGAATACCAAGGTCAGCCGCGATGGCGGACGCCGAGGGCCCAATTGATTGCGTATCGAACCCGTCGAAGAGAGCAACTAAGCCACAAAGCGCAACGACGCGCCATTGCAACGCGGTCATTCGACCGGTCTCGACCGCATCTTCAACTTCAAATGGTTGCACCGACTGGATAGCGGACATCGACTCGTCCTTCAAACCGGCATATGGGCGTCAAGAAAGCGCTCGACCTCGGAGGCGAAAAGGATCGGCACCTCTTGCATCGGGTAGTGGCCACAGGCCGGCAGGACGTGCAGGATCGCATTTGGGTAGTCGGCGAGATAGGTGGCATGCATCGCTTCGGCGGTGACGCCACCGTCATGTTCCCCCACGATCACCAAGATCGGAATCGACAGACCGCGCGCCTCGCCAGCGAAATTGGCTTTGGTCCAGGCGTCCAGATAGCCGCCCATGGCTTCTGGCCGCGCGAAACGCGCGAGCCGCGCGGCGCTCCCGCGTGCCCAGGCCGGCGTATACCGGCCACCCGTCGTCCAGTTCAGAATACCCTGGCGCGCTTCATCTGCCCGGACGGCATTTCCGAACAATTGCTGGCCCTCGGACGGCATCGGCACGCCAGAGGCAGGCACTGGCGTCGCCGCGATCAGCGCAGTGACCCGTCCCGGCGCATCCACCGCCAGACGCAACGCCGCGGCACCGCCCATGGAATGGCCGAGAATGGCGAACCGGCCCCAGCCCAGATGATCAACCAACGCCTGTGCGTCCCGGCTGATCTCGTCCAGCGTATAAGCGCCATTCTGCTCCAACGAGCGGCCGTAACCGCGATAGTCCATGAAGGTGTAGGTGAAGGCATCCAAGTCGAGCGACGACAATGCTGGGGCGAACACCTCGCTATCGCCAAGCCACCCGTGCAAAACAAGCACGTGCCGGGGACCACGCCCGACCACATTATGTCCGATCATCTTGGTTCATCTCTCCCGTTGACGAGGCACGTCTAGCACCGCGCCCGCGAACGGAAGCCGCCGTTGTTTCCCAAGCCTGACCCGATTGTCCGATTAATGGGTCAACGTCAGCGCGCTTCTCCGCTCTCGCCCGAGCCGGCACCACTCAATACCAGCGCCCGCCGGCGGAATTCCCCGGGCGGGATCCCCACATGCTGAACGAAAAAACGGCTGAAATGGGTTTGTTCGCTAAAACCCAGATCCGCCGCGAGATCAGCGATACTGCGTTCGGTGCGTAAAAGCGCCGACGTCGCAGCGGCAACGCGCACCGTGTCGAGATATTGCTGCGGTGAGACCCCTGTGCATCCCTTGAACTGCTCAAAGAAGCGCGACCGCGACATGCCGACGCTTTCCGCGACTTTATCAAGATTGGGATTGCGTGCCGCCTGCTCCTGCAGAAAACGCATCGCCTTTCGAATCCGCGCGTCAGTAGAGCGCGAGGATAATTTTCGGCCGGTACTGCCATGCGCCAAGATTGTCTCATGTAGGAGATCGCCGATCACTCTCTCGATCTGCTGCTCTTGCAGATGCATGTCGCCGATGATGCATTCAGCCAACTGATCGATGGCCAGACGCATCGCCGGCGTCACCTCGATTGCAGATGAGGGAAAGAGCGTATCAAGAACCATCGGCAGACCACTTTCGCGGCTGCGAAGCCAGCTGGTTTCAATCAGCAGGGTCAGGTGTAGAGCCGGCCCTTCCGAATTGGCCAATTTACGATGCGGTTGCCAAGGATTGAACACAAGCGCCGTTGTATCGGTCAGCTTGAGAATACGGTCGTCTATGGCGAAAGTGCCGTCAATCCCACTCAGTTTGACGATCATATTGAGCTGCGCATGCGCGTGCGGCGCCAGCTGACGCGCCAAGGCATTAACAGTGACCCGCCCGAAAACGCCCTGAACGATACCGCTTGGAAAGCGAGCTTCATCCGGATGACTTACCACTTCAACCAAAATCGCCCTCTCCGGCTGTCGACACGTAAATCGGACGATTGGATCAGCGCCGGGACGCGTGGCCCTCCCCGAAATACGTCCGCAAATCTATCAGCAAAGCCTCACTGCGGAAAGCGAACGGCCGCCCGGCGGCCCCTGTACTCTGACTTTGGATGGCGAGCATGTTCTTTTATTTTCCCGGTAATTATATGTGGTCCCTAGGTGTCAATCGTTGCCTCGCCTCGGGTGGCCACTTCGGCGAAATCCACTGGGCCCTCCAGGATCTCCAAGACGCCGCCAAGCAAGCACCGCAAGGCGACAGCGAAGCTTGGCATAAGGCCTGGGTCAAGCTCGCCACTCAAACAGAACAGACCGGCCGCGACGCCCTCGCCAGTGGTCATAAAGCTACCGCCGCCGCCCAATTCTTTCGCGCAACCCATTACTGGCAATGGGCCGAATCGTTCCTGGACCCGGACGACCGCCGCGCCGCACCCACCTACAGCCGCCATCTCGACTGCTTTCAGCAATGGACGCAATTGCATGCGCCGGCGATCGAACTCGTCGAAGTCCCGTTCGAAAACACCGCCCTGACCGCCTATTACGTCCCCGCCGCCGGCGTGCAAAAGCCCGGCCCAGCGGTCATCCTCTGGGATGGTCTCGACGGAACGAAGGAGGAAATGTATCCGATGGCCGGGCACCTCGCCGCCCGCGGCATTTCTTGCCTCGCCATCGACATTCCGGGCCAGGGCGCCTCGCTGCGCCTCAAAGGCCTGACCGCCAGATACAATTCCGAGGAATCAGGCACCGCCGCCTATGAATGGCTCGCCAAACGCAGCGACGTGGACCCGGCCCGCATCGGCCTGATCGGGGCCAGCATGGGCGGCTATTCGGCGCCGCGCGCCGTCGCCTTCGAAAAGCGCATCAAGGCATGCGTCGCCTGGGGCGCGATCTACGACTACCACGACGTCTGGGTTCGCCGCCTCAACCAAAGCGCGGGGTCGACCTCAATGAACTACGAGCGCGCGCTCGGCACCACCGGCAAGCACTTGCTCAATATCTTCGGCGCCACCGACTATGACGATGCACTGCGCAAGCTTGAACCGTTCCACCTGCGGGACTGCGCCAGCCAGATTTCCTGCGACATCCTGCTGGTGCATGGCGAGGACGATCGCCAGACAAGCCTGGAGAACTGCCAGGCGCTCTTCAAGGCCATCGGCTCGCGCAATAAGCAATTGCGCATCTACACGCGCGAAGAAGGCGGCGCCTCCCATGTTCAGCTCGACCGCCAAGAACCGGCGGCGAGCCGCATCGCCGATTGGTTCTCCGATCACCTTTGACAAGATCCGCGCAAGGATGAGCCTATGCTCGACAGATCATTCGTCTACCGCAGCCTCCTGGTAGGGATAGCCGGACTAGCCCTTCTCTGTGGCCAAGCACAAGCGCAAGTACACGTGCAAGTCTCCACGGTCGAAGACTTGGTTCGCGACACCTGCGCGGCCTGCCATGGCCCGACAGGTGCAGGCCTCGGCAAGGATGCTCCACTTCCCAACATCCCGAGAATTGCCGGCCAGTTTCCGGAATATCTCTTCAAGCAGCTGACCGCTTTCAAGCCGGGCGGAGGTGGTGGCCCCAGCCATCGCGCCAGCGACATCATGGGGCCGGTTGTCGAGGGCCTCGACAGCGCGACCCTCCGCGGCCTCGCCGATTACTATGCCCGCCAGACGCCGGCGGAGACCCAGCCCACCAGCGCAGAAGCCATACAGCGAGGTATGAAAATCTATCGGGAAGGCAATCCGCAGGACAATCTTCCTGCCTGTATCAGCTGCCATCGCGAACGGGGCGAAGGCATTCGCCCCGATTTCCCCCGCCTCGCCGGTCAAAATCCCGAATATCTTGAAGGCCAGCTCAAAACCTGGATCAGCACGCGTGGCGGGCGCGGCAAGCTGATGACCATCATCGTCGGCTTCATGAAGGACGACGACATGAAGGATGTCGCCGCCTATATCGCCACCTTGCATTGATGAACGCTGGCGGCGATGCGCCGCCAAGTCAAACGGGACATCAGAAAGGGCCGAAGCGATCTGCTTCGGCCCTTTCTTTCTTACGCTGGACGCAGCGCACGCGACATACGATCCCGCATGTCGGTGCTGAAGATCGATTTCGGCAACATCGCATGAATCATCTTCGGCGGCACGGAGGAGTAGACGCTGCCGGTCTGGTTCGAATACTGCGTCACACGGAAGCTCGCGGTGAGACTGTAAAGCGCATAAAGATCGCGCTCGTCGAGGCCACTCAAACGATGACCAAGCTTCAGCGTTTTGACGACGCAGTCAGCCAGCGCCACGTCAAGATTATCGCCCAACCCGAAGGCAATCCAATGGGTCGGCGTTTCGACCACCGGCTCCGGATGCGGCACATTCTTATGCAGGATGTACTGAATGCGCATGTCCTCCATGGCGGACTCGATGCCCGTCTGGCAGACCACACCATCCGATTGCAGGGCATTGGTGTCGGCCGTCCACACTAAGCCACCTGGCCTTTGCACCGGCAGAAAAAGGGAAGTACCGACCACCAGTTCGGCCAGATCGAGATTGCCACCCCAAGAACCCGTCAAAATGCCACTGACCGGCTTGTCACCTGCTGGCTGTACAGCCACGATGCCTTGCGACGGAGCCAGTTTCAACCTCACGCCGGACACGAACTCCGTCGTCTCGCGGTCGGCGTCGAAACGCATGTAGCGCAAGTAAGGCCGATCGAAGTAGTTCGGCAATGCGCCGACCCCGAGCGGGAATGAAGTCCACCCCCAGTCGATCGGCCGCATTTTCAAGAAGCGTAATTCGATCATATCGCCAGGTACGGCGCCGCGCACAGCCACCGGACCCACATTCGAATAGGGACCGGACGCGTATTTCTTACGGATCGGCTCGCGCTCCTCAAACGTCATCCCGTATTTGGCTTCGTTGCCCCAATGGGTCCAGGTGTTTGGATAATAGACCACGTCGCCCGATTCGACTGTGATCGCCGGACCGCGCGTCGGATCGAGAACGCCACTGCTCACCGTCTCCTTGGTGCTCGGCAACTCATGCGTCTTTCCTATGGGATAATCGGGCAGCGCCATCGCTGATGCTGGCTGTGCCGAGGCGCCGTTCGACGGCAGAGAACTGGCAAAAAGGCCGAGCCCTCCCGCGACGAGAGCGGAGCGCCGCGACACCGTCACTGGGTTAAAGCCATCAAGTCCTTCCGCTTCGATCCCGTCGGCAATTCCCCGCCCCGGCATGACTGCGGGATTCAATCGTAGATAGCGATACATACCCTTTCCTCCTTTTAGATCCGTCCGCCAACGGCTTGCAACGCCGCCGCGCGCTGGTCGTTGGCGATGAAGCTGCTGATATCGGGCTTGGTCTTCAGGACCCCTACTTCCATCTGCCAGGCAATGAACGCATCGACATGAGCTGTCGATGGCGCCATGTCTTCGGGAAAACCGACCGAGACCATGTCGGTGGCCACATTAACCTGACGGCTACGCAAGTCGCGGACCACCGCCTCCTTGTCTCCGCTCCGATCGAAAGCATCCCGGTAGTCCTTCACGCCGCGCAGATAGCCGCGCAGCAAGCGTTCCCCGGCATCGTGGTTACGGGTAACAAGTGACGGCCCGAACATAAGGTAACCAGCGGGGAAGTTCGGCTGCACCTGATCCATGCTGACGACGCGGACCGCATCGGTCCGTCGAATGAGCTCAGAGGCATAAGGCTCCAGCAGACAGGCACCATCGATGGCCTTGTTGATCATCGCCGGCAGCACGTTGCCGATGCCAGTCGAGACCAACTCCACGTCGCGGCGACCGATGCCAGCCGCATCGCCGTATTTTTTCACAAGCCAATGGGGCGGTGCATTCTGCCCGAGCGCCAGCTTCAGTCCTTTCAAGTCGGCCGGCCCTTTGAAGCGACCCGAGTCGACGAGTTCGCGGCGAATGACGAGGCCAATTACGCCATGGCCCGGCGCGTGCTCGCCGGCGGAGGCAACAATCTTGGCTTCGACGCCGCGCGCCATCAGATTGAGCAAGCCGCCGGAAATGCCCTGTGTCACGGCATCAATCGCGCCCACCGCCAAGGCTTGACTACCCTCCGCCGTATCGCTGAACGGGTACAATTCGACATCAATACCTTCAGCCGCAAAGTAGCTTCGACTATCGGCCAGCCCGATGCCGACGTCATAAAGCGAACGCAGAAGGCCGATCTTGACTTTCGGCCGCGCCGTCTGCGCCTGGGCTGATGCAGCAACAAGCGCTCCGCCAGCAGCCAAAATGAAACGTCGACTAACGACATGCCCCATCGCGCGCTCCTATTTCCGTTTCCAAGGAATGAGCTTGCGCTCCGCCACATCGATCAAGGCAAAGGACACGATGCCCAGCACCGCTATGGTGATCAGGCCGACATACATGTCCTCGACCGAAAGTGTCTGCCAGGACTGCCAGATCAGATAGCCAAGACCGGACTTGCTCGAAAACATTTCGGCGGTGACGAGCAGCAGCAGAGCAATACCCCAGCCGAGACGCAGCCCAGAGAAGATATTCGGGAGCGCGCCAGGGAGCGCGATGGTAAAAAACGTCGCCAGACGGCTCGCACCGAAATTCGTCCCAACATCGAGATAGATGCGATCGATATTGGCGACGCCGGTCGCCGTTGCCACCACCACTTGGAAGAACACACCGACGGCGATGATGGCCCATTTCGATTCTTCCCCGAGGCCGAACATCAACATCAGCAGCGGCAGAATGGCCACTTTTGGAATCGGTAGCAGTGCGCCGATGAGTGGCTGCACGGCCGCATTGACGAGACGGTTCAGCCCCATCAAACATCCGACAACCACCCCTGGAATGGCCCCGATAACAAAACCAATGGCCGCTCGCGTCAAACTGGCGCTAATCTGCGCCAGGAGTGACTCATCATAGGGCACGTCCATAAGCAGATGCCTGAACGTGCCGAGCACAGATGATGGTGCGGGAAAAAACCGTTGATCGAGCCATCCCATCCGACCGCACATTTCCCACAACGCCAATAGTGCCAGGGGCGTGACAATGGAGGTCACGCGCTCGATGTACCGCTCGCGACCGCTCTTGAAAGAGGTAGCATCCGGCGCCACGGGCAAAGTGATCCACGGCTCTCGTACGACCTGGTTGGATATGCTCATGGCCGCTCCATCGATTTGGCCGCCGCGCGCTGTACCTCGCCACGCAAATGATCCCAGATCAACGCGCTGAGTGCGCCGTAGTCCGAGTGGCTTTTCATCGCATAGACGCCGCGCGGCCTAGGGATCGTGTTAACGACATCGTGCTTGATCGTGCCTGGACGAGCGGTCATCACCAGCGCGCGATCCCCAAGCACCAAGGCCTCGTCGATCGAATGGGTGATGAACAGAACGGTCTTTCGGCTTTCTTCCCAGATACGCAGCAATTCTTCCTGGAGGATCGACTTGTTCTGCTCGTCGAGCGCCGCGAAAGGCTCGTCCATCAGCAGGATCTCTGGATCGTTCGCGAAGGCCCGGGCGATGGATACCCGCTGCTTCATGCCCCCGGAGAGCTGATGCGGATAGGCTGCGGCAAAGGCGTGAAGGCCTACTTTCTCGACGTAGTAGTCGACCGCATCACGCACTTCCGCAGTGGGAACGCCGCGTCGACGCAGACCGTAGCCAACATTGTCGCGTACTGTCATCCATGGAAAGACGGACTGCTCTTGGAACACCATCGCAGTGAGCGGACGGGCGACATCTTCCTGCCGAATCTGCACTTCGCCTTCACTGTGTCGTTCGAGGCCGGCAAGAATACGAAGCAAGGTTGTCTTGCCGCACCCGGATGGTCCAACAATGCAGCAAAACTCGCCCGCCTGGACATCGAGATTGACATGCTGCAGCGCTTGAATGCGCTGTCCGTTAACAGAAAAGCTTTTGCCGACGTGACGCAGTCTAATTTTAATATCGTCAGAGAGGGTGAGCGGCCTCGCTTCATCCCTGCAATCCGTCGTCCCGCCCATTGATATCGCCTTTCGACCACAGGAAGGCGGCCATCGATACCGTGGCCTCGTCCGTGCGGTGGCGAAATTGATAAAGGGGAGACCGCCTACTTTGGGCGCCCTGATATCCGAACCTTGACCCGATCGTCCGATCTGTCGCCGGATCACGACAGATTGATTGGTCGCGGACGTCAGCTATCCTGTCAAATCTTTCCGATCAAGGCATCGGTTGCAACAAACCCCACGGTCATGGCAATGACCAGCAGCGCGCCGACAATCTTTGGCGGCGCGGGAACCGGCAGATCGAACCAGCGGCAAGCGCCACCGATACACACGCCCAAGCCGACACCGACGATTGCCGCAATCATGCGCCCGTTCCCGTCGATCTGCTTGTGCGCACATCGCCGTCGGGACCGCCGCACAAATGGCGATGGCGCGCTTCCCGATGCGCCGCGAACTGATCAACCAACACGTAGCCGACGGTCATGGCCAAAACCACCGCTGCGCCAACCATCGCCTGAGGCGCGGGCAATGGAACGCCAATAAGACGGCAGCCGACACCAATGAGAATTCCAAGCAGCAATCCGAGAGCGATCTTCATGACCCCCTCTCCTTCTGCGCCGGTTCGGCGGCGATCAGATGTCTAACGGTGGGCGTACCAGCGAGTTGGAACTGTTGAACCGCATCTTGCAGCTCTCTATCCGCATTAGTGCTGCGCTCATGCTGGCGAAGATGCTCCATCCAGGAATCGACGAGGAAGGCTTCAACAAAACGTCCCTCCTGCGCGGCATCTTCGAATATACCCCATTGAAAGGCACCGTCGCGACGACGCGCGTGGGCAAATTTGGTGATGGCTTCCAGGAAGAGCTCCCGCTTCTCGACGTCGACCTGGTATTCAACGCTCACCAGGACCGGCCCCCGGTCAGCTTCAATATCGCGCGCGATTACGGGCGCCGGCCAATGCATGGAAGGCGTCAGGTCGCTGCCGGCTCCCGTCTGGAGCTTCCATGGTCTTAGCAACGGCACGCTCACCAAGGCGGCAAACGCCGCGACCATATGGGTCGCAGGCAGACCAATGACCACCGCCACATGTCCCCAGATGGCGCTGCCAAGTGTCAATGCGCCAAACATTACGGTGACAAAGACCGCCAGACCACGTCCCCGCACCCAGGCCGGCAACGCAAGCTGAGCCGACACATTCAACGTCGCTAAAACGGCGATCCAGGAAATGCCGGCCACCAAACTGGCGACAAGCGCCGTGGCCGGATGGCGCGCAAGGCCGAACAGCGCCATGGCGAGTGCTGTTCCTACCGTACCAGCCATCACCAATCGATCGGCCCCAAGCCAACGTTTTAGACGTGGCAGCAGAAAGGCTCCGCCCACGGCACCAACGCCGATCGCGCCGAGCAGAACACCATAGAGTTCGGGCCCGCCCCTGATCTGATGGCGCGCGACCAGCGGCAGCAAAGCCCAATAGGCGCTGGCAAAGACAAAGAAGCTGGCCGCGCGGATGGCTGTTGCACGTAGGTGTGGATTGTAGCGCACGTGGCGCAGACCGGCGCGGATCGCACCGCCGAAATGCTCCGGCGGCAGACGCGGACCCGTGTCGGCTGAAGGATGCCACCAGATCAACGCGCCGATCACCCCCAATGTTGTGACCGCATTGATCCAGAATGGCGCCGCCATGCCCCATTCCGCAATAATGAGCCCAGCCAGTGCCGGGCCAATGGCGCGGCTGACATTGATGCCGACGCTGTTCAAGGCCACCGCTGGTTGTAGTTCCTGGCGGGGCACGAGTTGCGGAACAATCGACTGCCATGCCGGAGCAATGAGCGCCGCGGCGGCTCCAGTCAGAAAGGTAAAGACAAGCAGAAGCTGCGGCGTCACCCGGTCCAGCCAGACCAGTAAACCGAACAAGCTGACCAGAAGCGCGATCAAGATTTGAACGGAGATCAACAGGCGCCGACGGTCGATAATGTCGGCTAGCGCCCCTGCCGGCAGAGCAAAAATGAACATCGGTAACGAAGCCGCAACCTGAACCAGCGCCACGACCAAGGGATCTGGATCGAGATTCGCCATCAGCCAGCCGGCCGTGGCGCTTTGCATCCACGTGCCGATATTGGAAACAACCGTGGCGGTCCATAAAATCGTGAAAACTTGATAGCCGAACGGGCTTAACGACGAGCCGTCCTGCGGCGGCGAGGAAAGCAGTTTCGGCTGCGCAACGGGCTCGGCCTCTGACATGGCAAGGTTCCTGAAGCGCCCACCCAAAGGACGGCGCGGCCCTTCCGTTATCCGCGTTCGCGTAAGTCTTGCCAAGCCACCAGGAGGAAGCCGCCGACGAGACCCAGATGCTCGAAGAACGAATTCGCCATCATAAAGCGATCCGGCGTGGTGATTTCCCAGAAACGGTTGGCGACGAAAGTCGCCATCAGAGTGAAGCCGGCTAGCCAGAGCGCACCCAGCCAGCGATAAAAGCCAATCAAAATCAGTACGGAGGCGACCAGTTCGGTGACGATCGTCGCGATCGCCAAAGGGGTCGCCGGGGTCATACCAAAATGCTGCATCTCGGCTATCGCGCCGGGAAAATCGGCCAATTTGTTGAACCCGCCTTGGAGATAGGCTGCACACAGGCCCAGCAGCGCGATCCAGCGTAGTGCTTCCGATTGCAGAATGCGTCGGATCCAAGCCGGCGGCGGACTTTGTTCCAGACAAGCTGCCATGGCTTGGTCCTCCCCGACGCGTGTGCGCCGCTAAAACGCCCAGCATGAGCATCCCAGCGCTCCCCAGAATGAACTTTGATCGGACACCGCACCGGTCGCCATGGCGCCCCATGCGCCTGCATGAGCGTGTCCGTGGACGCCGCAGGACTTGGCGCAGCCGCACGCGGCGGTGAACGCATATTTACGCTCGGCTTGACCGGCACGCCCCTGATAGCCACCAAAAGTGCGCACCGGCGACCAGTCCGGCATGGCCGGCGGTAACGGTGGCGCGATATCCTTGAAATCGCCATCGCCATGTACCGGCTTGCCGCCCAGCAAGGTCAGGACCGACGCAATGTCCTGAATGGCATCCTCGGGAACATTGAAATAATCATCAGACAGAACAGCCAGATCAGCCAACTGCCCGACCTTGATCTGCCCCTTTTTGCCCTGCTCGCTGGAAAACCAGGTATTCGCCTCAGTCCACAGGCGCAGCGCCGTTTCGCGATCGAGTCTGTTCGCTGCCGGATAGAGCGTCATCCCGCCGACCGTGCGGCCGCTGACCAGCCAGAACAACGAAATCCAGGGGTTGTAGGACGCAACACGGGTCGCATCGGTGCCGGCGCCAACTGGAACACCCAACTCCATCATCCGCCGGATCGGAGGCGAACGTTCGGCCACACGCCGTCCATAACGTTCGACGAAATACTCGCCTTGATAAGCCATGCGGTGCTGCACGGCGATGCCGCCGCCAAGCGCTGCAATCCGTTCGATATTGCGATCATCGATCGTTTCAGCATGGTCGAAGAACCAATTGAGACCCTGGAGCGGCACATCGTGGTTGACCTTCTCGTAGACATCGAGCGCCCGCGAGATCGTCTCATTGTAGGTAGCGTGCAGGCGCCAAGGCCAACGATTTTGAGCCAGAAGCCGGATCACCGGCTCAAGTTCATTTTCCATCTCTGGTGGCAGCTCGGGGCGCTCGACCTGAAAATCCTCGTAGTCGGCCGCGCTATAGACCAACATCTCGCCGGCACCATTGTTGCGGTAACTATCGTCGCCCTGTCCCGGCTTGACCTGCTTGGCCCAGGTCGAGAAATCCTGAAGCTCCTGTTTAGGCTTCTGAGTAAAGAGATTGTAGGCGATGCGAACTGTGAGATGACCTTCGCGATGTAATTCCTCGACGATCTGATAATCCTCGGGATAATTCTGGAACCCACCGCCAGCATCAATCACGCCCGTGATACCCAGCCGGTTCACCTCGCGCATGAAATGGCGCGACGAATTCTTCTGATATTCGGGCGGAAGCTTCGGGCCCTTCGCCAGCGTCGCATAAAGAATGGTCGCATTCGGCTTGGCGATCAACAGGCCTGTCGGCTCCCCACCGCTATCGCGAACAATCTCACCGCCGGGAAAGTCCGACGTGTCCCGCGTATAGCCGACGGCGCGCACGGCCGCCCGGTTCAACAAGGCACGATCATAAAGATGCAAAATAAAGACCGGCGTATCCGGTGCGATTGCGTTGATTTCCTCAAGCGTTGGTAGCCGCTTCTCGGCGAATTGATGCGCCGTAAAACCACCAATGACCCGGATCCATTGTGGTGGCGGCGTGTGCTCGACCTGCCGCTTCAGCATGCTCAACGCATCGGCAAGCGACCTAACGCCATCCCAACGCAGTTCCATATTGTAGTTCAAGCCACCGCGAATGATATGCATGTGGCTGTCGATCAGTCCGGGAATAACCCGCCGCCCCTTGAGATCAAGGGCCTTCGTGTCTGGACCGGACAAAGCCATGATCTCTCGGTCGGTCCCCACGGCGATGAATTGGCCGCCCTCGATTGCGATCGCCGACGCCTGGGGCTTCTGACGATCCAGGGTCGTGATCTTGCCGTTGAAGAGAATAAGATCGGCAACAGCACTCATCGCACGAGCTCCCGCGCGTCGAAAACAGGTTCGGCATCCGCCGTCACGACGAGGCCCAGCACGAAGCTACGTCGATTGGACAGATCTGTCATCGTGCAGCATCGGCATAACCAACCATCCGTCAGGCCCCTTCATGACCGCCAAACATGGTCTTGGCGTAGATGAGGCCGAGCCCATAGGCCCCGCCAGACTTCCTCGCCAGTCCGGTGGTTGCGTCATAGGTCTCCGTCCGTGCCCAGTCACGTTGTAATTCCAAAAGGTACTGCAAGGATGTCATCGGCCGCGCTCCGGCCTGCACCATCCGATCCATAGCCATATCGTGCGCCTCTGTGGAAACGTCACCGCATGCATCGGCGATAACAAACACTTCGAACCCCTGATCGAGCGCCGACAGAGCCGGCCCAACAATACAGACCGACGTCCAAAGACCGCAAAGGACAATACGGCTTTTGGCGATCCGATTGACCTCTTCAATGACAGCCTTGTCCTCCCACGTGTTCATACTCGTGCGATCAAGATAACGCGCCTGCAGGAAGGCTTCCTTGATCTCATCGAACATCGGACCCGAAAATACTTTCTCGGCCACGGTTGTGAGGATCGTCGATACGTTGAAAATTCTGGCCGCGTTCGCCACAAGGCTCGCATTGTTGCGGAGCAACACCGCATCGATCGATTTAGTGGCGAAGGCCATTTGGGATTGAAAGTCGATCATCACCAAAGAGTGATCCGCTGGTGTCAGGAGAGTTTTTCCAGGCACCGGTTTGGCAATCGGCATATCAAGCCTCCTCCTTGGAGTACGCAAGCCCACGCGGAACTATCGAGACCGCTCAACATGACGACTTCTGGCTTGTTCAGCGCGCGTCGTTTTGAAACCGCCCTATAGGCCGTGGTCCAACGTGTCTTATGTCCGCCAAACCCTAGGGGCCCCGTTTTCCTGCTACAATCCGATCAATCGTCATCACACTGTCCACGATTCATGGACAAATAACTGACGACAGGAAGCGGACGAGCGCCGTATAGCGATGCCAGAATAGTCGTCGCCCGAATTACATTCTGATGCGACACAGCAGATTTTGCAGGGACAGCCGCAACCATCGATCTCGACTGCGCGTTATCGGCCGAACAAAGCCCAAGGCTGCTTCAGCGGTTCAAACAAAAGCGCGATGATGCGCTTACGCACGTCGCCGCCCCTAACTCGAACCGCCAAAACGCTTAATCAAGCGGCCGGCGGCGCATTGTTATGTGCAAGCATCATACATTGCTCAACAGCCTTGGTTCGCTAAGGATGTTACGATTGGGCCGATGCGGGATGCGTCAATGAATGGCGCCAGCAGGCGACGAACGTTTTGACGGAAACAAGACGCCGCTCCTCCTTCGCGGACAACTCAATTCGCACGCGATCGCTATTGAAAACCACACGCTCTGCTTCTTGAGAAGGGAAAGGCCCGACGTGGACGCGGCCGATCAGTCACGCTCCCACAGCAAGCGAAGACGCATCGATCTGCCTTTTCTCAACCGCTGACTATCGGAGCAATCCAAAGCTCCGTCGCCATCAACAAATTGAGGCTTGTCCGCGCTGGAAAAGCTATTGAGAGCCATTGGTCAGCTTGGCCTAAATTTTCAATACTTTTTAGTATTGACAAAATTGCCTATTCAAAATATTTCATAATTACCCCGGAATTTTGCAATTTTTATGCACCTCAACCTTAATTCCCCAAAACATAACAGTACCTTTTGGTACTTAGAGGCCCCTATGCGTCAAGCTCAACCACACGAAAGCAGGCGCACCATCGATGCCCTGGGGCACCGGACCAACTATCACGACGTGGGCAGCGGGCGCCCGCTGGTGCTCCTGCATGGTTCGGGCGCAGGGGTCAGCGCCTGGGCCAACTGGAACGGCGTTCTGAGTGATCTGGCACAGTCCTTTCGCGTAATCGCTCCAGATATCGCCGGCTTCGGTCACACCGAACTCAAGACCGAGACCCGCTACGACATCAAACTCTGGGTGGCGCATTTCATCGGCATTCTCGACGCCCTGGACCTCGATCACGTCTCGATCGTCGGCAATTCCTTTGGCGGCGCGCTGGCGCTGGCGACAGCCCTGTCCCATCCGCACCGCGTCAATCGACTGGTGTTGCTCGGGACACCGTGCGGCGAATTTCCCATGACGGACGGCCTGCGCGCCCAGCTCGATTTCGACGGCACGCGCGAGGGCATGGCCCAATCGATCAGCTTCTTTCCCTATGATGCCAGCATCATCACGGACGCGCTCATCGATAGCCGGCTCGAAGCCGCCACCCGGCCCGGCGCGCTGGAAGCATTCCGCAAGCTGATGCCGGCGCCTCAGGGGCCGGAGCGGCCTATCGTGCGCGGCATTCCCCTCACCTCCCTCGCCACCCTGGACCATCCGGCATTGATCCTGCACGGGCGCGAAGATCGCGTCGTGCCTTTCGACCGGGCGATCGACATGCACAGCGCATTGAAGAACTCGCAACTGCATAGCTTCGGCCACTGCGGTCACTGGGTGCAGATCGAGCGCCGCAGCGAGTTCCTCCATCTCGTCTCTCATTTCATGCGCCAGAGCTAGGAGACCGTCATGAGCCGCGATGTTCTGGAAAAGGTCCTCTACGATCTGTCGACCAGCCGGCAGAACAAGGACGGTTTCACCGTCGACCCGGACAAATATCTCGCGCGCTATCCCATCAACGAGGCCGAGCGCGCCCTGGTGAAAACCTATGCGGTGCGCGAACTGGCTGATCTCGGCGTCAACACGATGTTGATCTGGGGCTTCTGGCTGCAGAGCGGACGCAGCAATGCTGCCTATATGGCCGCCATGAAAATCAACCGCTGAGAGAGGACACCATGGCACATATCGTCGGCGGTTTCATCGTTCCACACAATCCGATTATGTTCGCCGCGCCCGATGCGGCTCCTGAGGCCGCGCGACAGCGCATCTACGGCGCCTATGCTGCGGCGGCGGAGCGGATCGGCGCGCTCGGCGCCACCACAGCCGTCATCATCGGATGTGATCACTACATTCTTTTTGGCACCCATTGCCTGCCGCAATACATCATTGGTACCGGCGAAGTCGAAGGTCCGCTCGACCAATTGCCCGGCCTAAAACGCGGGCCGATCTCGGCCAATCCCGCTCTGGCGCGCCATATTGCCGAAACCGGCTTCGCGGAGGGGTTCGATTTCACGGTCGGCCGCATGATGACCGTCGACCATTCGATCGCCATTCCGCACAAACTGCTGCTCGCTCCGCATCCAGACATCACGACCATTCCCATCATGCTGGCGGCCGGTGTCGATCCTTATTTGCGCAAGCGCCGCGCCTTCGATCTCGGCGGTCTGATCCGCCGCGCCATCTCCGCCTTTCCCAGCAACGAGAAGGTCGTCGTGATCGGCTCCGGCGGCATTTCCCATTGGGTCGGTAGCGAACAGACAGGCCGCGTCAATACCGACTTCGATCGCCTCGTGCTCGATGCCGTGGCCGATGGTGATGTCGACGCGCTCATCGCTCTCGACGACGATTACATTCTGGAACATGGCGGCAATGGCGCCATGGAAATCCGTACTTTCATCTGCGCCATGGGCGCCATGGGGCCAGTGCGCGGCGATATCATCGCCTATGAGCCTGTCGAAGCCTGGATCACCGGCATGGGCTTTGCCGAACTGCGGACGGTCGATCCATGAGCGACACCACTCTGGCGCCTGTGCGCCTGTGCCCGATCAGCCAGGTCAGCGATAACGAGATCCTCAAAATCGCCATCGATGGCCATGATGCGCTTGCCGTCGTCAAATCGGGCGACACCTATTTCGTCTGCGACGATCTCTGCCCGCACGCGGCGGCTTCTCTGGCCGAAGGCTATCTCGAAGAAGGCCGTATCGTCTGCCCGGTTCACTATGCCGAATTCGATCTCGGCAGCGGCGAGGCGCACCACGCGCCGCCTGGGTGCGGCACGCTGCGCTTCTACAATACCGCGATCATCGACGGCGATCTCTTTGCTTATCTGAGCTGACGCACGGCAATAAGGACAAGTTGGATGCACACATCATCGCGGCCGGATATGCGCCCCGTCTATCCCAAAGCCGGCTCCTATCCGGACTTCGCCCAATTGGTCAAAGCCGACGGTATGCAGGTCGATCGGCGCGTATTTGTGGATGAACAGGTTTATCAGGCGGAGTTGCGGCAGGTCTTCGGCCGCGCCTGGCTTTTTCTCGCCCACGAAAGCCAGATTCCCAACGCGGGCGATTTCGTGCGCACCTATATGGGCGAGGACGATGTGATCGTCGTGCGCCAGCGCGACGAGAGCATCAGCGCCTTCCTCAACTCCTGCCCGCATCGGGGCAATCGCGTCTGCCCCCTCGACAGCGGGCAGAAGGCGCGCGGCTTCATCTGCAACTATCACGGCTGGTCCTTTGGTATCGATGGCAAGTTGCGCGGCACGGACGGCAATATCTACGAGAGCGATCCCTCCTTCGAGCAATCGCACGTGCGCCTGACGCCTGTCGCTCAGGTGCAAAGCTACAAAGGCCTGGTTTTCGGCACGTTCGATCCGGCAGCGCCGCCGTTACCGGAATTCCTGGGTCCCTTCACTTTCTATCTCGATGCTGTCCTCGATACCGACGCGGAAGGCACGGAATTCATCGGCGGCTCGATCAAATCGACGATGGAATGCAATTGGAAACTGCCGGCGGAAAATTTCGCCGGCGATGTTCTCCACGCTTTCTGGACCCATCAATCCGGCGCGCAGGCGATCCTCGGCGGCCCCGTCAATCTGGGCGAGAAGAACGACCGCTCCTTTCATGCCACCGTCTATGGCCACGGAATCGAGAGCAATCTCGATCGATACGGCAATATCCGCACGCTCGGTTACGACGAGATCAACCGCTACGCGCGCGAGCGTTTTGACGCCATCAAGGAGCGGCTGGGCGAAATGCGCGCCCGTCTCTATGGCTCCGTCTCGTCCTGCACGGTCTTTCCCAATTTCTCCTTCCTGCCCGGACAATCCACCTTCCGCGTCTGGCACCCGAAGGGCCCTAACCGCGTCGATCTCTACACCTGGACCTTGGTGAACAAGTCGATGCCGGCGGACATCAAGGACATGTATCGCAAGGGCACGATGCTGACCTTCTCACCCGGTGGCATCTTTGAAATGGATGACGGCGAGAACTGGGAATATGCGACGCGCATCAACGAGGGCTGGGTCACCCGCCATCAGCCCCTGCACTATGGGCTCGGCCTCGACAGCCGTGTCGAGGACAGCGATATGCCCGGACACATCTATCGCGGCTCGCTCAACGACGCCAATCAGCGGCATTTCTACATGCGCTGGGCCGAGTTCATGCAACACGACAATTGGCACGATCTGCAGAACGGGCCCACTGCTCCACCGCAAAACATCGTCCGCGCCGCGGAATAGGAGCTGACATGTTGGATATGCCGCACAAGATCGAGGCCCTGATCGATCGTCCCGTTCCGGATGCGCTTCTGCGCGAGGTCGAGCGTTTCTATTACACCGAAGCGCGCCTGCTCGATGCCGAAAATTACGCCGGCTGGCTGGCCATGGTCGATCCCGATATCCATTACTGGATGCCCGGCATCGAGACGCGCCGCCGCGACGACAAGCGCGGCCCTTACGCCTATGGCGAGATGGCCTATTTCGACGACGACTATCGCCTGCTTTCCATTCGTGTCGCCCGTTACAATCAACCGACCGCCTGGGCCGACAATCCAGCCACCCGCCATGCCCATCTGATCAGCAATATCGAAGCGTTTGAAACCGACGATCCCTCGTTGATCGCCGGTTTCTCGGCCTTCACCAATGTGCGCAATCGCAACCTCAAGGATCAGGACGTCATTCACGGCCGGCGGGAAGACATTCTGCACCGCCATACGGACGGCGCCCTGAAACTGCTGAACCGGCGTGTCCTGATCGTCCAGGACATTCTCTTGTCCAAAAACCTGAACACGTTCTTTTGAGAGCAATCACATGTTCGAAAAGCACGTAGCTCTGGTCACCGGAGGCGGCAAAGGCATCGGCCGCGCCGTGGTCGATCGTTTCATTCGCGAGGGTGCGCGCGTCGGCGTTCTGGTGCGCTCGGCCGCCGATGCCGACAACCTCACGACCCAGCACGGCGATAAAGTCGTCACCCATGTCGGCGATGTGCGCTATTGGCAGGACAACGAAGCCATTGTCGCCAAGACGGTCGCCGCTTTCGGACGCCTCGACACGCTGATCCCTAACGCTGGCGTCTATGACTTTTCGCGGGCCTTCACCGACATTCCCGGTATCGACCTTTCGGCGCAGTTCGACGAACTGATCGACATCAATGTCAAAGGCTATCTGTTGGCCACGCGCGCGGCGCTCGAGCCTTTGCGTGCGAGCCGTGGCTCCGTCATTTTCACCCTCTCCTCGTCCAGCTTTTATGCCGGCGGCGGAGGCGTTCTCTACGTCACCTCCAAACATGCGCTGGTCGGGACTGTCCGCGCCCTGGCCTTTGAACTGGCGCCCGACATTCGCGTCAACGCCGTGGCGCCCGGCGCCACGCGCACGACTCTTGGCGGCCTTGAAAGCGCGGCTGCCTCTGCCGTGTCCTTGCAGGACATAGCCGGCCTGGAAGACATGGTCGCCAAGACGGTGCCGCTCGGCTTCCTTTCGGAGCCGGAGGATCATGCCGGCCTTTACCTCACGCTGGCCGATTCCCAACAATCGCGCTTCGTCACCGCCGCGATCATTCCAAGCGACGGTGGCCTCGAAGTGCGCGGCGGTGGCCGGCGACATAAATCTCTCCGGAACGCCGCACCATGACGACGACCATCGACAAGCTTTATGCTCCCATGCGCCTGCCCGTCATCGTCGCGCCGATGTTTCTCGTATCGGGGCCCGATCTTGTCGTCGCCGCCTGCCGTTCGGGCGTCGTCGGATCCTTTCCCGGGCCGAACGCACGCACCATCGACGATCTACGGCAATGGTTCGAGGCGATCTCAAGCCGGCTCGCTGCGGCGCGCCAGCAGGGCGAACAACCGGCCGGCTGGGCGTTCAACATGATCACTCATTCGACCTATGGACGTTTCGAACAGGAAGCCGCTTTGGTGGAGGAGTTTCAACCGGCCATCGTCATATCGGCCTTGGGCGGACCACAGCGGATCACCGCACCAGTTCATGCTTACGGCGGCCTGGTCTTCGCCGACGTCAACAGTCCCGATTATGCCCGCAAGGCCATCGATCGCGGCGCCGATGGCCTCGTACTCGTGACGGCCGGCGCCGGTGGCCACACCGGCGAATATGCCACCTTCGCCTTCATCGACGAAGTGCGCCGCTTCTGGAGCGGGCCGCTGTGCGTCGGCGGCGCCATTTCCACGGGAACGGCTATCCGCGCCATCGAACTTCTCGGCGCCGACTTCGCCTATATGGGTACGCGTTTCATCGCCACGCCCGAAAGCGAGGCGGCGCAGGGCCACAAGGAGATGATGATCGATGCGAGCTTGCGCGACATCGTCGCCTCGCGCGCGCTGACCGGTGCTCTAGGAAACTGGATGAAGCCCAGTGTCGAGCGCGCCGGCCTGTCTCTCGCCGATCTGCAAGTTGCAGCCAAGATCGACTTTTCGGGCGACATGCAAGCGGTGAAAGCCTGGAAATCCGTCTGGAGCGCCGGCCACGGCGTTGGCGCCGTCACCAGGCTCGCGCCTGTCAGCGAGATCGTCGATCAACTCCATGCCGAATATCAGGCGGCGGCCGCGCGTGAAGCAACGTTGCAGCGCTTCGTCCAACACGATCATCGGGAGACAGCTGCGTGAATATCCGTGAAGATTCGATCCGGGCGGCCGCTGAGGCGCTTTATGTCTCGCGCCAGACCCGCACGCCCATCGGCAGGATCAGCGAGACCTTCGGCATTGCCGGCATCGAGAATGCCTATCGCGTCCAGCGCGCGAATACAGATCGCTATCTTAAGGAAGGCCGCCGCCTTTCTGGCCGCAAGATCGGTTTGACATCGAAAGCGGTGCAGGCGCAGATCGGCGTCGATCATCCCGATTTCGGCATGCTCTGGGACGATCTCTCCTATAGCGATGGCGATACCCTACCCCTCAGCCAATTCATCCAGCCAAAAGCCGAGATCGAAATCGCTTTTGTCGTCGGAAAGCCTATCGATGATCCCTGTCTTCGCCTGACCGATCTGATCAGTGCGATGGAATATGCGCTCCCGGCGGTCGAAATCGTCGACAGTGCCATCGCCCATTGGGCTCTGACCCTGGTCGATACGATTGCCGACAATGCTTCAGGCGGCGGTTACATACTCGGCACCAGCCCCAGAAAGATCGGCGAGGTAGATCTGCGTCTCGGCGGCGCCGTTCTCTCCGTCAATGGTGCGATCGCCTCGACGGGTGCAGGCGCGGCCTGCCTTGGCCATCCGCTGCAGGCAGCACTCTGGCTGGCGCGCAAAATGATCGAGATCGGCCACCCGCTCGCGGCTGGAGACCTCATCCTTTCAGGCGCTTTGGCGCCCATGGTGACTGCCACGCCCGACGACGTATTCACAGCGGAAATTCAAGGCTTCTCCACATTCTCCTTTGCATTCGGCGAGAAGGTATCGTGATGAAAACCAAGGTTGCGATCATCGGATCCGGCAATATCGGCACCGATCTCATGGTCAAAATAAAACGCAAATCGTCCCTTCTCGAAATGGGTGCCTTTGTCGGCATCGATCCCGAGTCCGATGGCTTGCGACGGGCCGCGGCCTTCGGCGTGACGACCACTCATGAAGGCATCGAAGGCTTGCGGCGCCTGCCCGTGTGGAAGGACATCGGCATCGTTTTCGACGCCACGTCTGCCGGCGCGCACAAGGTCAATGACGCGGCCGTGCGCGGTGACGGCAAGATCATGATCGACCTGACGCCGGCGGCACTCGGCCCCTTCGTCGTTCCCGCCGTCAATCTCAATGCCCATCGCGATGCCACCAATCTCAACATGGTCACCTGCGGCGGCCAGGCCACCATTCCCATGGTGGCGGCGGTGTCGCGCATCGCGCCCGTGACCTACGCGGAGATTGTCGCCTCCATCGCGGCCAAATCGGCGGGGCCCGGCACGCGCGCCAATATCGACGAATTCACCGAAACGACCTCCCAGGCCATTGTCAGTGTCGGCGGCGCTAAAGCCGGCAAGGCCATCATCGTCATGAACCCGGCGGAACCGCCGCTGATCATGCGTGACACCATCTATTGTCTGGCGCAGACCGACGACCGGGAAGCCATCCGCCGCTCTGTGGAAGAGATGGTGAAGAGCGTGCAGGACTATGTGCCTGGCTATCGCCTAAAACAGGAAGTCCAGTTTGAGCGCATCGGGGACAATGCGCCGATCCGCATACCTGGCGTCTGCGACGCCGCCAGCGGATTGAAAGTCACCATTTTCCTCGAGGTCGAAGGCGCCGGCCATTATCTGCCGCCCTATGCGGGGAATCTCGACATCATGACGTCAGCCGCGCTGCGCACCGCAGAACGGCTCGTCGCCCATCGTTTGGAACAGGTGGCCTGAGATGAGCACGGCACAAAACCCCAAACTCTATATACAAGATGTGACGCTGCGCGACGGCATGCATGCGATCAAGCACCAATATGATCTCGACCATGTGGCGGCCATCGCGATAGCCCTCGACAAAGCGAAGGTCGATGCCATCGAGATCGCCCACGGCGACGGCCTGACCGGCTCCAGCTTCAACTATGGTTTCGGCCGCCATTCCGATCTTGAATGGATAGAGGCTATCGCCGACAAGCTCACGCACAGCGTGTTGACGACCCTGCTGCTTCCCGGCATCGGCACGACGCACGATCTAAAAGCCGCCTATGAAGCCGGCGTGCGCTCGGTTCGGATCGCCACCCATTGCACCGAAGCCGATGTTTCGCGCCAACATATCGAATATGCCCGCAACCTTGGGATGGATGTTTCTGGCTTTCTGATGATGGCGCACATGAACACGCCAGCAGGCCTGGCCCAGCAGGCCCTGCTGATGGAGAGCTACGGCGCCCATTGTGTCTATGTCACCGATTCCGGTGGTGCACTGACCATGGCGGGAACGACGGAGCGCATTCGCGCCTATCGCGATGTGCTGAAGCCCCAAACGCAGATCGGCATTCATGCCCATCAGAATTTGTCGCTCGCCGTCGCCAATTCGATCGTCGCGGTCGAGCAAGGCGCCTACCGCGTCGATGCCTCGCTCGCCGGGCAAGGCGCCGGCGCCGGCAATACGCCGATCGAGGCTTTCGTCGCCGTCGCCGACAAACTGGGCTGGGCGCACGGGTGTGATCTCAACCGCCTGATGGATGCGGCCGACGATCTCGTTCGTCCGCTGCAGGACCGCCCGGTGCGCGTCGATCGGGAGACGCTCTCGCTCGGCTATGCCGGGGTCTATTCCAGCTTCCTGCGCCACGCCGAAGCCGCATCGCGAACCTACGGGGTCGACGTGCGGACCATTCTGGTCGAACTGGGCCGGCGACGCATGGTCGGCGGCCAGGAAGATATGATCGTCGACGTAGCGCTCGACCTCACCCGAGAGAACAGGCTCTAGCCGGCCTTCTCCGCCCCTGGGCCGCGATCTTTGAGCAGAAGCTCGGAGACCATGGCCGCGTAATCCGCATCGGGCACATGGCCGGAGACGGTATCGTGAAGGATGGAATCGCCCATCACGATGCAATAGAGCAGATAAGCGCGGCGGCGCGCCTCCGGGCGCGTCAGACCGTGCTCGACAAGCAGGCCTTCGAGAAAGCTCAAGCGCAGATGATCGACTTCGCGCACAGCGGCCAGCGGCTGCTCGCTGCGGCGCGCCCAATCACGCATACTGTTTTCGACAGCCATCGCCGCCCGCGCCGGCTTCTCGCGGGGCAGCAGCAGCACCCGCAGCAAGCGCTCGACACTGCTGCCGCCGCGACGCGTGGTCGTCTGAATGACATTCAATGTCATGCGACGGCGCCAGTCGTTGAGCATGGCCTGCAGCAGATCAAGGCGCTTGTTGAAGTGCCAGTAGAAGCTGCCCTTGGTCACGCCCATCTTGCTGCTGAGCCGGTCCAAATTGATGCCGCGCACATTCTCCTTCACGAGAATATCGGTGGCCGCGCGAATCCAATCCGCTTCCTTCAGCGGCGAATCCTTAATGCGCTGGGTCTTGGCGCGTTTGCGTTTGGGAGCTGCGGGCGGCGTCATGAGCAATCCTGAAAGCGCATCGGTCTGAGGCAACAATACCTTGCGGAATATAATCAAAACAGCGGCGCGTCCAGACAGGGAGACGTCGGGCAGATCACTTCCCAAGTCCACATAGCCTGGTGATAACCCGACCATCTGCCCAATAGATGGCCATGCGCTTTTCGACTTCAGCCCAAGTTTCAAAGCCGCTTTCTAGACCATCCGTAAAAGTACTGATTTAATGTCTCCGCACCGAAGGCATTGCCATATTCGGCTATTTTTCGCCAACCATTCCGCAAAGCGAGGCTGCTCCATCCTCTTAAAACAGTACTTTAAAGTATTGACAGAAGGTCGGCGCTCGCTATGGTGGCACCCGAGAGCAGCGACAGGGGAAGCCGCTCCGAACAGGCGCCACGACCATGCGAGCGCCCGACATCAGCCGCTGGGGATTATTCGGGAGGGGAAATATGCTGGCTAAATCAATGCTATTTGGTTTGGGTGTACTCACCGTTGCGACTGCCGCGCGAGCGGATGTCTCGGTGTGCATTTCTGTCTCCGCGACGGGGCCCGCCTCGGCGCTCGGCTCCACGCAGCAGAATTCCGTTCGCTTCCTGCCGCCGAAGGTCGCGGACCAGACCCTGCGCTACACCGTCTATGACGATGCGACCGACACCAGCCTCGCCACGCAGAATGCGCGCAAATGCGTCAACGACCAGGCGGCCGACGTTCTGATCGGCGGCAGCGGCACGCCGACGGCAGCGGCCATCGCGCCTGTGGCTGCGGAAGCGCAGATTCCTTTTCTCTCGCTCGCGCCGTTCGCCGCCAAGGGTGATCAAAGCAAGTGGAGCTTCGTCGTGCCGCAGCCCATGCGCGTGATGATCGAAGCTATCGTCGGCGACATCAAGACCAAAGGCATCAAGAAGCTCGGCTACATCGGCTATAACGACAGCCTCGGCGATCTCACGCTCAACTCGCTTCTGCCCCTGGCGCAGGCGGCCGGAATCACCGTTTCGCCCATCGAACGCTTCGCCCGCAACGACACCAGCGTCACCGCGCAAGTGCTCAAGATCGTCGCGGAAAATCCGGGCGCCGTACTGGTCGTCGGCTCGGGCGCACCCGCCGCCGGCCCCAATCTCGCGCTGGCGGAGCGCGGCTATAGCGGCCAGATCTATCACACCCATGGCTCGGCCAGCCCGGCCTTTCTGCAGGTCGCCGGCGCTTCCGCCAATGGCACCATCCTGCCCGTCGGCCCGATCGGCATCGTCGAACAGTTGAGCGACGACAATCCGAGCAAGATCATCGGCGCGAAATATAAAACCAGCTACGAAGCCGTGTTCGGCGCCGGCTCCATCTCCAGCTTCGGCGGCTATCTCTACGATGCGGCGCTGATCGTCGCGACCACAACGCCCAAGGCCCTCGAAGCGGGAAAGCCCGGCACCCCCGCCTTCCGCAATGCGCTGCGCACGGCATTTGAGAACCTGCCCGGCGTTCCCGGCGTCCACGGCGTCTATGCCAGCACGCCCGACAATCACGAACTGGCCGACAATGCCAAGAGCCGCGTCATGACGCGGGTCGTCGGCGGCAAACTCACCCTCCTGCCGTAAGCGAAGGAACACAGGATGCTTGACGTGGTGGGAAAGCCTGACGCCCTCGGGGCGATGTTCGCGCAGCCGGACGTGACCGTGGAACGGCGCAGCGATGGCAGTTTCATTCTGTCGTCCAACACGACGGCGGTACAAACCTCCGCCACGGTCGGCGCGTGGTTGGAACATTGGGCCCGCGCCACGCCGGACAATGTGTTCGTCGCGCAGCGGGACCAGGCCGGTGCGCCCTGGCGGCGCGTGACCTATCGGCAGGCATGGGCCAGCGTTCTTTCCATCGCCACGGCCCTGTCACAACGCGATCTCTCGCCCGAACGGCCTTTGGCCGTTCTGTCGGACAATTCGATCGAGGTTCTGCTCCTGAGCCTGGCGGCGATCCAGATCGGTGTGCCCGTCGTCAGTATCACCTCCGCTTATTCTCTTGTCGCGACGGACTATGCCAAGCTCGAAGCGATGATCGCTCTGTCGACGCCCGGCCTCATCTACGCCGACGACGGCCCGCGTTATGCCAAGGCCTTGGCGGCGATAGATCCCCACGGCCCGCATGAAGTCGTGTCCCTTCACAACACGCGGTCGGGCGACACCGCCTTCCAGGATTTGTGCGTCCCTGCGGACGAAGCGCGGGTGCGCGCGCGCATGACGACGGTGGGTCCGGATACGATCACACGCATTCTGTTCACCTCCGGCTCCACGGGCACGCCGAAGGGCGTGATCAACACGCAGCGCATGAACACCACGATGGCTGATGCGCGTACGCAGCTCTGGCCCGTTCTCGAACGCATGCCGCCAGTGATCGTCGATTGGCTGCCCTGGAGCCACACGTTCGGCGCCAATCACAACCTGTTCCTGATCATGCGCAATGGCGGCGCGATGTATATCGATGCCGGCCGCCCCGCGCCCGGCCTGATGGACACCACTTTGGCGAATATCCGCGACGTCAGACCCAACATCTTCCTGAACGTGCCACGCGGCTTCGATATGCTGGTCGACGTCATGGATGCCGACAAGGAATTTCGCCGACAGTTCTTCATGTCCGTCAAAATCATGTTCTATGCCGGTGCCGCGCTCGGCATCAAAACGTGGACGCGGCTGCAGGAGCACTCCATTGCCGCCGTCGGCACGATGACACCGACATTGACGGCCTGGGGTTCGACGGAAACCTCGCCCGTGGCAACCGATTGCCATTACATGGCCGAGACCAATGGCAATATCGGCGTGCCGATCCCCGGATGTCAGATCAAACTGCTGCCGCGCGGCGACAAGATCGAGGCGCGGATCAAGGGGCCGAACGTGACGCCGGGCTATTTCCGCTCGCCCGAGCTGACGGCGGAAGCTTTCGACGAGGAGGGCTTCTACAAAATCGGTGATGCCTTGCGGCTCGCCGACGACAGCGATCCTAATCGCGGCATGATCTTCGACGGCCGGATCGGTGAGGATTTCAAACTGCTTACCGGCACCTGGGTCAATGTCGCGACCGTCAAGGCACGCGCCGTCGCCGCTTTGGCGCCGCTCGCACAAGAGGTCGTCGTCGCCGGCCACGACGCCGATCACATCGGCTTTTTGATCTTTCCAAATCTCGCGGCCTGCCAGGCCCTCTCCGGCCTGCCTGAGACGGCAACGCGGGCGCAGATATTGGCGGCCCCCACGGTCGTCGCACGGGTCCGCGAGGCGATGCAGGCGTTGCGCGCGCAAGGCGGCGGCAGTTCCAGCTATGCGGCCGCTGCCCTGCTGCTCATCGAACCGCCTTCGATCAACGACGGCGAGATCACCGACAAAGGCTATATCAATCAGCGGCGGGTCCAGACCTGCCGCGCTGACCTTGTCGCCGCGCTCATGTCCGCTTCTCCGGCGCCGGGGCGGATCACGCTTTGATCAATCCCTTCTCGCTCTGGATTGTCCAGACAGCGGGCGCACGACCATGAGCAGCGCCATCGCCCTCTTTCTGCTGCAGGACGGTTTGACCACCGGCCTCGTCTACGCACTCGTCGGCGTCGCCCTCGTTCTGGTGTTCTCGCTGACGCGCGTCATCATGCTTTTCATCGGCGAGTTCGTCGGCTTCGGCGCTCTGACGCTGACCGCGTTGCAAGCCGGCCAGCGGCCCAGGATCGTCTGGCTGCTGCTGGCGCTGGGCGCGCTGTTCACGCTGGTCCGTTTGCTGCGCCAGCGGCATACAGCGCGTGCCGGCGACATTCTATGGGTCATCTGTCTCGGGCTGCTCTTTCCGGCTCTCGTTGCGACAGCGGCCTGGTTCGCGCCCCCCTTCGCCCTGCCGCTTGCGCTGAACGTCGTGCTCACCCTGGCCCTTGTCGTCCCGATGGCCGGCTATCTCTACGGCGCGATCTATCAGCCGATCGAAGATGCCAGCATCCTGACGCTGTTGATCACCGCAGTCGGCATCCATCTCGTGCTGCTGGGCTTTGGCCTTGTCGTCTTTGGTCCTGACGGCACGCGCTCCCCGGCCCTCGCCAGCGGCGCGCTGTCGCTCGGCTCGGTGCGGCTGACCGGTCAGGCCATCGCCATCTTCGTAGTCACGGCAAGCTTCGTCGTCGGTCTCTCGCTGTTCTTCAGATGCAGCCAATGGGGCACTGCCTTACGCGCCACGGCCGTCAATCGCCTCGGCGCCCGCCTTGTCGGCATTCCAGCGGCGATCTCAGGCCAGATCGCCTTTCTGCTTGGCGGCTTGATCGCCACCGTCTGCGGCCTCCTGATCGGACCGATGACGACCATTTTTTACGATACCGGCTTCGCTATCGCCCTCAAGGGTTTCGTCGCGGCCGTGCTGGGTGGACTGATCAGCTATCCGTTGACGGCGATAGCCGCGCTCGCCATCGGCGCTCTGGAAGCCTTCTCATCCTTTGTCGCCAGCCAATACAAGGATGCGATCGTGTTTTCGCTCATCCTGCCGGTTCTGCTGATCCGCTCATTCATCGCCCATGATCAAGGGGAGGAGGAATGAGCCCCTCGTTCCGCACCATCGCGCTGGCGATCTTCATCGCCGCCAGCCTGCTGCTGCCGATCCTCGCGCCATCGGGCACGCTGGTCGTTCTGGCCATCTATATCGGCCTCGCCTCCCTGGTTGCCATCGGCTTGGTCCTGCTGACCGGTGTCGGCGGCATGACGTCGTTTGGACAAGCAGCGATGATGGGTATCGGCGCCTATGCGACGGCGCTGGTCACCACGCGTCTCGGCTGGTCACCCTGGCTCGCCTTGCCGATCGCGCTCATCGCCACCGGCGGCATATCCACGCTTCTGGGACTGCTGACCATTCGCCTCTCCGGCCACTTTCTGCCGCTGGGCACCATCGCCTGGGCGCTGGCACTCTATTATCTTTATGGGGCCCTGCCTTTTCTCGGTGGTTATGACGGCCTGTCGGGCATTCCCGCGCTGACCTTTGGCCCCTTCGATCTCTCGACACCCAGGGCCTTCTATCCGCTGGTCTGGATCACCGTCGTCCTCGCGGTTGTCGCCACGTCCAATCTTCTCGACTCGCGCCCCGGCCGCATCATTCGCACCTTGCGCTCCGGCAGCAGCGCCGTCGAAGCCTTCGGCGCGACGACCTGGCGGCTGCGGCTGTTCGTCTTCGTCTATGCCGGTGTTCTGGCTGGTCTCGCCGGATGGCTATTCGCTCTGTTTCAACGGGCTGTCAGCGCCTCGCCCTTTGGGCTCAACGCCGGGCTGGAATATCTGCTCATGGCGGTGATCGGCGGCGCCGGTCATATCGGCGGCGCCATTTTCGGCGCGGCCGTGGTGGTCCTGTCGCGCAATGTCTTTCAAGACATCCTGCCGCTCGTCTTCGGCCAAACCAGTAACTTCCAGGCGATTGCCTTCGGCCTTCTCCTCGTCATGCTGCTGCAATGGGCGCCGGATGGAGTGTGGCGTCCACTGAGCCGCTGGTTTGTACGCCACCGCAACACCCTGCCGCGCCGTTCCGACATTCTGCCGAAAGCCGAACAACCGGAACGCGGCAGCCGGCTTCTGAGTGTCGAGGGATTGCAAAAGCGCTTCGGCGGACTGGTCGCCGTCAATCAGGTCGACTTTGCGATCGATGCCGGCGAAATCGTCGGCCTGATCGGCCCGAACGGCGCCGGCAAAAGCACGACCTTCAACCTGATCACCGGCCTGCAACGGGCGAGCGGCGGCCGTGTTCGCCTGGCCGGACGAACGATCAGCGGCCTGCCCTCGCGCCGCATCGCAAGGCTGCGCGTGGCCCGCACGTTCCAGCATGTCAAACTCGTGCCGTCGATGAGCGTGCTCGACAATGTGGCGATCGGCGCCCATCTGCGCAGTCACAGCGGTGTCCTACAGGCCCTCCTGCGCCTTGATCGCACCGAAGAGGCCCGCGTCTTCGCGGAAGCCATGCGCGCCCTGGAGCGCGTCGGTCTGGCCGAACGCGCCGGCGACGAGACGGGTAGCCTGGCCCTGGGCCAGTTGCGCATCGTCGAAATCGCCCGCGCGCTCTGCATGGATCCTGTTCTGCTGCTGCTGGATGAACCTGCCGCCGGTCTGCGCCATCACGAGAAGGCGGCGCTTGCTACCCTGCTCAAGGCTTTGGCCCAATCCGGCGTCACCATTCTCATCGTCGAACACGATATGGAATTCGTCATGAACCTGTGTGACCGGTTGGTGGTCCTCAATTTTGGCTCGAAACTGGCCGATGGCCTGCCGGAAGCCGTGCGCACCGACCCGCAAGTTCTTATCGCCTACATGGGGGCCGCATGAGCCCGCCGGTTCTGGAGCTGCGCAACGTCAGCGTCCGCTATGGGCAGGTGGAAGCAGTGCGCGACATTTCGATGAGTGTGGACAAAGGACAGATCGTCTCGATCATCGGTGCCAATGGCGCCGGCAAATCGACGCTTCTCAACGCCACCATGGGCCTTCTGCCCTTCGATGGCGACCTGCGGCTTTACGGTGAGGATGGCGCTCTGCTTTTGATCGAGGAGCGCGTGCGACGTGGCCTCGTCCTCATTCCAGAACGGCGGGAGCTGTTCGGCCCGCTCACGGTCGAGGAAAATCTCATGCTCGGTGGCTTCACCCATCCCACTCAACGCGTTGAAAATCTCGAAGCCGCTTTCATCATGTTCCCCCGGCTAAGGGAACGTCGGCGGCAGCAAGCGAACACGTTGTCGGGGGGCGAGCGGCAGATGCTCGCCATGGGACGCGCCCTGATGGCCAATCCGCGCGTGCTCCTGTTGGACGAGCCAAGCCTCGGCCTGGCGCCGCGCATCGTGCAGGAGATTCTCGAGATCGTGGTCGCCCTGAAGCAAAAGGGCGTCGCGACCATTCTGGTCGAGCAGAATGCCCGGGCCGCCTTGCGCATCGCCGATCATGCCCATGTCATGGAACACGGCCGCTTCACCCTATCGGGCAGCGGCAGCGAGATCGCGCGCGATCCACGCGTCGAAGAAATATACATGGGTAGCGTGTTGAATTGATAGATCCCATGAAGTGGAGCGATGATATGCCGTTTGTATGGTCGCAAATCCTGATCATTCTGTGCATCGCCTACAATGTCGGCTTCGCGCTCTTTCACCTCTGTTTCTGGCGTTTGTTTCGCTGGCCCAAAACCCTGATGCCGAGCGGAGAGTTGAACAGCGCGGTCACGCAAACGCTAAATGTGATGCTGACCTATGTCTTCCTCGCCTATGCCGCGGGGCTTTTGACGGCGATGCTGTCCAAGCCTGAGACATTGCATCCTCTGGCCATCGCGGGAGCCCTCTTCTGGCTTCTGCGGCTGGTGCTGCAACCCTGGCTCTTTCCCAGCTCCCGCGTGAGCCGGATTGTCACCCTGATTTTTGCCCTTGGTGTCGTACTTCATGCCGGAGTGTGGTTGGCCAGCTATCGGTCTTAGTCACATACCGCCGCTTGATAAAATTCCGACATGCGGACGACGCACATCGAGTACACCGCCAACAAAATATGTGGTCGAAGGCGAACTAAAAAACAGGTTCCCGGATCACATCGTAAATCTCCTGTGACAATGTGCGTTGGTTCGCCAGCGGCGCTCCCTCCATTTCCAGCCTTCCCAGTGCAATCGAGCCGTTGACCACCGCCGTACAGCGATCATGGCGGCGTTCCTCGAAAGCAGAAAATAGATCCGATGCACCCTCGCGGATAAGTTCGGCCAGAACTATTCCGTCCTCGACAGCGAGCCCCGCGCCATAGCCCACATGCGGCGTAGTGGCATGAACCGCGTCACCGATCAGCAAAACGCGCCCCATATGCCAAGGCAACGGCAGCAGAAGCGTCTCTAGCGGACGATAATTGATTAGCGAGCCCGATCCGAGATGATCACGGATAGAGCCTATATGCCCCCCAAAATCACTCAGCTTGGTGCGCAGCAGTTCCGGCCAATCCGCCTCGTCATGCCAGGGGTTGTCAGGCTCTGGCACGAGGAGAAACAGATACATCTCTGCATCGGAAACGGGATTGATTCCGGCTTTGTACTCGGTGCCAAAATAAAGCTCGCTCGTCGTCACGTTAACAGGACGAGGGGCGACGGCACGCCAGCACCCTTGTCCAGTAAATTGCGGCCGCGGCGCATCCAGCCAGAGTTGCTGGCGCGTCGTCGACATCAGTCCGTCCGCTCCAATGGCGAAATCAAAGCGGCCCTCGCTCCCGTCACTGAAATAGGCCCTGATGGCGTCCGGCTCCTCGCACCAATGACTGACCGTGACGCCAGTGCGGTAGCGAATGCCGCGCTCGACCGCGGCTTCTTGCATGATGCGATGCAGAACCGGACGGAGAATACCACCCATGATGGGCACGTCACGGCCATAGACTTCTTCCGTGCTGCTCTCAACGAGCACTTTGCCGAAGCGGTCACAAACGCGCGACGTTCCATGGACATAACCGGCCTCTACGATCCGATCGAGGACGCCAAGAGTCTTGAAAGCACGTGCCGTCGCCCCATTGAATGTGAGGCCGGCACCGAGCGCGCGCCAATTCGCGTCGCGTTCAATCAGTAAAATATCGCAACCCGCTTGCGACAGAGCGATAGCGGCCGACAGGCCACCGATGCCACCTCCGACAATAAGAACTCTCTTCCGCCGGCTCATGACACCTTCCTCTTCGTGTTATCGCCGCTTGCAGGCAAAGCCAGCAACTCCCGCGCATTGTTGCCTAGAATGGCGGCCCGATCAGCAGCGCTGAGGCCTGCAACGGCTTCAATCAGCCCGATAGGATCGTAGTCGCCCATGTCGAAGGGATAGTC
This sequence comes from Beijerinckia sp. 28-YEA-48, assembly GCF_900104955.1. Lineage (NCBI taxonomy): Bacteria > Pseudomonadati > Pseudomonadota > Alphaproteobacteria > Hyphomicrobiales > Beijerinckiaceae > Beijerinckia > Beijerinckia sp. 28-YEA-48. Next base: position 488,856 of record NZ_FNSI01000002.1, read on the forward strand.
GGTGCCAACGACGACGCGCTCGATGCCGACAACATCAATGAGGCGGCGCAGGTGCTGCGGATCGTACACCACCGTGTCGAACCAGATCTGCCGGATATAGTCGCTCGGCTGACGCGCGCAGCAGGCGCATTCCGGCCGCGCTCGATAGGCGTGATCGGAGCGCCCAAGATAAAGCGGCAGATAGCCACCGCCGTGGACGGCGCAGAGCCGGAGTTTGGGATAGCGGTCGAAATGGCCGCCCATGATCATATCGGACAAGGCGATGGCAGTTTCCGCCGGCTGACCGACCACATTCGACAGATAATAGGGATCGAGACGCGGCCCGACGGTCGTACCGAGCGGATGCAAGAGAACCATAGCGTCCAAACGTTCCGCCTCCTGCCAGAACGGAGCGAACCGTTCATCAGCGACGGAAACACCCTCCACATGCGAGGAAATCTCGAAGCCGCGCAGGCCCAATGTCTTGATCGCATGGCGCGCCTGTTCGGCGGCGAGCTGCGGATGTTGCAAGGCGACGGTGCCCAGGCCCACCAATCGATCCGGGTGTTGGGCGCAAAGTGCTGCGATCCGCTCGTTCTGCGCCTTGACGACGGCACGGCTCCCTTCGATATCGAGCCAATAATAGTATTGGGTCGGCGAAGGGCTGAGCGCCTGGATGTCGACGCCCATGGCATCCATGTCGGCGAGACGTACGTCGATATCGCTGAGTTTCGGGGCATAGGCGGTTCGCATCAGTTCGGCATTGTAGCTGGCCGAGCGCGCCGCCGCCGCCGACATGGCTGGCGGTTTAGGACGGGAGATCGAAGCGACGAGTGCCTCGACCTCGCCATTGAGATAGTGGCAATGCAGGTCGATGACTGCGCCAGAGCCCGCACGTTGCCTTGTGATCCTGGGACGGGTTTCCAGATGACTGCTACAGCCGTGCAGGCCGCTGGCGGAGGACGTTTCTGTCATCGGCCGTCGATCAGAATGAAGGCGACGCGGGCCATGGCATTCGTGCGATTTTCCCAGGCGTGATTGGTGGCGCGCTGGATGAGAATGTCGCCGGTATGCAGATCGGTCTCGTCCTTATCCATGATGGCGGTGATGACGCCGCTCAGGACGATGGCGTAATCGACGGTTTGCGTCAGATGCATGCCGGGTTGCCGATGATCGTTGTTGTGGACGGCATCGGTGAACAGGTTGTCGAGCGAGGCCGACGCCTGCCGGCGTCGCTCTTCCGGATCGGCGGGACGTGGCGGGAAGTCGATCACCCGCAAAACCGTGCCATTCTTCGGCGGCATGACGCCGGATTGGGCGCAAATTGTATCCGTGGCGACGACATCGGTCGGCGCATCGATCGTTCGCCAGATGTTGGCATTGCGATAACCGGGGCGACCCGGCGTTGTCAGAATGGCCGGCGAAACGCCGTCTGCCAACAGGTAGGAACGGCCCTGTTCGTCGTTGGCAGTGACAACACGGCGGACGTCGGGAAGCGAAGCAGGCAGCATGGGATATCTCCTAACCGCGGGAGGATTGCAGGAAGGGATGGGCCTCGCTGCCGACGATACGATTGCGCTGGCGTCCGCAAAACTGCACTTCCGCCTCGACGATATCGCCCGCTTGCAAGAATTCACCACGCTCCTGTCCGGTGCCAGCCGGCGTGCCGGTGGCCAGCATGTCGCCAGGCAACAAGGTCATCATGCGCGACGCATATTCGATCTGCTCTTCGATGCCGAAGGTCATGTCACGGCTGTTGCCATCTTGTTTGATCGCGCCGTTTACCCAGAGTTTAATTGCGACATTGGCGTGATCGGGCACAAAGGCTTTTGGCGTGAAATAAGGGCCAACCGGCGCGAAGGTGTCGAAACTCTTTCCCGCTAGCCAATCCGTACGGATCGTCGGGCGATCGTCGCGCCAGGTGAGATCCCGGCAGGATACGTCATTGGTGGTCATATAGCCGGCGATGTGCTTGGCGGCTCCCGCTTGTGTGATGCGATAACCAGGCGTGCCGATAACCACCATCAGCTCGGCCTCCCAATCGATACGCTTCATGCCTTCCGGGAGGATAATATCGTTATAAGCACCGGTTGGTACACTGAGTTTACCGAAGGCATAGGGCCGCAATGGCGGCAAGGGCTTGCCACTGTCTGCGACTGGCGGGGTAAAAGTCTTGCGCATGCCGGCAACATGATCGCTGTAATTGGCGGCTGCGCAGATCATTTTTCCGGCACGGCCGAGCGGCGGCAGAGGCCTGCTGTCGGACACAGCGGTAAAATCCTGCGTGCCTTGCGCTTTCGCATGGGCCGCGATCTTGACGAGGAGATCGAAGTTGCGACCCCAGTCGCTCAGCAGGTCGGTGACGGTATTGCACTGCGGCAGCGCGATGCCAGCATGTTGTGCCGCAAGCAAGAGGTTGCAAACACGGTCGCCTATCACCAGGCCGATAAAATCACGCTCGTGCCCGGCAAATGTGCCGAGGTGGAAGGGCGTTTCGCTCATATTGTCTCCAGGATTCGTTGTCAGCGCCGATGTGGGAATTCAGCGCAAGGGCATGTTGATGGTGGTTGACCAGGCAGCGGTGTTTTCCGGCACGAAGTCCCAATCACGCACGTCCCAATTGTCGTCGGCGCGGTCCATGTCGGCGGTCAGCTCCATGGCGCCGCCGCAGGGACTGTTGAAGTACCAGAAGTAATTGGAGCCGATGCGATGGCGACCGGGACCGATCTTGGTGAGCCAGCCCTGCTCGAGCATTTTCTGGCCGCCCGTGACGACTTCGTTGAAGTCGGTCACCGGAAACGCAATGTGATGTAGGCCGCGCGTTGCGCCTTGGATAAGGAACAGGTTGTGATGATAGGTCGAGCCAGACGCGCGCAGGAAAGCGCCGCGGTTATCGCGGAAACGATCGCTGACCCGGAACTGCAGACGCTCCACATAAAAGCGCGTCAAACGGGCCACGTCGGGCGTAAACAGCACGACATGAGCCACCGAGGCCGGCTTCACAGCTTCGGCGAAATCGATGCGGGTGTTCATCGGCCGCGCCGGCTCAGCGCCATAGATATTGAGGCGGTTGGGTGCCGGTGCGATCTTCTTGCGGCGCTCGCAGCGGAAGGCAATGCCGTAGCCGTCGTCGTCGATGCTATGGATCGTGCCTTCGTCGTCTTCCTGCACGACGCGATCACGTGCTAGTTCCGCCGCGATAGCCTTGAGGTGGTCGGCGGAGGGAACCGCCCAGATCGCTTCTCTGATTGTCGAACCCGGCGCGACCGCCGCAGGCAATCCATTGTCGTCGGATTTGCGCAGCAGGATCTCCGTGCCATCGAGCGTCGCGAAATGCGCGTAGGACGTACCCGACGATTGTTGGGTCAACCCGAAGTCACCGTAGAAATCCATCGCGGCGGACAGGTCTTCGACGCCAAGAATTGCGCCGTCCATTCCAGTGATCAGCATGGTGATCCTCCTCGATACGAATTTAATTCTCTCTTGAAAGAATTGTCAAGTAAGCGATGCTCGCTCACCGCAATCGGCGCTGATCGCTCAAATCCTTGGCGCCGCGCGTTTCAGCAAGCGTCGCGCCGCGCTGCTCGATCACCGGAAGATCGGCCAGCGCATTGATGATGTGGAACATCGTCGGCAGTTGCTCCCAGGCCGACCGCACGAATTCGACACAACCCTTGCCCAGCTGAAAACGATCATGCTGAACACTCGCGCCGCCAGCCGGCGTCA